>MGON01000066.1:37147-40296 GCA_001795345.1 Chloroflexi bacterium RIFCSPLOWO2_02_FULL_71_16 | reverse complement strand
CCTCTCGGACGCGTGCGCGCCGATCGCCTCGTCGAACGCGCGGCGGACCTGGGCCACGGGCGCGTCGCTGGCCGCGATCGCCTTCGCGCGCAGCAGGAGGGCGCGAGCCCGCAGGCGCGGGCCGTCCCCGGCGGCGGCGGACTCGGCCAGCTCGCGGGCCTTCTTCGCGTCGCCCCGTGCCAGCGCCAGCGCGCCGCGGTTCAGCGCCACGTACAGCTTCACGCGAGGGCGGTCGAGCTCTTCCGCCAGCTGCTCTGCACGGTCGAGAGCTTCGGCCGCCTTGCCGTACTGCTCACGCTGGACGTAGAGCCAGCCAAGAGTCACCCAGGTCTCGGCGACCTGCCGGCGCTGGCCGAGCGACTCAAACAAGTCGAGGCTCTTGCGCGCGTAGGCAAGCGCGGCCTCCTTGTCGCCGCCCTCGAACCGGCTCAGTGCGAGCGACTCGTAGAGCCTCGCCACCGCGAACGGATCTGCGGCATCTTCGGCGAGCGCGCGGGCACGCTCGGACCGAATCTCCGCCGATCCAGGATCGCCAGCGACGTGGTACGACGCGGCCAGGAACTGATGGATCTCGAGCTCGAGCGTGCGGTCGATCACGTCGCCGCGCTCGATGGCCTGCTCCGCCAGCAGCGCGTAGCGGATCCCCTCGCCAGTCGAGCCCAGGCGGCCGTGCGCGCGTGCGAGATCGTAGAGCGTCCGGGCGAAATACTCCTTCGCTCCGAACGAGCGAAAAGCGCGGAGCGCTTCGTCGAGCACCTTGACCATCTCGGGCGTGGGCGCGGACTCGATCAGGGCCCGTGCCTGCAGGCGCTGGAAGCGTGCGCGCAAGACTCCACTGGACTTCCTCGTCCAGGTGTCGGCGATATCGGCCGCGACCTTGTGGTGCCCGGCGCGCAGCTCCTGCTCGGCCCGCAGCAGCATGAACTCGACGTCCTGGCGATCCGAGGTCGGCGCGGCGAGGAGGTCGGTGACCTCCACGCCGAGGCGCGCGGCCAGCACGTGCGCGGCGCGAAGGGAGATGCGGGTGCGGCCGGTCTCGAGGAGGCTGATGAAGCCCTTGCTGAAGTCGGACGCCGCCAGCGCCGCCTGGGTCATGCCGCGCGCGTTCCGGAGCTGGCGGATCTTGTGGCCCACCCCGGGGTCGATGGGGCCCTTGGCCTTCTGGTGCACGACGCGCTTCGCCTTCGTCGCGACCGGCATCTCGTGCCTCCTCGTCTAGCGCCCGACAGGCATCACTAGCGGAAGGGAGAGTACAAGAGAAGCGCGGAGCGGGCCCTTGGCGTCACGGCCGCGGGCCCGCCCCTCACCCCGGTGCGCGCTAGCAGTCGCCCACGTCGGACGGCAGGCAGGGGCCGCCCGCGAGGGCGACGACCGCGAGCGCGAGGTTGAGCATCGCGACGATGGCCGGGACCGCGAGCACCAGACGGAACATGGGTGCCTCCCGGTCGCTACCCGTTTCCCGGGCCGAGCGACCGGCGTCACCCTAGGTAAGTCCCTCCTCTACTAAGCGGTCTTACTAGTGGTCTACTAGACCAGGCCGCACGGGGACCCCGACCTCCGTGCGGCCCACTTCGCTAGAGCAGGGTGGCGGTGCGCTCGGGGCCGATCCCGACCATGCCCACGGGCGCGCCGACGGTCTCCTCGATCCGCCGCAGGTAGGCCTTCGCCTGGAGGGGCAGGAGCGCCCGATCGGTCACCGCGGTGATGGCGCAGCCCCAGCCCTCGAGGTGCTCGTAGCGCGGCGTCGCGCGCTCGAGCATGGCGGTCGGCGGCATGTCCGTGGTCACGCGTCCGTCGATCTCGTACGCGGTGCAGAACGGGATGCGCTCGTAGTCGCCCAGCATGTCGAGCTTCGTCACCGCGATCTCGGTGAAGGCGTTCAGGCGGTGCGCGTAGCGCGGCGCGACCGCGTCGAACCAGCCGACCCGCCGCGGCCGCCCGGTCGTCGCCCCGTACTCCTGCGCCCGCTCGCGGAGCCGGTCGGCCTCGGGGCCGCTCAGCTCGGTCGGGAAGGGGCCCTCCCCGACGGCCGTCGAGTACGCCTTCACCACGCCGATGACGCGCGTGATGTGGCGCGGCGGGATGCCCGCGCCGACGGCGGCGCCGCCGGCCAGCGGGTTCGACGACGTCACGTAGGGATAGATCCCCCAGTCGAGGTCGCGCATGGCGCCGAGCTGGCCTTCGAGCAGGACGCGGGCGTTGCGAGCGACGGCGTCCTCGACCAGCGGAAGCGTGTCGACGATCCGATCGCCGAGGCGCGCCGCCGCTTCCAGCACGACGTCCGCGACCTCGGTGGCGTCGAGCGGCGCGTCGCCGAACCGCTCGAGGATGGCGTTCTTCGTGAGCAGCTCGTGCGCGACGCGCTCGCGGAAGCGGCGCTCGTCGCGGACCTCGCAGAGCTGGATGCCGTGCCGGCCGACCTTGTCGCTGTAGGCAGGCCCGACCCCGCGGCCGGTGGTGCCGAGCCGCTGGCGTCCGCGTTCGCGCTCGTCGAGGCGGTCCAGGGCGACGTGGTACGGGAGGACGAGGTGCGCGCGGTCTGATACGCGCACGTTCGCCGTCGAGATGCCGCTTCCCTCGAGCATCGTGAGCTCCTCGACGAGCCCGGCGAGATCCACGACCGTGCCCGGCCCGAGGACGCAGAGGGCGTTCGGGTTGAAGATGCCGGAAGGCACGAGGTGGAGCTTGAAGGTGCCGTGCTCGTTCACGACCGTGTGCCCGGCGTTGTTGCCGCCCTGGAACCGGATGACCAGGTCCGCGTGCTGCGCGAGGTAGTCGGTGATCTTTCCTTTGCCTTCGTCGCCCCACTGGGCCCCGACGACGGCGGTCACTGGCACGTGAACGGATGCTAGGTCATGGGCCTGCAAGACCCTCCGGGGGCGGCCGCGAGAACCGGCCGTCAGCGGCCTCGATGGCGATCTTCGCGAGCTCGACGAAGGTGATCGTCCGCGACGACTGGCGGGTCCACCAGAGGGTCGGGTCCCAGCTGGGATCGTCGGCCGGACTGTTCTGGAAGGTCAGCCCGAACCCCTCGAACTCGCGGGCGAAGTGCAGCGAGGCCCGGCGCTGGTGGAACGCGCTCGTCACGAGGATCGCCGAATCGAGCTTCGCCTCGCGCATCAGGGCCGCGACCCGCTGCGCGTTCTCGT
>MGON01000066.1:36668-37120 GCA_001795345.1 Chloroflexi bacterium RIFCSPLOWO2_02_FULL_71_16 | reverse complement strand
GGATCGCCGAGTCGGGGACGCCGAAGGTGATCGCCTGCCGCTTCATGATCTCGCCCGACGAGGGTGACGAGGGGTCGAGCGCGCCGCCCGCGAAGACGATGATCTCGGCGTAGCCGCGCCGCCATAGGTCGACCGCGGTGCGCACGCGCGGCCCCGTGTCGCCCGAGATCGCGACGATGGCGTCGGCGTGCTCGGGCTCGTCGCTCACCCGCAGCCAGTGGCCGACCGCGACGAGCGCCCCGATCGCGGCCAGGACCATCACCGCCGTCCCGAGCGCGAACCCCGCGAGGAAGCGCCCGAGCCCCGAGCCGGTCATGCGGTCCGGCTGGTCCGCTCCAACCCGTCGCGGAGGGATATCCGCGGCGTCCAGAGACCGTCTCGCGCGGCCTTCGACGGATCGACGCAGGAGCGCCCGATCTCCGCGGGGCGCGGCGCGACGCGCTCGACGCCGA
>MGON01000066.1:31572-36623 GCA_001795345.1 Chloroflexi bacterium RIFCSPLOWO2_02_FULL_71_16 | reverse complement strand
CGGAGGTCGCCACGCCCGTGCCGATGTTGTACACCCCGACGACGCTCGCGCTGAGCGCCGCGAGGACCGCGTCGGTCACGTCCGCGACGTGCAGGTAGTCACGCTCGGCGCTCCCGTCCCCGTACACGGTGAGCGGCTGGCCCGAGCGCCAGCGCCCGAGGAAGATGGCGATCACGCCGCCCTCGAGATCGGTGCGCTGCCGCGGGCCGTAGACGTTGGCGAGACGCAGGGTCACCGCTCGAAGGCCCGCGCGCTGCGCGACCAGCTCGGCCTCCGCCTTCAGCCGGCCGTACGGCGAGGGCGGGTCGAGGGGGGCGTCCTCGACCGCGCACCGCGGGGTCTCGCCGTAGATGGCTCCGCCGGTAGAGATGTTCACGAGGTCACGCGCACCGGTCGCGAGCGCGGCGTCGACGATGTTCGTCGTGCCGTCGACGATCACCCGGCGGTAGAGCTCCGGCTGCTCCATCGACTGCACGACCTTGGTCTTGGCGGCGCAGTGGACGACCGCGTCGAAGTGCTCGCCCTCGACCGCGCGCCCGAGAGCCGGCCCGTCGGCGACGTCGACGACCCGCAGGTCGATCCTGGGCGGGAGATTCGCGCGCGACCCCGTCGAGAGGTCATCGACGATCACGACCTCGTCACCGACCGCGGACAGCGCGTCGACCACGTGGCTGCCGACGAAGCCGGCGCCGCCGGTCACGAGGACCCGGCGCGCTGTCACAGGGAGGAGGGTGGGCGGGAAAGCTGGCGTTCCATCACGTGAGGAGTGCTCATTGTGGACAAATACCCCTCTATATGTGGAAGAGGGGCGATCCACGGTGGATATCCGCGGGAGAAGTCGGGCCGATCGGTGCATGGCCGGGCGGCCATTTGGTGGACCGAGCCGTTCCCCCGGTGGTCACCGCCGGCTAGCGTCGACCGCGTCCGGCACCGCCTCCGCGGACCGGCTCCCCCGCCCGTTCCGGCGCGCTCGCAAGTCCCGGCCGATCCTTGACCTCGCATGATAGAACATACGTTCGGAGGCCGAGATGACCCTGACCGCGAGCGCGACGGAGCGGGCAGCCCCCCACGACCGCGACGCCGAGCGCTACGTGCTGGGGTCGCTGCTCATCGACCGGGACGCCATCTTCAAGGTGGCCGATCTCCTCCGGACCGAGGACTTCTACATCGCACGCCACCAGCGGATCTACGCGTCCGCTCTCGCGCTCCTCGAGCGGCGCGAGCGGATCGACCCCCTCACCGTTCAGGTCGAGCTCGCCCGCCGCGAGGAGCTGGACCGCGCGGGCGGCGCCGGCTACCTGCGCGAGCTGGTCGAGCAGGTGCCGGTGAGCGTCGACATCGAGCGTAACGCGCACCGCGTCCGCGACCGCTCGCTGCTGCGCCGCCTTCTCCTCTCCGCGCGCGACATCGCCGCCGACGCCTACGACGAGCCCACCGACATCCCGCTCACGCTGGACCGCGCCGAGCAGCGCATCTTCGCGCTGCGGGACGAGGCGGTGAACGCGCAGCTTCGTCACATCAAGGCCGCGCTCGAGGCGAGCTGGGACCAGATCAGCGACCGCGTCGACCATCCCAGCGTCGTCAGCGGGATCCCCAGCGGCTTCAACGAGATCGACCGCTACACCGAGGGCTTCACGAAGGGCGACCTCGTGATCCTGGCGGCGCGGCCCTCCGTCGGCAAGACGAGCCTCGCGCTCGGCATCGCGTTCGGCGCCGCGAAGAAGGGGACCGGCGTGCTCGTCGTCTCCCTCGAGATGGACGTGAAGCAGATCGTCACGCGGTTCCTCGGCCTGACCGGGCAGACCAACATCCTCACGCTGCGGACCGGGAGCGACGTGCTCGACACCGGCGCGGCCGACGCCCTCAGCCGGCTACCGATCCTCATCGACGACACGCCGGGCATCTCGGTGATGGAGCTGCGCATGAAGGCACGGCGCGCCATGTCGCACATGGAGATCGGGCTGGTGGTCGTCGACTACCTCCAGCTCATGCGGACGTCCGAGAAGGAGGAGAACCGGGTCCAGGAGATCTCGACCATCACGCGGAACCTGAAGTCCCTGGCGCGTGAGCTCAACGTCGTCGTCCTCGCGCTGTCGCAGCTGTCGCGCGCGGCGGGTGACGCCGGCCAGGAGCCGAAGCTCTCCACGCTTCGCGAGAGCGGCTCGATCGAGCAGGACAGCGACCAGGTCCTGATGCTCTGGCGCGACAAGGAAGAGGTCCCGCCGGGCGCCCCCAAGGTGATCAAGGGCAGCGTGGCCAAGAACCGCAACGGGCCGACCGGCCACTTCGAGCTCTATTTCGAGCCGGAGCAGGCGCGCTTCTTCAGTCCGGCGCGAGAGGACGACCTGCCGGTATGACGATCGACATCGAGCGCGTCGCGGCGCAGCCGCCGCCGGAGAAGCCGGAGGCCGAAGCCTCGCTGCTCGGGTCCTTCCTGCTCGACGGGACGCTGTACGGGCCGCTCGTCGATGGACGGATCGCGCCGGCCGACCTGTCGCGGGAGGCCCACCGCCTCGTGCTCGGGGCGATGGCCCGCGTCGCCGGACGAGGCGAGGCCATCGAGTACCGGACCGTGCAGGCCGACCTCGACGCGAACGGAGAGCTCGAGGCCGTCGGAGGCGCGCAGTTCCTCGTCGGCCTGATGCAGAACGTCCCCTCGGTCATGCACGCGGAGACGTACGCGACGATCGTGGAGCGCACCGCGGTCCTGCGCCGGCTGATCCGCGCGGCGAACGACATCGCTCACCTGGCCCTGACGCGCGACGAGGCGGAGGCGGCGGTGCGCGAGGCCCAGGCGACGCTCTTCTCGGTCAGCGAGTCGCTGCTGCACCGCGACCTGGTCTCGCTCGACCTCGCGATGGCGCGCTACGTGGAGGCGCTGGCGGCGCGCCCGGACGGGCAGCAGACCGGCGTCCCGACGGGATTCGCCACGCTCGACGCTCGCACCGGCGGCCTGCAGCCGTCCGACCTCATCCTGCTCGCCGGCCGCCCGGGCCTCGGGAAGACGAGCCTTGCTCTCAACATCGTGAGCCACGCGGCCGTCCACGAGGGCAAGACCTGCGCCGTCTTCTCGATGGAGATGAGCGAGCTGCAGGTCGTGCAGCGCCTGATCTCGCTGACCGCGGAGATCGACGGGAACCGGATGCGCCGCGGGCGCCTCGGCGTGCCGGAGCTGCAGGCGATCAACGCCGCGTCGTCGCAGCTGCAGACGGCGCCGATCTACATCGAGGAGTCCAGCCGGCTCACCGTCACCGACATCCTCGCGAAGTCGCGGCGCCTCCAGTCCGAGCGCGGCCTCGACCTGCTCGTGATCGACTACCTGCAGCTGATCGAGGGCGCCGACGACGAGGAGAACAGGGTGCTCGAGGTGGCGAAGGTGTCACGCTCGCTCAAGGCGATCGCGCGCGAGCTGCAGGTGCCGGTGGTGGCGCTCTCCCAGCTCTCGCGGCAGATCGAGACGCGCGGCACGGAGCCGATGCTCTCCGATCTTCGAGAATCAGGCGCGTTGGAAGCTGACGCGGATCTCGTCATGTTCCTCTGGCAGAAGGACCAGAACGACCGGCGCGACAAGATCGTGCGCCTGAAGCTGGCGAAGCACCGCAACGGGCCCACCGCCGAGATCGATCTCCACTTCGAGCCCGAGTACACGCGCTTCCGGGACCTCGGCGAGAGCCAGGGGGAGGCCTGACCGCGGGCTAGGGGTTCGCGACGAGCTCCACGAGCAGGGAACCTTCCCGGGCCTCGATCCTGGTGACGTCGAGCGGGATCCCGAGCGTGGCAGGGTCGAGGATCTTGGCGATCTGGGCGTCCAGCTCCTTCTTGATGAGGTCGGGCAGCGGCAAGCCGCCGGTCTGGATCTCCTGGATCCCGATGGACGTCCGGCCATCCACTGCGACCGGGATTGCGACCACGGCGAGGTTCAGCGGGAACCCCTGGAAGCTCACGCCCGCCGTCAGCAGGACGCTGCCGGCGCGCACGTGGATCTGCGGGTCCGTCGCGACGATCCCGCCGGTCAGCTGGTCGGCCGCGAGCGCCGCCCGGCTGGTCAGCTCGGCGTCGGTGAAGAGCAGCGACACCCGCTGCGCGGTGCTGGTCCGCTTGGCGGTCTCGATGGCGACCTCGACCGAGGCGATCTTCTCGTCGAAGGTCACCGCGTCCTTCACGGATGTGCGAACGGGACGGAGCCCGCTGGCCGCCTCAGGCTGCTGCTGCGACATGAGATAGGCGAGGCCGGCTCCGCCGAGGACCAGGAGGAGCACGAGCGTGAACAGCCCGCGGATCATGTCTGCGGCTCGATCGTGACGGCGAGCTTCGCGCGGACGTCGGAGAGCAAGCGGACCTCCACCTCGTGCGTGCCGAGCGTGCGGAGCGGGTCGTCGAGGTGGATCTTGGTCCGGTCGACCTCGATCCCGGCCTCGCGGCGGAGCGCCTCGGCGATGTCGCGGTTGGTGACCGACCCGAACGTCTTCGCGCGCTCGGCCGTCTTGAGGCGGAACGTGAGCGAGGTGGCGGCGATACGCGCGGCGAGGGCCTCGGCGTCGGCGTGCGCGCGGGACCGCTTCGCCGTGGCCGTGGCGCGGTCCTGCTCCACGCGCTTCAGCTCGCCCGAGGACGCTTCGACGGCGAGACCGCGCGGGAGGAGGAAGTTGCGGGCGTGCCCGTCGGCGACGTCCTTGACGTCACCGGGCCGGCCGAGGCCCGGGACCTCCTTGCGCAGGACGACGCGCATCCGGGGCTACGCGCTCGGCGCTGTCGGCGGCTCCGCTACTGCCGCTTCCTGCTGCTCGGTCCGGCGGAGCTCCATCTCCCACGCGAAGACCGACACGGCGACGGCCACGATCCCCATGACCGTGAGCGCGCCGACGATCGCGAGCAATGCCTCGATGGATCGGAAGAAGCCGCCCCCGTCACGGTCGCTCATTCGTGGTGCCCCCTTGCTCGTCGCGCTCGCTGCCGCGCTTGCGCGCGAGCATGCGATCGAACTCCTGTCGGACTTTAGCAAAGCTCTCGCCGAGCAGACGCTGCGCTTGCTCGAGATCGCGGCGCATGTC
>MGON01000066.1:26779-31535 GCA_001795345.1 Chloroflexi bacterium RIFCSPLOWO2_02_FULL_71_16 | reverse complement strand
GCCAGCCGCGCGTACGCCGGCAGCTGCTTGACGAGCTCGATGGCCTCGCCGAGGTCCGCGGGTCCCTTACGCACCCTGCACCTCCCATTCGGGGAATCGAGACCGCATCGACGAGACGGCCGCACCGAGGGCCTTGTCCCGGTCGCGGCCCCACACCGTCACCTCGTACCGCGCCGTCCCCTGGGTGACCCCGCGGAGGAGCACCGCGGGGGGTGGCTCTTCGGCGATGAGGTCGGTCCCGCCGAGCGCGTCCCGCAGGCGCTGGGGCACGTCGGTGGCCAGCTCGTCGGCGTTCATCGTGACGGTGAGCCGGGCGCTGCGGTTCGGATACCGCGTGAGGTTCACGACCGGCGTCGTCATGAGCGTCGCGTTCGGGACAATGACCTCCCGGCCGTCGTCGGTCCGAAGCTGCGTGGTGCGGAACGAGATCTCCTGGACGATCCCGACGTGCCCGCCGTCGACCTGCACGGTGTCGCCGATGCGGAAAGGTCGCTCCACGAGGATATAGATCCCGGCGGCGAAGCTCTTCAGGATGTCCAGGAGCGCGAGGCCCACGACGAAGCCGAACACGCTGAAGGCGCCGAGGATCCAGCCAAAGGCGTCGCGCGTGTAGATGGCCAGGATGACCAGGGTGGCGAGGATGAACACGACGAGCTGGCCGACGTTCCCAAGAAGGGTCGTCACGTTCGGATGGGCCCGCGCGCGCGCGAGCGCGCGTACCACGACGCCCCGGACCGCCCGCGCGACCGCGATGGCGATGACGACGACCAGCAGCGCCCAGAGGGTCCTGACCAGGTACTCGATGAGGAGGGGACGGTAGGCCTCGAGGTCAAGGGTCACGGCCGGAGGATAGGCACGGGCGGGCCGGGGCTTGACGAGCGAACATCCGTTCGGTATCGTAGGAGCGTGACGAAACAGGACCGGCGCAGAGCGGAGAGGATCCTCGAATTCATTCGTAGCGCCGTCGCGGAGCGCGGATACCCTCCGAGCGTCCGAGAGATCGCCGAGGCGGTCGGTCTGGCGTCGACCTCCGCCGTCCATCACCACCTGACGAAGCTCGAGCGTGAGGGGAAGCTGCACAAGACCGCGACGCGCTCGCGCGCCCTGACGGTGCCGGACACGCTCGGCGGCCGGGCCGTGCGCGCGCCCATCATCGGCGAGATCGCCGCCGGCTCGCCCATCTACGCGTACCCCGACCAGAGCGAGTCGCTCAGCGTGCCCGCGGAGCTGACCGGCAAGAGCGGCCGCAACACGTTCGTGCTGCGGGTCCGCGGACGGTCGATGATCGAGGACCACATCGAGGACGGCGACTACGTTGTGGTCCAGGAGCAGAGCACGGCGCGCGACGGCGACATCGTCGTGGCGCTGCTCGAGGACAGCACCGCCACCCTCAAGCGGTTCTACCGCGAGCGCGACCGGATCCGCCTACAGCCGGCGAACGGCGAGATGCAGCCGATCTACGCGCGCGAGGTCCAGATCCAGGGCAAGGTGATCGGGGTCATCCGCCGCCTGTCCTGATCCCCTAGCCTCGCTCCGTGGCCGGCCGCGCTCCACCCGACAGACCGCTCCTCACCCTCCGCGAGCTGAACCGCGCGCTGCTCGCGCGGCAGATGCTGCTGCGACGCGAGCGCGTGGCGGTGCCGGCCGCGGTCGAACGGCTCGGAGCGCTCCAGGCGCAGTTCTCGCCTTCGCCGTATGTCGCGCTCTGGTCCCGGCTCCAGCGGTTCAAGATCGCGGACCTCGAGGGAGCGCTCATCGCGAAGCGCGTCGTCAAGGCGACGCTGATGCGCGGCACGCTCCACATCTGCAGCGCGCGAGATCACGCCTTGTATGCGCTCGCTGTGTCGGAAGCGCGGAAGCGGATCTGGGGATCCGTCGAGAAGATGCTGCTCCGGTATCACTCCGCCCAGAGCCCAGCGGCGCGGGTGGCCGTCGAGCGGACCGGCGGCATGGGCGACCCCGCGCGGGTCCATGCCGCCGTCCTGAGCTTCGCGGCGACGCCACGATCGCGCGACGAGCTGATCGCGTTCCTCGCCGAGCGCACGACGCTGCCGGCCGAGCTCACGCGGCATCTGGTGTGGCAATTCGTCGCGACCTACGGCGGCCTCGTGCACGCTCCGCCAAGCGGCACCTTTGCGTACCGGCGGTCGGGTGCCCTGGTCTCCACGAGCGCCTGGCTCGGAGACCGTGCGCAGCCGAGCCTCGAGGGGGCGGTCGCGCACTCGGTGCGCCGCCACCTGGGAGCTTTCGGTCCCGCGAGCGTCGACGACATCTCGTCGTGGACGCACATCCGTGTCCCGCCGATCCGAGACGCGCTCGCGACGCTGGGAGCGCGTGTTCGGACGTTCCGCGGCGAGACCGGGACCGTGCTGTACGACCTCGCGCGCGCGCCGCGGCCGCCGGCGGACACGGCGGCGCCCGTCCGGTTCCTGCCCAAGTGGGACAGCGCGCTTCTCGCGTACGTTCCCGCGGACCGCTTGAGGATCCTTCCCGAGCGGTACCGGAAGGCTGTGATCATCAAGAACGGCGACGTGGCGCAGACGGTCCTCGTCGACGGGATCGTCGCCGGCACGTGGCAGCTCGAGCGGACGCCGCGGATCGCGACGCTCACGGTCCGGCCCTTCGGCCGCCTGGCGCGCGACGAGAGGGAAGAGGTCGTCGCAGAGGGCGAGCGCCTGGCGCGGTTCATCGCGCCCGACAGCCGCTCGCACGGGGTACGCGTGGGCGCGCCGGCGTGACGGGGGCGGCGCCGTGGAGCGGCGAGCGGGCCATCCTCCACTGCGACCTCGACGCCTTCTACGCCTCGGTCGAGCAGCGCGACCATCCCGAGCTCCGAGGCCGTCCGGTGATCGTGGGCGGGCACGCCCACGAGCGCGGCGTCGTGAGCGCGGCCTCATACGAGGCTCGTGCGTTCGGCGTGCGCTCGGCGATGCCGCTCCGGACGGCGGCGCAGCTGTGCCCGGAGGGGGTGTTCGTCCCCGGAGACCACGAGCGCTACGGCGAGGCCTCCGAGGCGGTGATGGCGCTCTTCGCGGAGCACACGCCGCTCGTCCAGCCGATCTCGCTGGACGAGGCCTTCCTCGATGTCACCGGCACGGCTCACCTCTTCGGGGGACCGGTCGCGATCGCGCGCGGGCTGAAGGAGGCGACGCGCGCTCGGCTCGGCCTCGTGCTCTCCGTCGGCGTCGCGACGAACAAGCTGTGCGCCAAGATCGGGAGCGACCTGCGCAAGCCCGACGGCCTCGTCGTCGTAGAGCCCGGGACCGAGCGGCACTTCCTCGCGCCCCTGCCCCTCTCGCGGCTATGGGGGGTCGGGCCGAAGACGCGGGAGGTCCTGGAGGGCTGGGGCCTGCGGACCATCGGCGACCTCGCGGGCGCCGATCCCGCGCTGGTCGAGGCGCGCTTCGGGCAGCATGGAGGGTCGATCCTGGAGCGTGCCCGCGGGATCGACGACGACACGGTCGTGCCTCACGAGGCGGCGAAGTCCGTGGGCCACGAGCACACCTTCGACCGGGACACGCTCGACCCCGACCAGGTCGAGCGCACGCTGCTCGGGCTGGCCGAGGGCGTTGGCAGGCGGCTGCGCGCGGCGTCGCTCCGCGGCCGGACCATCACGCTGAAGCTACGGGTCGCGCCCTTCGAGACCCGCACGCGCCAGCGCACGCTCGCCGAGGCGACGGACGACGACCTCACCATCTACCGCGTCGCGCGGGCGCTGCTCCGCGAGGCGCTGCGAGCGGACCGCGAGGCCGGACGCGTGAGCCCGGTGCGCTTGGTGGGCGTGAGCGTGTCAGGGGTCGTAGAGGGGGCGCAGCTCGGACTGTTCGACTCCGCGCGCGCCGCCCGCCTCAATGCCGCCCTCGATGCGGTCCGCGAGCGCTTCGGCGACACGGCCCTCGATCGCGCGAGCGCGCGTGCGGCTGAGCGCCGCCGCTTCTCCGATCGTCCTCCGCGCTGAGACCGATACAGCGAAAGATCGTGGACGGATCGTGGAGATCGCCCGTCCGGGCTGTGGACGACCCTGTGGACGAGATGG
Organism: Chloroflexi bacterium RIFCSPLOWO2_02_FULL_71_16; assembly: GCA_001795345.1. Taxonomy (GTDB): domain Bacteria; phylum Chloroflexota; class Limnocylindria; order P2-11E; family P2-11E; genus GWC2-70-10. The sequence goes on along the minus strand of MGON01000066.1, from coordinate 27,499 downwards.
TGGAGAAGACCGCTTGCCGGGGCCGGACGCCACGCCGATGATGCGCCGGGTCCACGCGTATGGGGAGGCGGCCAAGGGTGTCGGAGGGGCAGATCGCCGACACGGCGATCGAGTTCATCGCGTTCTGTTTCGAGCGGAGCCAGCGCGAGTGGCCGAAGCTCTACGACGAGATGTGCAACGTCGCCAGCAAGCGGCTCTACAAGGGACTCGGCTACGACGAGCTGAAGGACGCGGGCGTCGACCTCACGTTCTCGGGCATGGCGAAGATGAGCCGGATCGCGAGAGAGATCACCCGCGAGGTCCGCGCACGCAGGCCGGAGCTCGCGGTCGGGGTCTAGCGCTCCTGTTGGCCACACCGGCGGGGCGGCGAGCGGAAGGAAGCACGCTCGCCGCCTCTTAGTTTCGGAAGCGCGCGTCACCCGGGAGGATCGAGCGCTTCGAGGCGAGGGCTTAGCTACGGAAGCGCGTCGCTAGCGGGGCGCAGGCGCTTACGAAGCGAGGATCCGACTAGGACCGCGCACGTACTGCGGTATGTCACAATTGACTCTAGCCCCGGTCCCGTGGTGCAGCGGCCTAGCATACGTCCCTGTCAAGGACGAGATCGCCGGTTCGAATCCGGTCGGGACCGCAGACCTTGGCCCTTCCTTCGGGAAGGGTCTTTCTGTTCGTGGAGCGCCTGCGCTGGCGCTCGCCCTCGTCATCGCGCTCGCTTCATGTGGC
>MGON01000066.1:26140-26708 GCA_001795345.1 Chloroflexi bacterium RIFCSPLOWO2_02_FULL_71_16 | reverse complement strand
AGCTCGTCACGGCCGAGGGCACGACGGTCGTGCGGGTCGAGATCGCCGAGACGCCCGAGGCGCGCCAGCGCGGACTGATGGGACGCACATCGCTCGATGAGGACGCCGGCATGCTGTTCATCTGGCCCCAGGACGCTACGAGCAGCTTCCACATGAAGGACACGCTGGTCCCGCTGTCGGTCGCGTTCATCGCGGCCGACGGCACCATCCTCCGGATCCTCGACATGGAGCCGTGCCGGGCCGACCCGTGCCAGACCTATGACCCGAGGATCGCCTACCGCATGGCCCTGGAAGTGGGCCGCGGAGCGTTCGAGCAGTGGGGCGTGCGCGAGGCCGACCGCGCCCGGCTCGTCCGCAACTAGGATTCGCTCAACGCGCTCGGCCTAGGATCCTTGACATGCCCGATCTCGCCTGGCTCTCGCTGAAAGACCTCGCGGCCCGGATCCGCGCGCGCGAGATCGGCGCGACCGACGCCGTGCGCGCGTCGCTCGAGCGCATCGAGCGGCTCGACCGCCGGATCGGCGCGTTCATCACCGTCACCGCGGAGCGCGCGCTCGAGGTGGCCCGC
>MGON01000066.1:24979-25996 GCA_001795345.1 Chloroflexi bacterium RIFCSPLOWO2_02_FULL_71_16 | reverse complement strand
GTGATCGGGAAGACCAACCTCCACGAGTGGGCGTTCGGCGTGACGACGCAGAATCCCCACTTCGGGCCGACGCGCAACCCTCACGACCTGGCGCGTATCCCCGGCGGATCGAGCGGCGGGAGCGCGGCCGCGCTGGCCGCGGGCATGTGCGCGGGGGCCCTGGGCAGCGACACCGGCGGCTCGATCCGCATCCCGGCGTCGCTCTGCGGCGTCGTCGGGCTGAAGCCCACCTTCGGCCGCGTGAGCGTCCGCGGCGCCGTGCCGCTGGCGTGGAGCCTGGACCACGCCGGTCCCATGGCGCGCACGGTCCGCGACGCCGCGCTCCTCTACATGGTGCTCGCGGGATACGACGCGGCCGACCCGGCCGCCGTCGACCAGCCGGTCGAGGACGCGCTCGCGCATCTGGAGGACGGCGTCCGCGGCATGAGGATCGCCCTGCCGACCACGCACTTCTTCGAAGGCATCGACGCGGACGTCGCGCGCCTCGTGCGCGACGCGGTGAGCGTCCTCGAGCGGGAGGGTGCGGTGGTCGAGGAGCTCGCGCTCCCTCGCACGAGCGAGCTGCTCGGGACCCAATCGACGATCATCGGCAGCGAGGCCGCCGCGTTCCATCGTGACCGGCTGCTGGAGCGCCCCGGCGACTTCGGATCTGACGTGCTCGCGCGCCTCCGGCGCGGCGAGCGGGCCACCGGTGGCGACTACGCCCTAGCGCGCCAGCGCCAGCGCGAGATCCGCCGCGCGTTCGTGAGCGCTCTCTCGCCCTACGACGCGCTGGTCGCTCCGACGACCGCCATCGCCGCGCCCCTCGCCGAAGGCGAGGACGCGCTGGCGCAAGCGGCGCGTCTGACCGCGCTCACCTCACCCTTCAACCTGACGGGCCTGCCCGCGATCTCGGTGCCGTGCGGCATGACGCCGGAGGGGCTGCCGGTCGGTCTGCAGATCGCGGCGTCGCCCTGGCGAGAAGCGACGGTGCTACGCGTGGCTCGCGCCCACGAGCGAGCGAGGCCGAGACCGGGA
>MGON01000066.1:21035-24921 GCA_001795345.1 Chloroflexi bacterium RIFCSPLOWO2_02_FULL_71_16 | reverse complement strand
GGCGCCGTCCAGGGTGGGCTCGCCGGCGTCGGTCGAGCCGCGGATGAGCACGTAGAGGAGTCCCGCCAGCGCGCCGACGAGGACGAGGCAGCCACAGCCGGTCATCGCGCCGACCGGGACGCGGGGATCGCGCTCGCTCGGGCTAGCGGTTCCCGCAGGCGCAGCCGCCGCTGCCGCACCCACCGTCCGAGGCGTAGCGCTCGTTGCGGACGGTGAAGCCGGTGCCGTCGCTTGTCTCGACGTGGTCGATGGTCGCGCCCTCGACGTACGGCGCACTCACTGGATCGACCGCGATGGTGATGCCGCCACGCTCGAAGACCGTGTCATCGGTCGAGGGGGCGTCATCGAGGGCCAGGCCGTACTGGTACCCGGAACAGCTCCGGCCGGCCACGTAGACGCGCAGGATGGGCCGCTCGGGCGCCGCCCCGCGGACCTCGTTCAGCTTCTCGAGCGCGACGGGGGTGAGCTCGACCACGGGCCGAGGCTAACACCGCGTCGTGCCATGATGCGAGCGTGACGCGCGACGAGGCTTGGGCGATCCTGATCGAGCACACCACGAGCGAGAGCCTGCGCAGGCACGCGCTCGCGGTCGAGGCCGCGATGCGCCACTTCGCCCGCAAGCACGGCGAGGACGAGGAGACCTGGGCCATCACCGGGGTCCTGCACGACTTCGATTACGAGGGCGACCCGGCGGCACATCCTCAGCGCGGGCGGCCCATCCTCGAACAGGCAGGCGTCCCCGGTCACATCGTGCACGCCATCCAGACGCACGGCGACCATCTCGGCCTTCCGCGGGTCACGCTCATGGAGAAGACCCTCTACGCCGTCGACGAGCTCACCGGCTTCATCGCGGCCGTCGCTCTCGTGCGTCCCTCGAAGCGCGTCGCCGATGTCGACGCGTCCGCGGTGCGGAAGAAGATGAAGGACAAGGCATTCGCTCGAGCGGTGGACCGGGAGTCGATGCTGCGAGGCGCGAGCGACATGGGGATCGAGTTCGACGAGCTGGTGGGCGAGGTGGTCGCCGCGCTCGAAGGGGAGGCGGCCCGGCTCGGCCTCGCGGGCTGAGCCGGGACCTCCGGCCGATCGGGTCTAGCTGGCGCGCTTGAGCGCGCGAGCGCTCCGGCGCACGACCTCGTGCTCGAACCGCTCGAGGAAGAGCTGGCCGCCGCAGCGCGGGCAGCGCGGCTGCGTGCCTTCCCACACCGGGGCGACACCTTCCGGCACCGTCGCGTACGCGGTACGCAGCTGCTCCGGGGTCGGCCGGCGCATCGCCGCCGGCGTCAGGACCTCGCCGCAGCCGTGCCCGCAGAAGTAGCAGTAGAGCTCAGCACGGACCGCCATCTGGACACCGCCTCCTGTTCCATCTCGTCCAACGACGAGGGGCGCACGCGTGTTCCATCCATAGATACGCCGCAATTGGCGTTCCGGTCGCACCAACGTGCTGAAGGACGCAGAAGAAAAGGCTAAGAACGCTCCGCGGGGCCGGGGTCCGGCTAGCCGGTGGCCTCGAGCGACACGACGCTCGGCGCGGGTGTGCGCAGGACGGTGAGCTCGCGGATCACGCCGCGCGGGATGATGTGGAAGTCGTTGTGGCGGTAGTCCTTGCCGCCGTTCGTCAGGTCGTAGTCGCCGACGATGACGATGTACTCGTCGGTCTCCTTCCAGAGGATCCCGCAGGTGAGCTTCCGAAGGCGGTACGCCTCGAAGTCGTCCGGGATCGCGGTCCGCGAGTACGCGGTGATGTCTTCCCACTCCACCGCGACGAGCGGACCCGCAACGAGCTCCAACGCTTTCCCTCTCCTCGGCTCCGGCGGTGTCCCCGGTCCGTACACCAGAGCCTCCGGTACGTCACCCTCGCGTACAGGAACGCACGATATTGAGACCCGTCGCGCTGTCAACGGATCACGTGGGTGATTGATACCGCCGGGAAGAACGAGCAGGCGGGCAGGCATCCGCCGCGCACCTGCATGGTCGCTCACCGAGCGTGTCAGCTGGCCTGACGCCCGCGTGCGATGAGCTCGGCGACCTTCTGGCCGCCCTTCTTGCCGATCTCCTCGAAGTGCTCGTGGCCGTACTTCTCGGAGACGGCGTCCCCGCCGATCTTCCCGATCCGGCCGTAGAACCGCGGGCCGTAGAGCTCCTTGACCTTCTGCCCGCCCTGCTTGCCGATCTGCTCGTAGAAGTCGCTGCCGTGCCGCTGGGCGGTGGTCTTGCCGCCCTTCCGGCCGATCTGCTCGTAGAACTCGGGCCCGTGGCGCGCCGCGGTGGTCGCCCCGCCGCGACGTCCCGCCTCGGCGACGGTCATGGCTCCTTTGCTCCTCGACATATGTGCGCTCTCCTCCTCGCCCGCCTAGTGGCGCCGTCAGGCCCTCGGGCGGCGGGCTGTGGCCTGCCTGGCGGGGCTGCAAGTCCCATGCCGACGCTCGGATGCCCGCTCGCCGATCAGGTGGACGAGCGGACGCCCTGCGGACGCCCAGGGGCCGAGGCGGGCTCAGACCGTCCGGGGCATCACCGCAGCACGACCATCCTCACGTGGCACAGGTCGCTGCACGCCAGAGCGATCCGCGTCGCGTTCGAGAGGTCGAGGGCGCGGCCCGCGACGTAGGGCCCGCGGTCGATCACGGGGACCGTGACGCTCCTGCCGGTCGGGGAGGTGAGGGTGATGAGCGTGCCGCACGGAAGGACGCGGTGCGCGACGCCGAGGATCTCGGGCGTGTACGTCTGTCCGCAGGCGGTCCGGCGCCCGTAGAAGCGGGGGCCGTACCACGACGCCAGCACTATCCCGTCCCTGACGTACGCCTCCGGTCCCGGACCGGCGCGCCGCGCGGGTGCCGGCGCCGCGCGCACGCTCGAGCGTGGCTCGACGAGAGCGGTGCTGGCCCTGGCCCGAGGCGCGGCCGGAACGAAGAGCTCGGGCCAGGCGACGCCGGCGGACGTTCGCAGCTCGTCGGCGGCCGGAAGGAGCGGGGCCACTACCGTGACCGGGCCGCGCGCGACGGCGGATGCGCCACTGACGGCGCTCGCCACGCTCACGTTCGGCTGCGCCGCCGCGTCGGCGAGGATGGCCGGCGCACCGAGCGCCCACGCGAACACCACCGCCCCCACCTTCGCGACGAGCACCCGATCCCGGCGCTCCATCGCGCTCGGCCGCTCTGCAGGCAGCGGTCCACCGCCTGTCAGCCAGCTGCACACACTGTCGGTCGCTCGACGATCGCGTGCTCAGCGAGCGGTCGCTCGCCTGGTCAGGATCTTCGCTCTGCGAAGCCGATCTAGCCGCGCCGGGGTACGGCGATGACGACGAAGCGGGGATCCTCGGGCGAGGGACCCGTCGAGGTCTGCAGCGTGAGCCGCTCATCCGGCGTCGACCGCGCGACCGAAACGTCCGTCGGCGAGACGCGTGGGCGGACCTCCGCGACGACGTACACGAGCGTGCGTCCGTCGGGCGTGGCGATCTCGACGACGTCGCCGACCCGGGCGTCCCACAGGCCGAGGAACATCCCGCGCCGCGCGTGCGCGTAGAGATAAGCGTTCCCCACGTCGCCGGGGATCGCGCTCCCCGGCAGATGGAAGGCGTACCCCTCCGGCGTCTGCTGCTGGTCCACGTCACGCTCCACGACGCCTTCGCGGATGGGCAGGTCGATCCCCAGGCGCAGCACCTTCACGCGGAAGCCGTCGGGGATGGGGCCGGGGGCGCCCGGCGTCGCGCCGGTGGTGGTGCCGGGGGTCGGTGGAAGCGCCGTCGCGAGGGGCGCAGCGGGACTCGCGTCGGGCGCGCGCAGCTGGGCGAGCGTGCACGCCGCGAGCGCGAGCGCGAGCACGGGCGCGAGCCGCGTCAGAGCGGTCACCGCCTATCCTCACTGCGATCCCGATGCCCGCTGACGGCGCC
>MGON01000066.1:14902-21027 GCA_001795345.1 Chloroflexi bacterium RIFCSPLOWO2_02_FULL_71_16 | reverse complement strand
CCTCCGCCGCGCGCGCGCCGCCCAGGCGGCGGCCGCGCGAGGCATCGGCGCGCTCCTGGTCTCGCCCGGCTCCGACCTGGCGTACCTGACCGGACACCGCATCCACTCGAGCGAGCGCCTGACCTGCCTGGTCCTCGCGGCCGACGGCGCGGCGACGCTGGTGGTCCCGGAGCTCGAGGCGCCGCGCGCCCGGACGGCCGCGCCGGGGATCCGCATCGCCCAGTGGGGCGAGACCGAAGACCCGGTCGCGCTCGTCGCGGGGGTCGTCCCGGCCTCCGGCCCGCTGGGCCTCGACGACCGGATGTGGGCGGCGTTCGTCCTTCGGCTCCAGGCGGCCATCCCCGGTCGCTCGCTCGAGCCGGCGTCGCCGGTCACCGCGCCGCTCCGCGCTCGCAAGGACGAGAGCGAGATCGCGGCGCTGCGTGCCGTGGCCGAAGCCGCGGACCGCGCCTTCGCGCGCCTGCGCGAGCGGCCGTTCGCCGGCCGGACCGAGCGCGACGTCGCCGGCACCATCGCCGGGCTCCTGCGCGATGAGGAGCACAGCGAGACCGCGTTCAACATCGTGGCGTCCGGCCCGAACGGCGCCTCGCCGCATCACGAGAGCGGCGACCGCCGCATCGGCCCGGGCGACACCGTGGTCCTGGACTTCGGCGGCGTGCGCGAGTGGTACTGCTCCGACATCACTCGGACGGTGCACGTCGGCCCTCTGGTGGATGCCGAGGTGCGCCGCGTGCACGACGTCGTCCGGCGCGCGCAGGAAGCCGGGTACCGTGCGGCGCGCGAAGGCACGCCGGCGTCGGCGGTCGACGCCGCGGCGCGCGCCGTGATCAGCGAGGCGGGCTACGGCGCGTTCTTCGTCCACCGTCTCGGACACGGCATCGGCCTCGACGGGCACGAGCACCCGTACCTCGTCTCGGGCAACGACGAGCCGCTCGAGCCGGGCATGGCCTTCTCCATCGAGCCGGGCGTGTACCTGCCGGGCCGGTTCGGCGTGCGCATCGAGGACATCGCCTACCTCTCGGCCCGCGGTGTCGCCGAGCCCCTCAACCAGGCCGACCGAGACCTCGCGATCGTCGCCTAGCGCGTGGCGGTCCCCCGCCTCGTGGCCTCCGTCACCGCCTGCACCGTCGGGCTCGCGTTCTGGTGGGCGCTGACCGAGCCGCTGCCCGTCCCGCCACCCGTCCTCTTCGCCCTGCCGGTCGCGGTGCTCGCCGCGGCCGGCGTGATCGCCGGGCGCCTCGGCGCGCTGGCGGCGCCGTGCGCTCTCCTCTTCTCGCTGCTGCTCGGGAGCCTCATCGGGACGCAGCTTCACCACGCCTTCACCCCGGCGTCGGCACCGGTGTCGTCGTTCGGCGGGATCCGGATCGAAGCGGCGTCGCTGGCGGTGCCGCTGCTCATGTCGGCCGTGATCGGCGCGATCGGTGGCGTGATCGGCGAGCGCGCGCTTCCGAGCCGGAGGCCGGACCTCTAGCGCACGAGGACAGGGACGGCCGCGTCGAGCGCGAAGGCGTAGATCGCGTCGGGCAGGACCCCGAGGACGATCGTGACGACCGCCGTCACGGCGAGGCTCGCCGTGAGGAGACGGGACGGAAGCAGGCGCGGCGCCTTGGCGTCGGCGTCGTACATGAACATGTGGACGACGACGCGCAGGTAGTAGAAGGCGGCCAGCGCCGCGTTGAGCGCGATAGCGACGGCCAGCCAGGCGAAGCCCGCGTCGAGCACCGGCTGGATGAGGAAGAACTTCGCGAGGAATCCGACGGTCGGAGGGATCCCGGCGAGGTTCACCAGGAAGACCGTGAAGGCGACCGCGCCGACCGCGTGCCGGCTCCACAGGCCGTTCAGCTCGTCGAGCGTCGCGCCGCGCGTCGTGCCCCCGGTGTCGAAGTACATGAGCGACGCGAACGCGCCGAGGTTCATGATCCCGTACGCGAAGAGGTAGAAGAGGACGGCCGCGCCGGCCGACGCGCCGGAGGCGATGGCCGCGACCCCGGCCAGGATGTAGCCGGTGTGGGCGATGCTCGAGTACGCGAGCATCCGCTTCACGTTCGTCTGGACCAGCGCGACCACGTTGCCGCCGGTCATCGTCACGGCGGCGAGGATCGCGAAGACCAGGACCCAGTCGACGTGCAGCGGGCCGAGCCCCGTCGACATGAGGCGCAGGATCGCGGCGAACGCCGCCGCCTTCGGGGCGACCGACATGAAGGCGGTCGAGGGTGTCGGCGCGCCGTCGTACGCGTCGGGCGTCCACTGGTGGAACGGCACGACCGCCGCCTTGAAGCCGAGGCCGACGGTGACGAGCGAGAGGGCCACGATCACGGCCGGGCTGCCGAGACCCTCCTGCGCGACGGCTTCCGCGATGCGCGAGTACTCGGTCGAGCCGGCGATCCCGAAGAGCCAGGCGAAGCCGTACACCAAGATCGCGGAGCTGAAGGCGCCGAGCAGGAAGTACTTGAGGCCGGCTTCGTTGGAGTACTCGTCACGCCGCTGGAGCCCGGCGAGGACGTACACCGGGATGCTCATGAGCTCGAGGCCCACGAAGAGAGTGATGAGGTCGGTCGAGAGAGCGACGGTCATCGCCCCGACCGTCGAGAAGAGCACGGTCGCGTAGAACTCGGCGCGCGGGACGTGCTGGCGCGTGAGATAGGAGGGGGCGACGAGGACCGTGAAGAGCGCGAGGACGATGAAGACGAAGCGGAAGAAGGCGGTGAAGGCGTCCACCTCGACGAAGCCCCGGAAGAACAGCCCGGACGCGGGGTAGTACACGCCACTGGCGAGCGCGCCGACCAGCCCGGCGGCGGCGACCCAGGGAAGCCATCTGGCGGCCCGCTCCTCGCCGACGGTGGCGTCGATCCCGAGGATGAGGGCGGCGAGGGCGGCGACGACGATCTCCGGAAGGACTGCGAGAACGTCGGTCACGACGAAGCTCCGGTGGGGCTCATCGGTACAGCGCCAGCGCGGCGTCGGCCAGGTCGAGCATGCGCGCGAGCGACGGCTCGATGACGTCGATGAACGGCTGCGGGAACACCCCGAGGACGACGGTGAGGACCAGCAGCGGCAGGGCGGCGGCGACCTCGACCGGCGATAGGTCGGGCAGGTCGCGGTAGGCCTCGCGCGCGGTCCCGTACATGACGCGCTGGAACATCCAGAGCAGGTAGACCGCCGCGAGGATCACGCCGACCGCGGCGATCGCGCCCCACACCGGTCCGCCGATCGGCCGCATGTCGGAGGCGAAGGTGCCCAGCAGGACGAGGAACTCGCCCACGAACCCGTTAAGGCCGGGCAGGCCGAGCGACGCGAGGACGAACACGCCGAAGAAGGTCGTGTAGAGGGGCCATCTGTTGGCGAGGCCGCCGAGGTCGGCGATGAGCCGGCGATGCGTCTTCTCGTACTGGATGCCGACGAAGAGGAAGAGCGCTCCGGTCACGACGCCGTGGTTGATCATCTGGAGCACGGCGCCCACGCCGCCCTGCACGTTCAGCACGAAGATCCCGAGCGTCACGAAGCCCATGTGCGCTACCGAGGAGTACGCGACCAGCTTCTTCAGGTCCTTCTGCACGGTCGACACGGCTGCCCCGTAGATGATCGCGATGACCGAGAGCACGACGATGATCGGCAGCCAGGCCTGCGCGCCGAGCGGGAAGAGCGGCAGGGCGAAGCGGATGAGCCCGTAGCCGCCGGCCTTCAGCAGGATCCCGGCGAGGACGATCGACCCGGCCGTGGGAGCCTCGACGTGCGCGTCCGGAAGCCAGGTGTGGAAAGGGACCATCGGCAGCTTGATGGCGAACGCGAGCGCGAAGCCGAGGAAGGCGAGCACCTGGAACGTCGGGTCGAAGCGCACGCCGCCCGACACGAGCTCCTGGAACGAGAGCGTCCGCTGGCCGGGCTCGCCGCTGGCGAGATACACCGCGACGATGGCGACGAGCATGAGGAGCGATCCGGCGAGCGTGAAGAGGACGAACTTCATCGTGGCGTAGATGCGCCGCGTGCCGCCCCAGATCCCGATGATCAGGTACATCGGAACGAGCATCAGCTCGAAGAACACGTAGAAGAGGAAGAGGTCGAGCGCCAGGAAGACGCCGACCATGCCCACCTCGAGCAGGAGGAAGGCGGCCATGAACTCGCCCACCCGGTGCTTGATGACGCCGGCGCTCGAGTAGAGGACCGAGATGAACGTGAGCAGGGTCGTGAGGACGACGAGGAACACCGAGATGCCGTCGATGCCGACCTCGTAGCGGATGCCGAGGCTCGGCAGCCACATCACCGACTCGACCATCTGGAAGCCGGCCTCGCCCACCCGGAACTGCGCGAGCATGAGGAGCGACACGACGAGCTCGACGAACGTGGTCACGAGCGCCACCTGCTTCGCGGCGCGCGCGTCGCGGATGACCACGAGGAGCGGGATGAGCCCGACGAGCGGGATGACGACGAGGACCGTGAGGACGTTGTCGATCACCGGGAGGTTCACCGGGTGAGGACCCCCGTGGCGTAGCCGCCGTACACGAGGATCAGGACGATGAGGCCGGCGACGACGGAGAGCGCGTAGTTCCCGACCACCCCGGTCTGCGCGCGGCGGACGCCGCTACCGACCAGGGCCGTGAGCCAGCCGAGCCGGTTCACGATCCCGTCGATGATGTGGACGTCGAACGCCCAGCTCGCCCCGAACAGGGCGCGGCCCGCATCGACGATCCGGCGGTCGTAGAGCTCGTCGACGTAGTACTTGTTCACGAGGATCGTGTAGACCGGCCCCGCGGCGCGAGCCACCGCGGCGGGATCGGGCCGGCGGCGCGCGTACATCGCCAGGCCGACGAGGATCCCGGCGATGCCGGCACCGACGCTCACCCCGGCGAGCGCGGTGAGGAGCCCGTAGTCCGGGTCGTGGTGCACCGCGCCCTCGATCTCCACGCTCGGCTCGAGGAACGAATGGATGAACCCCGCCTCGGGCGGGAAGCCGATGAAGCCCGCGAGGACGCTCCCGGCGGCCAGCAGCACTAGCGGGACCGTCATGACGGGCGGCGACTCGTGCGCGTGGTCATAGAGGTGGCGATCCCGCGGCTCGCCGTGGAACGTCATGTACATCGCGCGCGTCACGTAGAAGGCGGTGAGCACCGCCGTGAGGATGCCGATGGCCCAGAGGAGCGCGTAGCCGTTCACGAACGCGGAGCCGACGATCTCGTCCTTCGACCAGAAGCCGGCGAGCGGCGGCAGCGCGGCGAGCGCGCCGCCGGCGATGAGCATCGTCCAGTACGTGACGGGGAGCTTCCGGCGCAGGCCGCCCATGCGCCGCATGTCCTGCTCCTCGGTCGCGTGGATGATCGAGCCGGAGCCGAGGAACAGGAGCGCCTTGAAGAAGGCGTGCGTCGTCAGGTGGAAGATGGCCGCGATCGGTGCGCCGACCCCGAGCGCGAGGAACATGTAGCCGAGCTGGCTGACGGTCGAGTACGCCATGACGCGCTTGATGTCGACCTGGACGAGAGCGATGGTCGCGGCGAACAGCGCGGTGATCGCGCCGACGATCCCCACGACCAGCAGCGCGTCCCCGGCCGCGGCGAAGAGGGCGGTCGAGCGCGCCACGAGGTACACCCCGGCGGTGACCATCGTCGCCGCGTGGATGAGCGCCGACACCGGCGTCGGCCCCTCCATGGCGTCGGGGAGCCAGGAGTGGAGCGGGAGCTGGGCGGACTTCCCGGTAGCGCCGAGGAAGAACGCGAGGGCGATGATCGTGAGGATCCCGGGATCGACGTCGTTCACGTGCTCGAAGACCTCGAGGAAGGTGACGGACCCGAAGGCGAGGAACGTGAGGATCATCCCCACGGTGAAGCCCCAGTCGCCGATCCGGTTCATCACGAAGGCCTTCTTGGCCGCGACGTACGGCTCGGGACGCTCGAACCAGAACCCGATGAGGAGGTACGAGCACAGGCCCACGCCCTCCCAGCCGACGAACATGAGGACGTAGTTGTCGGCGAGGACGAGGATCAGCATCGCGAACACGAAGAGCGGGAGCCACGTGAAGAAGCGGTGGATCCCGCGGTCGTGCGCCATGTAGCCGATCGAGTACACGTGCACCAGGAACGAGACGGTCGTGACGACCACGAGCATCACCGCCGAGAGCGGATCGACCAGGGCCG
>MGON01000066.1:10791-14865 GCA_001795345.1 Chloroflexi bacterium RIFCSPLOWO2_02_FULL_71_16 | reverse complement strand
GTATAGCGGGACCGTGTGGGGCTCTCCGCCGAGGCGCAGGACGTCGAACAGGACGCGGATGGCCAGCACGGCCGAGGCGCCGACCGCGACGGAGGCGATCTGGCCCGTGAGTTTCCCGAGGAGGCGGGCGCCGAAGAGCCCGTTGATCAGGAAGGCCGCGAGGGGTAGCGCCGGGATCAGCCAGACGCCGGCGATCCAGCCCAGCTCCACGCTCCTAGCCCTTCCCGCTCAACGCGCGTGGGCCTTCGGCCCCGCGCGCGCTCCGCTGCTTGTGGACTCGCTCCTCACGGCAAAGCCGCTCGTCGCTCATCTAGCCCTTCATCCGCTGGATCTCGTCCACATCGACCGTCGGGCGGTTGCGGTAGGCCGCGAGGATGATCGCGAGGCCCACGGCGACCTCGGCCGCGGCGACGACGAAGACGAAGACGACGAAGACGCTGCCGCGCTCGTCCACGAGGCCGAAGCGCCGGGAGAATGCGACGAACGCGAGATTCGCCGCGTTCAGCATCAGCTCGACGCACATGAGGATCACGACCGCGTTCCGGCGCACGAGGACGCCACCCAGGCCGATGAAGAACAGGAGCGCGGAGACCGCGATGAAGGCGCCGAGCGGGACGGCCGACGTCATCGGCGGGGTCCCCGGCGCTGCGGGTCGTGCGGCGCTCCGGGCGGCTCCTCGATCTCGCGCTCGCGGCGGACGAGCGCGATCGCGCCGATCATGGCCGCGAGGAGCAGGAGCGACGCGACCTCGAACGGGAAGGCGAAGTCGCGGAACACGCTCGTGCCGAGCGGGCGGAGGTCGTTGCCCGGCTCCAGGGCCACGCCTGCGTCGACGAAGGTGAACGCCACGATCACGACGGGCAGCGCGACGAGGGCGGCGAGCAGCGCGCCCCAGGGCGTCTGCCCCTGGAAGAAGAGGCCGTAGGCCCGGGGCTGCTGCGGCGTGAACATCACTCCGTAGAGGATCAGGACGGTGATCGCGCCGACGTAGATGAGCACCTGGAACGCCGCGACCGTCTCCGCGCCGAGCAGGACGAACATGCCGGCTACGTTCAGGAACGCGAAGGCCATGGCGAGCGCGCTCGTCGTGATGCGCGGCGCGAGCACGACGGCGAGACCGGCCCCGAGGATCGAGACCGTGAGCAGCCCGAACATGAAGGGCTCGATGAGCTGGAGCACGCGCTAGGAGGCGCTGCGCGGCGCGGGCATCGCCCCTGCGCCGAGCCGTGCGCGGATCCGCCGCAGGCGGCGGCGCTGGAGCGCGGGGAGGCCCAGGGCGAACGCTCCCAGCAGGAGCCAGTTCGCGATGGCCACCGGAACGAGCGTGTCCGGGAAGGCGAGCAGGAGCGCGGCGGTGACCCCCAGGTTGAGCAGCGTCAGCGGGATGAGGCCCTTCCAGCAGAAGCTCATGAGCTGGTCGATCCGCAGGCGCGGCAGCGTGGCGCGGATCCACATGAACACGAGGATGAAGGCGTAAGTCTTGAGGGTGAACCAGAGGATCCCGAGGATCGGGAAGGCCTCGACCCCCGGACCGTTCCAGCCGCCGAACCAGAGCGTGGTCATGATCGCGCAGACGATGGTCACGTTCCCGTACTCGGTGAGCGCGAGCATCGTCCCCCAGCGCATGCCCGAGTACTCCGTGAGGTAGCCCGCGACGAGCTCCGATTCGGCCTCGGGGAGATCGAAGGGCGTCCGGTTCGTCTCGGCGAGGGCCGCCATGAAGAACGTCACGAAGGCGAGCGGCAGCACGAAGATGTTCGTGATCGGCCCGGGTTGCAGCTCCGTGATCTCGACCATGGAGAGCGTGCCCAGGACGAGGACCGCGGTGACCAGCGAGAGGATCTGGGGGATCTCGTACGAGATGAGCTGGCCAGCCGAGCGCAGGCCGCCCATGAGCGCGTACTTGTTGTTCGAGGCCCAGCCCGCGATCACGATCCCGAGGACGCCCATCGCGCCGAGCGTCGTCAGATAGAGGAGGCCGATGCTCAGGTCGGCGCCGACGATGGGCGGCGCGAATGGGACGACCACGAACGCGGCGAGCATCGGCGAGAACACCAGCGCGGGCGCGGCGATGAAGAACGTGGCGTCGGTCTGGCTCGCCCGCACGTCCTCCTTGGCGATGAGCTTGATGGCGTCGGCGAACGTCTGCAGGAGGCCGAACGGGCCGACGTGATACGGGCCGATGCGGTCCTGCATCACCGCCTGCATCTTGCGCTCGAGGTAGATGAGCAGCAGCGCCCCGTTCATGATCAGCGCGATCACGAGGACGATGGCGATGGCGAGCCGCAGTACGGCCCAGAGGACCGGGTCGATACCGAAAGGTCCCTCGACCACTACGACGCTCTCACGCGCGCGGCCTCAACCGCCACGCGCGTCGCTCCGCGGCGGCATGAAGGACTTGCGCAGCGGGTGCCCGGGAAAGCTCTCCTCGAGGAAGACGCGGCGCAGGTCGGGGTGCCCGTCGAAGACGATGCCGAACATGTCGTACGTCTCGCGCTCCGTCCAGTTCGCGCCCTCCCATACCGGCACGAGCGTCGGCACGTGCGGGTCGAGCTCGGTGCAGGGCGTGCGCAGCATCACGTACACGCGCGTCTCGACGCCGCGCACGAACGTGACCGACCGCAGCTCGCCGTTGCCGAGGTCGACGCCGGCGTTGACCGAGTAGAGGTCGCACTTCGTCACGGGGTCGTCGCGGACGGCACGGGCCACGTCCACGAGGTGCTCCCGCGGGACGTCGAGCACGACCATGTCGTGGAGCGTGGACACCTGCGCCCGGTCGCCCACCAGCGACGTGACGTGCTGCGCGACCGAGGCGAGATCGACCACGGGCCGAGGAGAGCTCAGTACCACCGGAGGGCATCCTTCCGCCACGCGTAGTACAGGCCGGCCACGAGGATGAAGATGAAGATCCCCATCTCGACCAGCCCGTACCAGCCGAGATCGCGGAACAGCACCGCCCACGGAAAGAGGAAGATCACCTCGACGTCGAACACGACGAACAGCAGCGCGAAGATGTAGAAGTGCGTGGGGTATCGCCCCCACGCCGGTCCGACCGGCTCCTCGCCCGACTCATACGTCCGAAGCTTCTCGGCCGTGGGCTTCTTGGGCTGGACGAGGCTCGACAGAGTGAGCAGCGCCGCCACGAACACCGCGCCCGTCGCGAAGAACACGAAGACATAGAGGTACGAGAGGTAGTAGTCGGGCACCGGGCGTAGCGTACGAACGCGGTCGGGCCCCCGCAAAAGAGGTCCGGTCGAGCGAGCCCTACCTACAGAGGGGTATCCGCGTCGGACCCTCGGGTTGACAGCCTTTGACGGTCGCCGGTACGGTGGCGGAGCCCGCTCAGGTCAGTACGATTTGCGTACGGACCACGGGTGGCCGAACGGGGACCGGCGCCGCTGGGGAATGGGTTCCGGTCTCACGACCGTGGGGAGGCGAAGGGTCTTGCATCCAGTTCGACGCCCGCACGCCACGCCCTCCGCGCGGCGCGCGCTCGAACGGTCGCTCCGAACGTGGGGCGCGACGATCTTCCGCTACCGGCTCCGCTTCCTCACCGACCTCGCTGTCGCGGCGCTCGTCCTTTCGCTCCCGCTGAGCCTGCGGGCCGCTCCGTCGATCGCGGTCGCCTCGGCACCTCCGATGGCCGCTCCCGAGGCCGACGTGCTCGCGGCGTTCAGCTCCGTCGACGCTCCCCGCGCGCAGACCGTCGCCCGCGGCGAGACGATCACGGCCACCGGCGGACCGAGCACGGCTATCGCTCCCGACGTGAAGCCGATCGAGCGCTATCTCCTAGGGCCGAGCGACACGCTGCAGACCATCGCGAACCACTACGGCGTGTCCGCGGAGGCGATCGCGTTCTCGAATGGCATCACCGACCCGGACCTCCGCTCGCAGGCCGGGCGCGAGATCATGATCCCGCCGGGAGCCGGCGCCCTGTACACCGTCAAGGACGACGACACCGTCGAGTCGGTCGCCTCGCGCTTCGGCGTCGACCCGAAGGCGATCATGGAATACAACCGGCTCTACTTCGAGCCCGAGCACTTCGGTCCCGAGCAGCTCATCTTCGTCCCGGGA
>MGON01000066.1:7727-10714 GCA_001795345.1 Chloroflexi bacterium RIFCSPLOWO2_02_FULL_71_16 | reverse complement strand
GCTCCCGGCCGCCGCTGCTGCCGTCGCCGCGCCGTCCGGACGGTTCGCGTGGCCGGTGGGCGGTCGGATCACTCAGTACTTCTGGGCATTCCACACGGGAGTCGACCTCGCGGCCGCTTACGGCACCGGCGTCGGCGCTTCGCAGGACGGCACGGTCGTGTTCACCGGGTGGGTCGCGGTCGGCGGGCTGTCGGTCCGGATCAAGCACGCCGACGGGTTCGAGACGGGCTACTACCACCTCGGTGCCGTGTTCGTCGCACCGGGCCAGCAGGTGTCCAAGGGTCAGATCGTCGCGTCTATCGGCATGACCGGCGTGACGACGGGACCGCACGTCCACTGGGAGCTCAAGCAGAACGGCGCATTCGTGAACCCTCTGGCGTACACCAGCCGCTAGGGACCTTCGCCGCGGCGCCGCCGCGCGCGCTGCTTCGCATACTGGCCACATGTACGCGTCCGTCCACACCGACCGCAACGGCCGGGTATTCGTATCGGACGATCACCGCGCCGCGGGGTCGGACGGGAGCAGCGACGTCGCCCTGACGGCGACGATCGCCCTGCCCGCGGGAGCGCGGCTCGTTCCCCTCGCGCGGGACGCCCTTGCCTTCGGCCGCGACGGGCGCATGCGCGAGATCGGCCGGGGACGGCTCGCGATGGCGGCCATCCTTCCGCGCGGCTACACGCGGCTCCTCTTCCCGTCGTACGCCGAAGACCCCGCGGCGCCCGCGCTCGACGCGCTGCCTTACGCGGCGGTGGGCGCGGACCGTGAGGGCGAGGTCGTGGTCGCGGCGGCCGAGCACGCTCCCGCTGTTCCGGGCGGCGGCGCGCACGCGTCGTCGCGCTCCGAGCTACAGGCGGCGCTCCGGGCGCGTCCGGCGAACAAGCTCATGCGCCAGCTCACGCGCTGCGCTCGCGAGCACGAGTGCGCCGCCGCCCAGGCGGCGCTCGCCGGCCAGGGCGAGCTCCCCGTGCCCGTCGGCGCGCGGCCGGCGGAGCGCCCGCGGCTGCCGCTCGACCTGCGCTCCGGCTACGCGGGCTCGCCGACCGAGCGCGCGGCCATCCACCCGAGCGCCTCCGAGATCGCGGAGATGGCCGGCGACGCCGCCGCTCGGGGCGCCGCGCGGATCAGCTTCGGGCGCGCTTGCGACGGCGAGCCGCTGCTCGCGCTCCGCGTGGTCGAGGACGCGGTGGCGCGTATCCGCGGAAGCCACCCGGGGATCGATCTCCACCTCGAGACGAGCGGATCGGATGCGGCCGGCCTGCGGCGCCTGATCGAGGCGGGCCTGTCGAGCGTCACCGTCCGGCTGGGCGCCGCGACGCCCGAGACCTACCGGCTGCTCCACGGCCCGATCGCGCACGGGTGGAGCGACGTGCGCGCGAGCCTGCACGTCGCGGCCGCGCGCGGGATCAGACCGACCGTGGCGCTGCTGGTCCTGCCGGGGGTGACGGACCGCGCCGTCGAGATCGACGCGATCGTCGCCCTTCTGGGCGAGCTCCCAGGCGGCAAGCTCGAGCTCCGCGACCTGGGGGCGGACCCGGCGCGGACACTCGCCGCGTTCCCGGCCGCGAAGCCGCTCGGCGTCCGCATCCTTCTGGACCGCGTGGCCGAGGCCGACCACTTCCGTCTCGACGGCCTCGGCGGCGAAGCCGCCTCCGCGTCACGCGGGGGACCGCGGCCCGCCGCCGGCAGCCCCCGCTAGCTCGATGTTCCAGGACCGCGCTCGGCTGCGAGTCCGCGCCGGCGACGGCGGGCGCGGCGCCATCTCGTTCCGGCGCGAGGCGCACGTCCCGCGCGGCGGTCCGGACGGCGGCGACGGCGGTCGCGGGGGCAGCGTGATCCTCCGTGCCGACCCTCAGGTGACGACGCTCTCCGACTTCCGCTACCGGAGCGTCCAGCGCGCCCCGAGCGGGGGGAACGGCGCGGGCGAGAAGCGGACCGGGAAGTCGGCGACGGACCTCGTCCTGCGCGCGCCTCCGGGGACCCTGGTCACCGATCCGGCGACCGGCGCCGTCATCGCGGACCTCGTCGCCCCGGGGCAGGAGCTGCTGCTCGCGCGCGGTGGCGAGGGCGGGCGCGGGAACACGCATTTCAAGAGCAGCACCCGGCGCGCGCCGCGCATCGCGGAGGATGGGCAGCCGGGCGAGGAGCGCGAGATCGACCTCGAGCTGAAGCTCATCGCCGACGTGGGGCTGGTCGGACTGCCGAATGCGGGCAAGTCGAGCCTCCTGGCGGCGCTGACGCGAGCCCACCCGAAGATCGCGGCTTACCCGTTCACGACGCTCAGCCCGAACCTCGGCGTGCTGCGCGACGAGGAGCGTGAGCTGGTGGTCGCGGACATCCCGGGTCTGATCGAGGGTGCGCACCAGGGCGCGGGCCTCGGCGAGGAGTTCCTTCGCCATGTGGAACGCACGCGCCTGGTGGTCCACGTCATCGACGCGGCGCGAGAGGATCCGGTCGCGGACATGGACGTCGTGGCCGCCGAGCTCGCCGCGTACGGAAAGGGCCTCGAGGGACGCGACCACATCGTCGCGCTGAACAAGATGGACCTCCCGGACGCGCGCGAGCGCGCCGGCGATCTCGCCCGCCGGGTCGGCGCGCCGTCGTACGCGGTCTCCGCCGCGACGGGTGAAGGCGTGCCGCAGCTCGCGCGCGCCATCTTCGCCGCGTGCCCACCGCGGCCGGTCACGGAGCCCCCGGAAGCAGAGCGGCGCATCGAGTTCGCGCGTACCGCGCGCGACTGGCGCGTGGAGCGCGAGGATGGAGCCTTCCGCGTGATCGGCGACCGCGTGGAGCGGCTGGCCGGCGGGATCGACTGGGACAGCCCCGATGCGACCGCCTACTTCCAGGAGTTCCTCCTGCGCAGCGGCATCGAACGCGAGCTGCGCGCCCAGGGCGCGAAGGAGGGCGATACGGTCCGCGTCGGCAAGATCGAGCTCGAGTGGCAGGAGTCGGGCGGCCGATGACCGCCGCCGGGCGCATCGGCGTGTTC
>MGON01000066.1:0-7675 GCA_001795345.1 Chloroflexi bacterium RIFCSPLOWO2_02_FULL_71_16 | reverse complement strand
CCCTCGAGACCCTTCCGCTCGACCGCGTGGTGTTCGTGCCCGCGCGGCGGTCCCCGCTGAAGTCGCGCGAACCCGTCGCGGGGCCGGAGCAACGGCTCGAGATGCTCCGTCTCGCCACGCGGGACGAGCCGCGCTTCGAGGTCTCGCGGATCGAGCTCGACCGCGAGGGTCCCTCGTACACCGCCGATACGCTCGAGGCCCTGTCCGGCGAGGGACGGCTGTTCCTCATCCTCGGCGCCGACGCGGGCGCGGAGCTCGACCGCTGGAAGGACCCGGAGCGAGTCCGCGCATTGGCGACCCTCGTGGTCGCGCGGCGGCCCGGAGCCGCCGTAGCCGCACCGCCCGGCGCGATGACGCTCGAGGTGCCGCTCATGGACATCAGCGCGCGCGAGCTCCGCGCGCGGGCGGCCCGGGCACGCTCGCTGCGGTACCTTGTCCCCGACCCTGTGTGCCGGTACATCGAGGAGCACGCGCTCTATCGGGAGGACCCATCGCCGGCGAGCTGAGCCCCCGAGCGCTCGCCGACCTCGTCGTCGACGCGGCCTCCGACAAGAAGGCCGAGGACATCGTCGTGATGAACGTCTCCGAGGTCACGACGATCGCTGACCTCTTCGTGATCCTGAGCGGCCGCGGCGAGCGCCAGGTGCAGGCGATCGCGGAGGGCATCATCGAGCGCTCGATCCAGGCGGGCCGCCGCCCGTTCGGCGTGGAGGGCATGGGCACGGGGCGCTGGGTGCTCATCGACCTCGGCGACGTCATCGTCCACGCGTTCGTGCCGGAGGAGCGCGAGCTCTACCGCCTGGAGCGCCTGTGGGGTGACGCGCCCGTCGTGCTGCGGGTGCAGTAGGCGGAGCGAGATGGGCAGGCGCACCGCGGTACCCGACGCGGCTCGCGGCGCGCGGCCGCTCGCTATGAGGAACCTCCGCCAGACACGCGCTGACGCGCGTGCCACTTGGCGGCCCACCCCTCACCGCGTCGCGCCCGCGCATCCGCATTCGCCGCGTCATCCACGGTGCGCCTGCCGCTTGGGCGCGGCGGGAAATGGGCGGTGGACCTGGGGGGATCCGACCCCTGACGCCTTGGGTGCGGTCCAAGGCTCTGCCACTGAGCTACAGGCGGACTGTGGACCTGGGGGGATTCGAACCCCCGACCCCTTGAGTGCGATTCAAGTGCTCTCCCGCTGAGCTACAGGCCCGAGCGCGGCCCCAAGTAAAGGGTATCGGAGTTCCCCGCTATCGTCTGTATCCGAGCATGAGCATCTTCGGACAGGACGACCCGGAGCGGCAAGCGAACATCGCTTTCGCGCTCATCGTCCTGGGGATCGTCGCGGTGGGCGCGCTCACCATCTGGCTCTTCTATGGGACCCAGCTCTAGAGGCATGCACCTCCAGAACCACATAGACGGACGCTGGGTCGACGCGACCGGCGGGGACACCTTCGACAACACCGACCCCGCGAACGGCGAGCTCATCGCCACCGTCACGAAGTCCACGACCGCCGACGTCGACCGCGCCGTCGAGGCGGCGCAGCGCGCCTATGAGGGCTGGCGTCTCTTCCCCGCGCCGAAGCGCGGCGAGATCCTCTACAGGGCCGCGGAGGTGATGCTCCGCCGCAAGGACGAGCTGGCGCGCGAGATGACGCGGGAGATGGGCAAGGTCCTGGCGGAAGCCCGTGGCGACGTCCAAGAGG
The DNA here is from genome assembly GCA_001795345.1 of Chloroflexi bacterium RIFCSPLOWO2_02_FULL_71_16. Classification (GTDB taxonomy): domain Bacteria; phylum Chloroflexota; class Limnocylindria; order P2-11E; family P2-11E; genus GWC2-70-10. The sequence goes on along the minus strand of MGON01000066.1, from coordinate 5,987 downwards.
GCATCGACATGACCTACTACATCGCCGGCGAGGGCCGCCGCCAGTTCGGCGACGTGGTCCCGGCAGAGCTTCCCAACAAGTGGGCGATGAGCATGCGCCACCCGCACGGAGTGGTCGCCGCGATAACTCCGTGGAACTTCCCCTTCGCGATCCCCACCTGGAAGATCATGCCCGCGCTCATCCTCGGCAACACGGTGGTCTTCAAGCCCGCGTCGTACACGCCGCTGCTAGCGGTCCGCCTGGTGGAGATCCTCGAGGAGGCCGGCCTTCCGAAGGGCGTGATGAACCTCGTCCTCGGGTCGGGCAGCGATCTCGGCGATCACCTGGTGACCCATCCGGGCGTCGCCCTCATCTCCTTCACCGGATCGTCCGAGACGGGCGCGCACATCAGCGAGCTCGCCGGCAGGCTGCTGAAGCGCGTCTCCTGCGAGCTCGGCGGCAAGAACGCGATCGTCGTGCTCGACGACGCGAACGTCGACCTCGCCATCGACGGGATCGTGTGGTCCGCGTTCGGCACGTCCGGGCAGCGGTGCACGGCCGCGTCTCGCGTGATCGGCCAGCGCGGCATCGCCAACGAGCTCATCGACCGCCTGGTAGGCCGCGCGAAGAAGCTCCGCCTCGGGCACGGCCTCGAGGACACGACCGACGTCGGTCCGGTGGTCTCGAAGAGCCAGCTCGACCGTGTGCACTCGTACATCCCGGTCGCCGAGAAGGAGGGCGCCACCGTCGCCGCCGGCGGACGGATCTCGCGCGAGGGCGCGCTCGCCAAGGGCTGGTTCCACGAGCCGACGGTCCTCGTGGACGTGAAGCCCAACATGCGCGTGGCGCAGGAGGAGATCTTCGGTCCGGTGACCGCCGTCATCGAGACCTCGAGCATCGACGAGGCGATCAAGATCCTGAACTCGACGAAGTACGGCCTCTCCTGCTCCGTCTATACGCAGAACGTCAACAACGCGTTCCGCTTCATGCGCGACGCCGAGTGCGGGATCGTCTACGTGAACGCCGGGACGATCGGAGCGGAGATCCAGCTCCCGTTCGGCGGCATGAAGGCGACCGGCAACGGCCACCGCGAGGCGGGGCGCGCCGCGCTGGACGTGTACTCGGAGTGGAAGTCGATCTACGTCGACTACTCCGGCCGCCTCCAGAAGGCCCAGATCGATGTCGTCGAGAAGACGGGGATGGCCCCCTAGCGGAGTCCGGCCTCAACGACGGGTGGACGACCACCCGGGACTGACCTTCGGCCGGAGCTAGCGCAGCCTCGCATCGAGCCAGCGGGCCACGTGCTCGGCGGCCTCGCCCTCGTGGCGACCGAGCTCGTGGCGCGCACCGGCGATGACAACGATGTCGATGAGCGGGTTGCCCGCGCTGATCCGCTGCAGGACCGCGACGGGGCCGAGGTCATCGTGGTCGCCCTGCACGACGAGCGTCGGGCAGCGCACGCTTGCGAGCGCTTCCTCATCACGCGGTCGCGGCCGTCCCGGCGGCGAGATCGGATGGCCGACGACGACCAGCGCATCGGGTGGCTCCTGGGCGGCGAGGAACGCGCACATGCGCCCGCCGAACGACCGGCCCACGAGAGCCACCGGCCCCGGATGCGCCGCGCGCAGCTCATCGCGTGCGCGCCGGAGCGCGTCCAGCTCGACCCGGTACCCGCTGCTCGGCCGCACCGAGGTCGAGAGCGCGACCGCTTTCGAGGCGATGCCGACGGCCTCGAGCCGGCGGGCGATCGCGACGAGGATCGGCTGCCGATCCGACCCGCGGTAGCCCGGGACCAGGACCGCGGTCCCGCGCGTTAGCGGGCCGACGCCAGTGCCTTCTTCGGCAGCTTCTGCTGGAGCCCGAGCGACGGCGCGAGCAGGTCGCCGACCAGGGCGAGGCGGTCGCGCATGTTCGTGATGGTGAAGGCGTCGGGCCGGCCGAGGGCCTCGATCTCGTCCCACCGAAGGGGAGCGGAGACCGGCGCGCGCGGCTTCGGGCGCACGCTGTACGGCCCCGCCGTCGACTTCCCGCGCATGTTCTGCAGGTAGTCGATGTAGATCCCCTTCCGGCGGGCCTTCGAGAACTCGAGCGTGACGATCTTCGGCTCGCGCTCTCGCGCCGCCTTGCCCACCGCCTCGGCGAACGCTCTCGTCTCCTCGAAGGTGTACTTGCGCGCGATCGGGATCAGGACGTGGATGCCCCGTGACCCGGTCGTCTTCGGGAACGACCGGAGACCCATGTCGTCCAGGACGGCGCGCACGGTGACCGCGACCTCCTTCACCTGTTCCCACGTGCTGCCCTCCGCGGGGTCCAGGTCGACCATGACGTAGTCGGGGTGGTCCGGGTCGTCCACGCGCGCGAGGCGCGGGTGGATCTCGAGCGCGGTGTAGTTCGCCATCCAGACCAGCGTCGCCAGGTCGTTGCAGAGGACGTAGTCGTTCTCCGGCTCCTCGGGGTCGCGCCAGCTCGAGACCCACTTCGGCGTGAAGCTCGGCTTGTTCTTCTGATAGAAGGTCGTCCCGTAGATGCCGTCTGGGTACGGCTTCATCGTCAGCGGGCGGTCCCGTACCCAGGACACGAGGTACGGCCCGGCGTCGACGTAGTAGCGGACGAGGTCCGCCTTCGTGTAGCCGTCCTCCGGCCAGAGGACCTTGTCGAGATTCGTGAGCTTGATCTCGCGGCCCTCGACGTTCAGGACCGCCGGCACTCTCTTCGCGGGCTCGGCCTTCGCCTTCGGCTTCTTCGCCTCCTGCGCCGCGTCCCGCTGCGCGCGCTCGACGGAAGCCGTGCGCTCCTCGCCGGTCGCCTCCTTCGGGTCGATGTCCGGGCGGAGGCCGAGATACGCCGGCTGCCTGAGGATGCCCTCGTTCGTGATGCCCGTGTAGCGGACCTCGCACACGAGCTCGGGGAGACACCAGCGGGCCGGCTGGTTCACCCGCGGCGCCTTCACGAACGGCGTGGTGGGGCTCTCGCGCTCCCGCAGGAGCGCGAGGAGGTCCTTCAGCGTCCGCTCGTCGAATCCGGTGCCGACGTGCCCCACCGGGACCAGCTTGCCGTCCCGGTAGACGCCGACCAGGAGCGCGCCGAGCGTGTTCGCTCGGCCACCCTGTCCCGCGGTCCAGCCGCCGATCACGCACTCCATCGAGCGCTGCGCCTTGATCTTGATCCACGCCGCCGAGCGCCCCTCGACGTACGGCGAGTCCAGCCGCTTCGCGACGATCCCCTCGAGGCCCTGCTCCCTGGCGGCCTCGAAGAGCGCTTTGCCCTCGCCGACGAAGGCTTCGTGGTGCCGGATGGCACCCATGGGCGTCACCGCGAGCCCGAGGCGGCGCTGGCGCTCCTGGAGCGGCACGCGGGTCAGGTCCTCGCCGTCCATCCAGAGGACGTCGAAGACCTCGTACACGACCGGCGTCGAGCGCCGCAGCTTGCGGATGCGCCCCTCGTCCTGCACGTGCATGCGGGCCTGAAGCTTCTGGAACGAGGGGACGCCCTTCTCGTCGAGCGCGATGACCTCGCCGTCGACGATGGCCTGGTACGCCCCGGTCAGCGCCTCGGCGATCCCGTGCGCCTCGGGGTACTGGGCCGTGCAGTCGAGAAGGTTCCGGGTCTGGAGGCGCACCACGCCTCCGTCCACGAAGGCGAGCGTGCGGACGCCGTCCCACTTCGGCTCGAACGAGAACTCCTTCGAGTCGAACGGCGCGTCGGCGGACGTCGCCAACATCGGGTGGATCTTCCGGTCGAGCGGGTGATCCTTCGGGGTGGTGCCGTGCAGGATCATCAGCCAGTCGCGGCCCTCGTTCTGCTTCGTCTTGACGAGCACGTACTCCCCCGTCAGGCGCTTCCCGTGGAACTGGACCTTGTACTCGAGCTCCAGGCCGGCCCGGTCGCGGCGCTCCTCGACGATCTGGTAGGTCCCGCTGTCCCAGATGGTCATCGCGCCCGCCCCGTACCCGTCGGGGATGACGCCGTGGAACGTGAGGTACTCGATGGGATGGTCCTCGGTGTGGACGGCGAGGCGGCGCTTCCCGGCCTCGAGCGGCGGGCCCTGCGGCACCGCCCACGACGCGAGCACGCCGCGCATCTCTAGCCGCACGTCCCAGTGCAGGCGCGTCGCGTGATGCCGATGCACTACGTAGCGCAGGCGCTCCGTCGGCTTCGGCTTCTCTCCCTTCGGCTCGGGCGTCCGGCCGAAGTCCCGTTTGCGGTGGTATTCGGTGAGGCTCACCCTCTACGCATTCTCGGCGTCTTGCGGGGGAGGTAGTCGTGACGGGTACGGCCGGAGCGGACGACACCAGGGTCGGTCGGTTCGCCGACCTCGCCATGCGGTTCCTCAAGGAGGAATACGAGGACTCGCCGGTCATGGCGAGCGGCCTCGGCCTCACGGCGTACGACGAGCGCCTCGACGACCTCTCGGCCGAGGCGTTCGAGCGACGGAGGGCCAGGGATACCGAGTGGCTCGGGCGATTCCGCGCGATCCCGGACGACGGCCTGGGATCGGTCGCCATCGACCGCGACTTCCTGATCGCTGTGCTGCGCGGCCGCGAGATCCTCCACCCGCGCCAGGTCTGGCGCATGCAGCCGGCGACCTACCTCGGACCCGGCCTCCAAGGCGTCTTCACGCTCTTCCTGCACCGCCTGCGCCCGGAGCGCCAGCTGGCCGAGGCGGCCCGGGCGCGGCTCGAGCAGATACCCGCGGCGCTCGAGCACGGCATGGCCAACCTCGACCCCGCGCTCGCCCCGCCGATCTACGTCGAGCGCGCCGTCGGGCAGGCGAAGGCGGCCGCGCGCTACGCGCGCGAGCTGGTGCCGGCAGAGGTGAGCGATCCCGCATCGCGCGCGCGCCTCGCGGCCGCCGGCGCGCGAGCCGGCGACGCCTTCGAGCGCTTCGGTGCATTCCTCGAGGAGCTCCGGCGGAAGGCGTCTGGCAGCTACGCCGTCGGCGAGGAGACGTACACGGCGCTGCTGCGCGAGAAGGAGCTCCTGGGCGACGACGCCCGCTCGCTGCGCGAGCGCGGCCGCGAGCAGTACGACCTTCTCGCCGCTGATATGCGCCGCCTCGGGAAGGCGATCGCGGGCCACGAGGACTGGGTCGCGCTGCTGCACGACCTCAACCGGATCCACGCTCCGGACCCGGACGGCATGCGGCGGGAATACGAGGAGTGGACGGAGCGGGCCCGCGAGTTCCTGCGGCGGACCGGGCTGGTGACGCTGCCGGCCGGCGAGCGATGCCTCGTGGAGCCGTCGCCGCACTTCCAGCGTCCGGTCCAGGCCGTCGCCTCGTACGCGAGGCCACCGGCGTTCAGCGACACGCTCACGGGCCACTTCTTCGTGCCGTTCCCGCCCGACGGGACCGCCGAGGACGAGATCCAGAAGCGCCTCGAGGGCAACTGCACGCACGGGATCCCGACGACCGCGGTGCACGAGGCCTACCCCGGCCATCACTGGCACCTCGTCATGGCGAAGGCGCATCCCTCACACGTGCGGCGCGTGTTCAGCACCTCGTACTTCTCGGAGGGCTGGGCCCTGTACGCCGAGCGCGTCATGCGCGAGCACGGGTTCTTCGAGGATCCGCGCCAGGAGCTCTACCAGGTCGAGGCGACGATCTTCCGCGCGGCGCGCATCGTCGTCGACACGAGCCTGCACCTGGGCGAGATGACGTTCGACGAGGCGGTCACGTTCATGATGGACAAGGCGAACCTGACGGCGCCCAACGCCCGCGCGGAGGTGGGCCGCTACTGCTCCTGGCCCACGCAGGCGTCGAGCTACCTCACGGGCATGCTCGAGATCGTCGACATCCGCACGCGCTATCTCATGCGCAAGGGCTCCAGCGACGTCTCGGCACTGCGTGAGTTCCACGACAAGATCACGTCGAGCGGCGCACTGCCGACATCGCTCGCGGAGAGAGCGATCTCGGTCTAGCCGCCGCTCGGCTCGGCGGCCTCCTTCAGCGACGGCGCACCGCGGTACCCGACGCGACTCGCGGCGCGCGCCCGCTCCGGCTCGAGGAA
>MGON01000065.1 GCA_001795345.1 Chloroflexi bacterium RIFCSPLOWO2_02_FULL_71_16 | reverse complement strand
CGCCCGGCGCGCCCGGAGCGAGGGAGAGGTCACGGCCGTGATCGAGCGGAGCGCGCCGGCGCGGTACATCCAGGTCGTGGCGCGCGCGCTGTCCAGCGGGGACGTCCTCGTCGCCATGCAGGACCTCTCGCGGATGCGGCGTCTCGAGAGCGTGCGGCGCGACTTCGTCGCGAACGTCTCCCATGAGCTACGCACGCCGATCTCGTCGCTCAAGGCGATCGTCGAGACGCTCGAAGGTGGAGCGATGAAGGACCCCTCTGCGGCGCGGGACTTCCTCGCCCGCATGCACACGGAGGTCGACGGTCTCGCCCAGCTCGTCTCCGAGCTTCTCGCGCTGAGCCGTGTGGAGAGCGGCGAGGACACGCCGCGGCTCGAGGACGTCGGCGCCGCCGAGCTGGTCGACCGGGCGATCGCTCGGCTCCATCCGCTCGCCGACCGAGCCTCGGTGCGCCTCACGGTCGGTGCCCTCGCGGATCTGCCGCGAGTCCGCGTGGACCCGCAGATGATCGGCCAGGCCCTCATCAACCTGCTGCACAACGCGATCAAGTTCACTCCGTCGGGAGGGAACGTCGACGTCTCGGCGGCGCGCGAGGACGGCTGGGTACTGGTGCGCGTGCGCGATACGGGGACAGGCCTCATGGCTGATGAGCTGGAGCGCATCTTCGAGCGCTTCTACAAGGGCGAGCGCTCGCGCGCCGGAGGGGGCACAGGCCTCGGGCTCGCGATCGCCAAGCACATCGTGCACGCGCACGGCGGGACGATCTCCGCCGACAGCGAAGGTCCCGGGCGCGGCAGCACGTTCACGTTCACGCTTCCGGTCGCCGGCCCGTGACACGGGTGCTGCTCGTCGACGACGAGGAGAACCTGCGGCACGCGCTGGGCTACGCGCTACGTCAGGAAGGCTATGACGTGATCACCGCGGAGGACGGCCGGCGCGCCCTCGCGCAGTTCCGCGCAGCGCGGCCCGACGTCGTGATCCTCGACGTGATGCTCCCGGGGATCGACGGTCTGGAGGTCTGCCGGCGCATCCGGCGCGAGAGCGACGTGCCGATCCTGCTGCTCACCGCCCGGGACAGTGAGGTAGACCGGATCGTCGGCCTGGAGATAGGCGCCGACGATCACATCGGGAAGCCCTTCTCGACGCGCGAGCTCGTGGCCCGCATCCGCGCACTGCTGCGCCGCGCGCGCCGGGCGGCCCAGGTGGACGAGCCCGCCCAGCTGCGCGCGAGCGGCCTCGTCGTCGACACCCCCAAGCGACGCGTGATTCGTGACGACGCGGAGGTGCGTCTGACCGCCAAGGAGTTCGACCTGCTGGTCTTCCTGATGTCCCGGCCCGGGGTCGTCGCGACGCGTGAGCAGCTACTGGCCGGGGTCTGGGGCCAGGACTGGGCCGGTGACATGCGCACCGTCGACACTCACGTCCGAACGCTGCGGCAAGCCCTCGGCGAGAGCGCCGATCGGCCGCGGTGGATCGAGACCGTCCGAGGCGTCGGCTACCGCTTCCGCGACCACGGCGAATAGTTCACACGGATCTCACCGGCCCCTCACCGACCCCGCACCCGCCAGCACCTCGACCTCACCGACGATGGCGACGCTGTGTGCTGCGCGAAAGGGTGTGGAGGTATCGATGCACAGCAGCGCGGCGGCACGTTCGGCGATCATCGCGGTGCTCACGCTCGTCCTGGCCGCGTGCGGCGGCGCGCAGGAGCAGGCGGGGCCGGGTGACGCGCAGACCAGGCTGTCCGGCACCGTCCGGATCGACGGATCGAGCACCGTCTTCCCCATCTCCGAGGCGATGGCCGAGGAGTTCCAGAGGCTGAACCCCGACGTCCGGATCACGGTCGGCATCTCCGGCACGGGCGGCGGCTTCAAGAAGTTCTGCGCCGGCGAGACCGACATCTCCGACGCGTCCCGTCACATCAAGGAGAGCGAGAGGGCCGAGTGCGAGAAGAACGGCATCGCCTACAAGGAGCTCCAGGTCGCCATCGACGGGCTGTCCGTCGTCGTGAACAAGCAGAACGACTTCGTCGATTGCCTCACGACCGCCGAGCTCAGGAAGATCTGGGACGCCGGCAGCACGGTGAAGAGCTGGAAGGACGTGCGCCCCGGCTTTCCCGACATGGAGCTGAAGCTCTACGGGCCCGGCACGGACTCCGGCACGTTCGACTACTTCACCGAGGCCATCAACGGCAAGGAGAAGCAGAGCCGCTCCGACTTCACCGCCAGCGAGGACGACAACATCCTGGTCCAGGGCGTGTCAGGGAACCGCGGCGCGGTCGGGTACTTCGGCTTCGCGTACTTCGTCGAGAACGCCGACAAACTGAAGGTCCTGAAGATCGACGCGGGCGGCGGCGCTGGCTGCGTCGAGCCGACCCCGCAGACGATCGAGAGCTACGCCTACAAGCCCCTGGCGCGGCCGATCTTCATCTACCCGAGGACCGAGTCGCTCAAGCGCCCCGAGGTGATGGCATTCGTCAAGTACTACCTGAGCAACGAGTCGCGAGGGCTCATCAGCGACGTCGGATACATCGCCGCCCCGGAGAAGGTCTATGCCGACGGGCTCGCGGCCATCTCGGCGCCGTAGGTGACGACCACGAGCGCACAGGCGAGCCTCGGGGGCGCGCGCCGGCCACCGAGGCCGGCGCGCTCGCTTGCGCGCAGGCGCGCCACGGAGCGCGTCGTGAACACGGTCCTCCTCGCCGCGGCCGCCGTCAGCGTCCTCACGACGTTCGGCATCGTGCTCGTTCTCGTCTTCGAGACGTTCGAGTTCTTCCGCGTGGTCCCGTTCTTCGACTTCGTGCTCGGCACCGAATGGGCACCGCTGTTCGAACCCAAGCACTTCGGCGTCCTGCCGCTCGTAGGCGGGACCTTGCTCGTCGCGGGCATCGCGGGCCTCATCGCGATGCCGCTCGGCCTCGTGATCGCGATCTACCTGGCCGAGTACGCCGGCGTGCGGACGCGGTCCATCGTGAAGCCGTTCCTCGAGGTCCTCGCCGGGATCCCGACGGTCGTCTTCGGCTACTTCGCGCTCACGTTCGTCACGCCGAACCTGCTTCAGCCGCTCATTCCCGGGACGGACGTCTTCAACGCGGCCGCCGCTGGGATCGTCGTCGGCCTGATGGTGCTGCCGCTCGTCGCCACGATCAGCGAGGACGCCATGGCCGCCGTCCCGCGGTCGCTCCGCGAAGGCGCGTTCGCGCTCGGCGCGACCGACCTCGAGGTGGCGGTCCGCGTCGTCGTCCCGGCCGCGCTGTCAGGCATCGCGGCGTCCTTCATCCTGGCCATCTCGCGCGCCATCGGCGAGACGATGGCGGTCGCGATCGCCGCCGGCTCGACGCCGGTCCTGACGCTCGACCCGACGAGGTCGATCCAGACGATGACCGGCTACATCGCGCAGGTGTCCCTCGGAGACACACCGCAGCAGTCGCTCGAGTTCCGCACGATCTTCGCCGTAGGCATGACGCTCTTCGTCATGACGCTCGCGCTGAACGTGGTCAGCCAGCTGTTCGTGCGGCGCTTCCGGAACGTCTACCAGTGAGCGCCGCGGTCGCGGAGCGAATGCGGTGGCGGCCGACCGTCGCCGGCCGGCGCAGGTCCGGTCGCCTGTTCCTGCTCCTCTGCTACGCGGCGACGGCCCTCGGCATCCTCGCGCTCGTCGTGCTCCTCGCCGACACGCTCATCAAGGGAGCGCCGGGCCTCTCATGGCAGTTCCTGACGAGCTACCCGTCGCGCTTCGCCGAGCGGTCGGGGCTGCTCGCGGCGCTCGTGGGCACTTTCTACGTGGCCGTCATCGTCGTTGCCGTCGCCTTCCCCATCGGCATCGCTTCCGCGGTCTGGCTCGAGGAGTACGTCTCGCCCGGTCCGCTCCGGCGGATCCTCGAGACGAACATCGGCAACCTCGCCGGCGTGCCGTCGATCATCTACGGGATGCTCGGTCTCGCGGTCTTCGTGCGCGCGCTGTCGCTGCAGCGCAGCCTCCTGGCCGGCGGCCTGACGATCGCGATCCTGGTACTGCCGATCGTGATCATCAACGCCCAGGAGGCGCTGCGCGCGGTGCCGTCGGGCCTCCGGCACGCGTCCTTCGCGCTCGGGGCGACGCGCTGGGAGACGATCCGGCACCACGTCCTGCCGGCCGCGCTCCCGGGCATCCTCACCGGCACGATCCTCGCGCTGTCGCGGGCCATCGGCGAGGCGGCGCCGATCATCCTCATCTCGAGCATCGCGTTCATCGCGTTCCTGCCGGACAGCCTGCTCGACTCGTTCACCATCCTGCCGATCCAGATCTTCATCTGGGTGAGCAAACCACAGGCAGCCTTCCACGCGATCGCGGCGAGCGCGATCATCGTGCTGCTCGTCATGCTCCTAACGATGAACGCCGTCGCGATCGTCCTTCGCGACCGCGCCCGCCGGGGGGTCGGATGGTGAGCGCGATGCGCGCGCCGGAGCCCGTCGCCGAGCGCGTCTCCGACCCGGCCAAGCTCGAGCGCGTCTTCGAGCTGCGCGGCCTCTCCGCCTGGTATGGAGCGGCGCAAGCGCTGCGCAACATCACGTTCGACATCCCGAAGAACCGTGTCACCGCGATCATCGGGCCTTCGGGATGCGGCAAGAGCACGCTCATACGCTGCCTGGACCGCATGAACGACCTTATCCCGGGCTTCCGCGCCGAGGGTCACGTCACGTACCACGACGAGGACATCTACGGGCCGGCGGCCGACCCAGTCCTGCTCCGCCGGCACATCGGCATGGTGTTCCAGAAGCCGAACCCCTTCCCGAAGTCCGTCTTCGACAACGTGGCCTTCGGACCGCGCATCAACGGCTACACCGGGAACATGCATGAGGTCGTCGAGGGGTCGCTTCGCCGCGCGGTCCTCTGGGACGAGGTGAAGGACAAGCTCGGCGCCTCCGGCCTCGCACTTTCGGGCGGCCAGCAGCAGCGCCTCTGCATCGCGCGCGCGCTCGCGGTCGAGCCGGACGTGCTCCTGATGGACGAGCCCTGCTCGGCGCTCGATCCGATCGCGACGTACCGCATCGAGGAGCTCATCACCGACCTCGCGCGCGACTACTCCATCGTCATCGTCACGCACAACATGCAGCAGGCGTCGCGCGTGTCCGACCTCACGGCGTTCCTCCTCGCGGGCGAGGAGCGCACCGGCGAGCTCGTCGAGTTCGGGCCGACCCGCGATCTGTTCACGAGGCCCGCGGACGAGCGGACCGAGGCATACATCACCGGGCGCTTCGGATGACCGGCGAGCAGCGAACGATCCACTCGCGCGCCGCCCTCGACGAGGGTCTCGTCTCGCTGCAGCGGCAGCTCCGTACGCTCGCGAGCCACGTGGACGTCGCCATCGAGCGCGGCGTCCTCGCTCTC
>MGON01000064.1:6591-21984 GCA_001795345.1 Chloroflexi bacterium RIFCSPLOWO2_02_FULL_71_16 | reverse complement strand
CGCGCGCCGAACAGCTCGGCCGGCTCGGGCTCGGTCAGCCGATGCCACTCCGAGCGGAAGCCGGCCACGGTGCGGCCGACCACGAACCCGCGCAGCTGCCGCGCGATCGTCTCGACCTCCGGCAGCTCAGGCATCGCGCATCGGGTGCGGGCGGGTCTCAGACATGCGCTGTCGCGCGAGCGGCGAGCGGCGTCATCTCGTCCCAGTTCGTCCCGGTGCGCACGTCGACCACCAGGGGCACGTCGAGCGCGTACGCGCCGGCCATCTCGTCGCACACGAGCGCCGCCGTGCGCTCGACGTCGGCGCGGGCCACCTCGAGCACCAGCTCGTCGTGGACCTGGAGGACGAGGAGCGCGTCGAGGCCGCTCGCCCGCAGCCGCTCGCGCACGCGGATCATCGCGATCTTCATGATGTCCGCGGCGGTCCCCTGGATCGGCATGTTGATGGCCATGCGCTCGGCCGCGCCGCGCACCGCCTGGTTCGGGCTGGTCATGTCGGGGATGTACCGGCGGCGCCCGAGGAGCGTCTCGACGTAGCCCTGCTCCATGCACATCGCCTTCGTCTCGATCACGTACCGGCGGACCTGCGGGTACTTCTTGAAGTATTCCTCGATGAAGACCGCCGCCTCCTCGCGGGGCATCTGCATGCGCCAGGCGAGCCCGAAGTCGCTCATCCCGTACACGATCCCGAAGTTCAGCATCTTCGCCACGTCGCGCTGCTGCCGCGTGACGTCCTCCTCCGCCACGCGGAATCCGGCCGCGGCCGTGCGACGGTGGACGTCGGCGCCCTCGCGGAAGGCCTGCGTGAGGGCGGGGTCCTGCGAGACGTGCGCGAGGATCCGCAGCTCGATCTGCGAGTAGTCGGCCGCCACGAGGACGCGGTCCGTCCCGCCGGCCACGAACGCGCGGCGGATGCGCCGTCCCAGGGCGGTGCGGATGGGGATGTTCTGGAGGTTGGGCGCGCGCGACGAGAGCCGGCCGGTCGACGCGACCGCCTGCTCGAAGGTCGTGTGGATCCGCCCGGTCGCCGGATCGACGAGCGGAGCGAGGCCTTCGGCGTACGTCGTGCGCAGCTTCTCGACCTCGCGGTGGTCGAGGATCTTTTCCACCACCGGGTGCGCGCCGCGCAGCTCCTCGAGGACGGCGGCATCGGTGGAGTAGCCGGTCTTCGTCCGGCGGCCACGCGGCAGCTTCAGCTCGGTGAAGAGCAGGCTCTCGAGCTGCTTCGGCGAGGTGATGCCGAACTCGTGGCCGACGCTCTCGTGCGCCTCGCGCTCGATCCGCGCGACCTCGCCCGCGAACTCGCGCGCGAGCCGCCCCAGGTACGGGACGTCGACGGCGATGCCGGCCTCCTCCATCTCCACCAGGACCTCGACGAGCGGGAGCTCGATCTCGGTGAAAAGCTTGGTCAGCGCGAGCCGTTCGAGGTCGGCGGTGAAGAGCGTCGCCAGGCGGAGGGTCGCCGTGGCGGAGGCACCCGCCCGGGCCGCGCGCTCGGCCTCCGTGGCGACGCGGTCCGGGTCCTTGCGGTCGGGCACCGGCAGCGCCGGGATCGCGAGCTGCAGGCGCTCCTGCGCGACGTCGTCGAGGAGGTGCTGCCGGCGGCTCGCGTTCGAGAGATAGGACGCGAGCATCGTGTCCATGTCGACTCCCGCGAGGTCGCTGCCCGCGCGCCGCAGCGCGCGGCGCACGGTCTTGGCGTCGTGCGCCACCGCGCGCACGTCGCTGCTCTCGAGCAGGTCGGCGATCGCCCGCGGGATGGTCCGGTCGATAGGCAGGTACCAGCACGCGTCGCCGGTCGCGAGCCCGAGGCCCACGAGCTTCGGATGGCGACCCGGCTCGGCGTCCGCGTACACGGCCACGGGAGCGGCGCGGCGCATCGCCGCGACGGCTTCGTCGATCGCTCCGGGCCCTAGCAGCTTCGTGGGCACCGGCGGCGCCTGCGCCGGCGCCGGCTCGAGACCCAGGGACATCTGCCCCGAGCGTGAGACCGGCGCCCCCGACGGGGGCGGGGCCGCGGCGACGTTCCCGTCGGCCGGAGGCAGGCGCGGGACGAGGCTGCGGAACTCCAGCGTCTGGAAGAGGTCCAGCACCTTAGGGCGGTCGTACGGCCCGAACCGCGTACGGTCCAGCTCGAGCGTCACCGGGAGATCCGTGACGATGCGCGCCTGCTCGCGGCTGCGGAACACCTGCTCGCGGTGTGCCTCGAGTGCCTTCCGGTGGCGTTCCGGGATCAGCGCCAGATCGTCGTAGAGACTCTCGAGCGTCTTGTGCTCGGCGATGAGCTTGCTCGCGGTCTTCTCGCCGATCCCCGGGACGCCGGCGATGTTGTCCGTGGTGTCGCCCTTGAGGGCCTTGTAGTCGATCATCTGGTCGGGCCGCAGGCCGAAGCGCTCGTCGATGGCGGCCTCGTCGTACACGACCGTGTTCTGGAAGCCCTGCCGGGTCGTCATCAGCTTCACGCGAGGCGTCACGAGCTGGAGCGGGTCGAGGTCCCCGGAGAGGATCATGGTCTCGAGCCCGGCAGCCTCGGCCTGCTTCGCGAGCGCTCCGATCACGTCGTCCGCCTCGAAGCCCGGAAGCGCGTAGATGGGGATGCCCATCGCGCCCAGGAACTCCTTGCAGCGCTCCATCTGAGGGCGCAGGTCGTCGGGCATGGGCTTGCGCGTCGCCTTGTAGGTGGCGTCGCGCTCGTGCCTGAAGGTCTTGCCAGGAAGGTCGAAGGCGGCCGCGGCGTGCTCGGGTCGCACCAGCTCGAACGCCTTCAGGAGGATCGACGCGAACCCGAACGTGGCGTTCGAGAGCTCGCCCTTGGTCGTCGTCAGAGGGGGGATCGCGAAGTATCCGCGGTAGATGAGGCTGTTCGAGTCGATGAGGAGGAGGCGCTCGGGCATGACCCTGATGCTAGGCGAGCGAGGATCCGGCTCCGCCGGTCCGAGCGAGTCCGCAAGCAGCGGAGCGAGCGCGGCGCTTGGCGACGCGCGAAAAGCAGGATAGGTGCGTCAGGCCGCGCGGAGCCTCCAGTGCGCGACGGCGGCGAACAGCGCGGCGAGAGCCGCGAGACCGAGCCAGACGAGCGGCGTAAGCGGCTCGGAGCCAAGTCCGTAGACCTGCCGGACCCCTTCTGTGTCAGCTGCCACCGCCGTCGCGGCTGCGGCACCGCGCTCCTCTGGCGCCGATGCGGCGTCCTCCGTCTCTTGCTCTTCCGCGGGCGCGGCAGGGGTCCCGTCCGCGGCACCGGCTGCGGGAGCCGGCTGTGCCGTCGCCACCGGCACGGCGACGCGAACGTCTGCCGGCGGCGGGCTCGCAGCCTCGAGCGTCACCTGCTCCGCGGCGGTCGGCGCGGCCGCGGGCTGGGCCGCTGTCCGGCCGAACGGCGAGGCCGGGCCGCCGCCAAGGTCGGATCCGCTCTGAGCGACCGCGGCTACGAGGAACACCATGAGGAACGCGCCGCTGGCCATGGCGGACAGCGAGCGCACCGGGCGGAGCCAGTTCCACCGTGGCGCGAGGCTCGGCACCAGGGACCGCGAGGGCCGCGGGCTCGGCAGCGCGGCGATCATCGTGGCCGTCGCCCGGAGCTCCGCGAGCTGGAGCGCGCAGCGCGCGCAATCTTCCAGATGCGCGCTGACGCGCGCCCGGTCGGCCGGCGCGAGCTCGGCGTCCAGGTAGACGGACAGGTCCCTAGAGACGTGCGGATCGTTCACTGTTCCGTAGACGCCTCCCGAGCGCGGCAGGTTCCCATCCTCATCCCGCCGAGCTCCGCCAGCCGCGGGCCACCAGAACGTTACGTACGGCGAGCCGGCCGCGGTGGATGCGCGACTTCACGGTCCCGATCTCGACCGCCGTGATCCCGGCGATCTCCTCGTAGGAGAAGCCTTCGATGTCCCGCAGCATGAGCGCCGCGCGCTGCTCGGCCGGCAGGCCGAGAAGCGCCTCCTCCACCGCGGCCAGGGCCTCGGCCTGGCTCGCGATCTCGGCGGGCTCGAGACCCGGGTCGGCGGGCTCGGCCCACTCCACCTCGGCGTCCTCGGGCGGCTCGAGCGGGAGCTCGCCCCGCCGCCGGCGGGCGCGCACGACGTCGATCGCGCGGTTGGTCGCGATCCGGAAGATCCAGGCGCGGAACGAGCCGCCCTCGAAGGAGCTCATGGAACGCCAGGCCGAGACCATGGCGTCCTGGACGACGTCCTCGGCGTCGGCGCTGGTACCCAGGATCCGCAGCACATGGCGGAACAGGGGGCCTTCAAGGCCGCGCGCGAGGTCCTCGAAGGCGCGGCCCTCCCCGCGGCGGGCCCGGTCGAGGAGAGCGGCGCTGGCGGCGGCGTCCTGTTGCACTATCGCGCCGCATGATGCGATACGCGGCGATGGCGGACGTCGCCGCCGACATCGCCCGTTCCGTGGGCGAGGCCATCGACGTCGCCCACATCGATATCGTCACGCGCAAGGGCGGCAGGGGGAACTTCGCGACGGCCGCCGACCACACCGCCCAGGAAGCGATCCTGGCTCTGCTGCGGGCGCACGACCCCTCCATCCCCGTCCTGGCGGAGGAGGGCGCGCCGAAGGGGGGCCGTCAGGCCGACCGGCTCTGGGTCGTCGACCCGATCGACGGCACGCTCAACTTCAGCCGAGCGGTCCCCTTCTACTGCGTGGCCATCGGGTACGTGGAGGACGGCCGCGCCCGAGCCGGCGCCATCCACGCTCCGCGCACGGACGAGACGTTCGTCGCGCACGAGGGCGGCGGGGCGCGCCTGAACGGCGTGCCCATCAGGGTCTCCGGCGTCCGACGTACGGCGCAGGCGTTCGCGGTCACTACCCCCTCCCGCTTCGCGCTGCTGAACAAGCACTGCGCGCGCCTCCGGACCCTCGGGTCCGCGGCGCTCGAGATCGCCTACGTCGCCGCCGGCCGCTTCGACCTCTTCGTCCACGGCGCGCTGGGGCCCTGGGACATCGCCGCCGGCGGGCTCATCGCGCGGGAGGCGGGTGCGTCGGTCATCTCCCTCACGACCGGCTCGGACGCGGCGTGGGACGAGCGTCAGGTGATCATCGGGCCGCCGGCCCTCGTCCGGGACGCGCTGCGTACGATCCCCGACCTGGTGCGGCCGGCCGCCGCCGCGAAGCGGACCAAGCGAACCGCGAGGGCCTCGTGACGCCGCCGGTCATCGCGATGATCAGCGACTTCGGCGTCCGCGACCAGTACGTCGCGGCCATGAAGGGCGTGATCCTGGCAGCGGCGCCCGACGCCCAGATCCTCGACATCACGCACGACGTGACGCCCGGCGACGTCGTCGAGGGCGCGTGGCTGCTCGCGGCGGCGTGGCGCGACCTCCCGCAGGGCGCCGTGGTCGTGGCCGTCGTCGATCCCGGCGTCGGAACGGAGCGGCGGCCCATCGGGATCAAGATCCGCGGGCGCATGGCCGTGGGGCCGGACAACGGCCTCCTCGAGCTCGTCACGCGCGACCCCGGCGACGCCCGGGACGCGGAGGCGGTCGAGCTGACGGTGCGCGCCCTCTGGCGCCACCCGGTCAGCCCGGTCTTCCACGGGCGCGACATCTTCTCGCCGATCGCCGCGGTCCTCGCGCGCGGCACGCCGCTCCGCGAGGTCGGCGACGCCATCGACGCGATCGTCCCGCTGTCCATCGCGCGCCCCGGCCGCACGGCGGAGGGCGTGATCGGCCACATCATCCACGTCGACCGCTTCGGGAACGTCGTGACGGACATCCCCAAAGAGCTCCTCCCAAGGGGCCAGTTCACGGTCGGCGCGGGCAACAGCGTCGTGTCGCGGCAGGTCTCGTACTACCGCCAGGCGGCCGAGGACGAGGTGGTCATGCTCGTGAACAGCGCGGGACACCTCGAGATCGCGATGCACGGTGCCCGCGCGGTGGACCGGATCGGTGCTCGGCGCGGGGACGCGGTCGAGGTCCGCGCCGGGGGCTAGGGGCTGGCCGGCCCCGGGGTCGCCTGGTCGTCGAGACCGACGTAGTAGGTCTCGCAGGCGAGCTGCACGAGCTCCGCCGTGATCTCCGGCGGCTTGCCGAGGAACCGTGCCGCCGCGTCGAGGTGCTGCATGAGGTCCCGCGGATGGCACGAGCGCAGGGCGATCCCGCGGGTCCGGGCGTACTTGGCGATCCAGTCGGCGGCCTGCGGGTAGAACGCGATGTTCCGCTGCGCGCAGATCCGGCGGAGGATCTCGCTGAACTCGGCTGACGTGGGCGGCCTGATCTCGATCTTGTACTGGATGCGCCGCAGGAAGGCCTCGTCGACCAGCGACGACGGCGTGCGGTTCGTCGCGAACACGAGGAGCAGGTCGAATGGGACGTCGATCTTGCGGCCGTCGTTCATGGTCAGGAAGTCCACGTCGCGGTCGAGCGGGACGATCCAGCGGTTGAGGAGCTGGTCGGGCGCGGCGCGCTGCCGGCCGAAGTCGTCGATCAGCAGCACGCCGCCGTTCGCCTTCATCTGGAACGGGGCCTCGTGGACCTGCGTCGTCGGCTCGAACGCCAGGTCGAGGTCCTCGAGGGTCAGCTCGCCACCGACCTCGACGAACGGCCGCGACACCGGGACCCAGCGGCGGTCGAAGCGCGCGTCGAGCTCGACGAGCGGCACGTGGCGCGAAGGGTCGTACACGCGGATGATCTGCTGGCCGACGAGGATCGCATACGGCAGCACGATCTTCCCGCGCAGGAGCCCGGCCAGCGTCTCGGCGATCGAGGATTTCCCGGTGCCGGGAGGCCCGAAGAGGAAGATCGAGCGGCCGCTGTTGATGGCCGGTCCGAGCTGCCGGAGCGTCCGCTCGGGGAGAACCAGATGCGAGAGGGCCGCGCGGAGGTCGTCGGCGCTGATCTGCAGCTCGCCGATCGACTGCGCCCGCACGCGCTTCACGTAGGCGGGCAGCGTGACCGGCGCGGGCCCGATGTAGCCGTTGCGGGCTATCGCTTCCTTGGCGCGCTCGGCCCCCCTGTTCGTCAGGACGTGGATGTAGCTCGCGGATGCGGCCGCGACGCCGCCCTTCACCTCGACGAGGTACTCGGCCTTGAGGAAGTCCAGAACGGGATCGAGGATCCGCGCCAGCGGGAGGCAGAGGGACTGCGAGATGTCCGCGGCTGTCGTCTGGCCCTTCTGGTACAGGAGCTTGAGCGTCAGGTCGGCGACGTAGGCCGGAGACAGGCCCGTCTCCTCCAGGGTCTGCGGCGCGAGCGGCGCCGCGACCTCCGCCGGGCCGAGCGGAGGTGGAGGTGGCGCGGTGCGCTCGAACAACGTGGCCATGTGCTCTCCTTGCCCCTCCCGGATGCGCTGGGAGCGACGATACGGTCGAGCCGGGCCGGCGTGGCAATAGAGGCGGCGGATCGACACCGATCGGATGCGAAGAGCGCGGAACGGTTGTGGCCGCGAGGCGCGCACGGGACAATGGAAGTAAGCCGGAGTGGCGAAATCGGCATCCGCGCCTGCCTCAAGAGCAGGTGGGCCGCAAGGCCCGTGAGGGTTCGAGTCCCTCCTCCGGCACCGGCTACAGCGTGGTCGCGGTCGCTTCCTCGGTCGGCATGTCCTTGAGCGTGACCGTCGCGGTGGTGCCGCGGTCCTCGCCCGCGCTCGCGAGCCGCAGGCGGCCGCCGTGCCCTTCGGCGACGAGGCGGGCCAGGTACAGCCCGATCCCCAGGCCGGCGTAGTTCTTCGTCCGCTCGCGGGTGGCGAACGGCTCCCGGCCGATCGCCGGGATCTCCTCCGGCGCGATACCGATGCCCGCGTCGCGGACGCTCACGGTGACGACGCCGTCGTCTCCCGCGACACGAACGTCGACGAGCCCGCCGGAGGGCGAGAACTTGATCGCGTTCCCGATCAGGCTCCCGATCAGCTGCCGCACGCGCTCCTGGTCCCCGACGAGGGGCAGCGTCTCCGGAGCGTCGATCTCGAGGTGATGACGGTCCTCCGTCTCCTCCGACGCCTCCGACCATCGGCGGACGACGTCACGGGCGACCGCGGCGACGTCGAACGGCGCCGCTCGCAGCACGAAGCGCCCCTGCGCGGCGCGCGATACCTCGAGGAGGTCGGTGACGAGGCGGTCCATGCGGTCGACCTGCCGCTCGATCATCGCGGCGTTCTTGTCGAGGCTCTCGACGTCCAGCTCGCGCGAGCCGTCGCGCGCCCGGCGGACCCGCATGCGGATGAGCTGGGCGACGGTCTTGAGCGGCGTGAGCGGGGTCTTCAGCTCGTGGGCGACGAGGGAAAGGAACTCGTCCTTCTCGCGCTGCGCGCTCTCCACCGCCTCGGCGGCAGCGGGCGGCAGGTCGGACGCCGTCTGCTTCTTCGCGCTCACGTCCACCCGAGCATGGCACGGGAGCGCCGCCGCTACTTAGGAGCCGACGACCACCTCGACCACGTCGCCGACCTCACGCTCGATCGCCGCGCTCAGCGCGGGAGAGGCGTCGGCGCGGAACGCCGTCGGGATCCGCCGCGTCGCTCCGTCGGCCCGGGGCAGCTCGAGCGCCACCGGCGAGGCGCCCGGATGCGCCCCGAGCACGCCCTGGATGCGCTGGAACAGCGCGATCGACCCGTCGTAGTCGAGGGCGGAACGGAAGCGGATGAGGATCTCGGCGCCGAGCGCGGCTGGCGAGGTCGAGGGGAGCCTAGTCTCGTACGAGCCCGCCGCCGGTCCCGCGCCTGCTGTCGGCGGGCTCGGACGGGACGGGCGACCCGAGGGAACGTCGCCAGCCCGCGAGGCTCCGGAGCCGTTCCCGTTCCCGTACTTCGCCCGGCGCGCGGCGAAGCCGCGGCGCTCCTCGAGGCGCTGCTTGATCTCGAGGATGCCCGCGTCGCCGAAGCGGACCGCGTGCTCGCACAGGAGCTGGGGCGCCTCGTCGCGCTGCTCGACCCGCGCGAGCACGAGCAGGATCTCGTCCGCGTTCCAGACCTCGTGCGTCTGTTCGTAGGTGCGCGGGAAGACCGTCACCTCCGTGGATCCGGTGAGGTCCTCGATCTGCGCGAACAGCATGAGCTGCTTGTTCTTGGTGACGTGCTTCCGTGCGCTCGTGACCACGCACCCGACGATCACGAGGTCCTCCCCCGCCTCGCGCAGCTCCGCGAGATAGGCCGTGACGACGTCGCCGAGCTTGGTGGTGAGCTCCTGGAGCGGGTGCTGCGAGAGGTAGATGCCGAGCAACTCCTTCTCCCAGCCGAGCAGGTCGCGCTGGGGCGCCTCCGGCCCTTCGATGCGTCCGGCCGGCGAGGTCACGGCGAGGTCGAACAGGCTCACCTGCCCGCTCGAGCGGTCGCGCTGCTCGCGCTGCGCCGTCCCGAGGACGGCGTCGAGCTGCGCGATCTGCGCCAGCCGCGGGCCGAACGCATCGCACGCGCCGCACTTGACGAGGGACTCGAGGACGCGCTTGTTGAGGCGCTGCAGGTCCACCCGCTGGCAGAGGTCCTCGAGCGAACGGAAGCGGCCCGACGCGCGGGCCTCGAGGATCGACTCCACCGCGCCCTCGCCGACGTTCTTGACGGCGCCGAGCCCGAACCGGATGGTGTTGCCCTCGACCAGGAACCCGAGGTCGCTCGCATTGATGTCCGGCGGCAGGACCTCGATGCCCATGCGCCGGCACTCCGCGATCGCGATCGCGATGCGCTCCGGCGAGCCCATCTCGGTCGAGAGGACGGCGGTCATGTACTCGGGCGTGTAGTTCGCCTTCAGGTACGCGGTGTGGTACGCGATGATCCCGTAGATGGCGGCGTGGGCGCGGTTGAAGCCGTACCGCGCGAACGGCTCGAAGTTGCCCCACACGCGGTCGATCACGTCCATCGGGATGCCGTTCTTGTGCGCCCCGGCCATGAACTTCGTCTTCTGCGCGTCGAGCTTCTCGCGGATCTTCTTGCGGATCGTGTAGCAGAGGACGTCGGCCTCGGCGAGCGAGAAGCCCGCGAGCGCCTGCGTCACCGCCATGACGTCCTCCTGGTAGACCATGACGCCGTACGTCTCCTTGAGGACGGGCTCGAGGGCCGGATGGTCGTACGTGATCGGCTCCTGCCCGCGCTTGCGGCGGATGTACGTCGGGATCCAGTCCATCGGCCCCGGGCGGAACAGCGCGACCATGGCCATGACGTCCTCGACGCGGTCGGGCCGCAGCTCCTTCACGTAGCGGCGCATCCCCGCGGACTCCAGCTGGAAGAGGCCCGTGGTCTCGCCGGAGGCGAGGAGGTCGAAGGTCTTCTGGTCGCTCAGCGGCAGGTCCTCGCGGCGCAGCTCGATCCCGCGCTTCTCCTTG
This sequence comes from Chloroflexi bacterium RIFCSPLOWO2_02_FULL_71_16, assembly GCA_001795345.1. Taxonomy (GTDB): domain Bacteria; phylum Chloroflexota; class Limnocylindria; order P2-11E; family P2-11E; genus GWC2-70-10. Next base: position 11,738 of record MGON01000064.1, on the reverse strand, counting down.
ATGAGCGCGAGCGCCCGGTCGAGGATCGTGAGGTTGCCGAGCCCGAGGAAGTCGAACTTCATCAGGCCCAGCTTCTCGAGCTGCTTGTCCTCGTACTGGGTCTGGATGGCCTCGGACTTCCCCTTCGAGCGCTCGAGCGGCACGAGCTCGATCAGGGGATCGCGCGTGATGAGCACGCCCGCGGCGTGGGTGCCCGTCGACCGCACCAGTCCCTCGACCTTCTCGGCCAGGTCGAGCAGGCGGGCGACGTTCGCGTCGGCCTCGAGCTGCTTCAGCTCGGTGACACCCTCGCGCGCGTCCTCGAGCACCTGCCCGAACGGGATGGCCTTGGCCACGCGGTCGGCCTCGCCGTAGGGCATCCCGAGCACGCGCGCGACGTCGCGGACGGCCGCGCGCGCGAGCATCGTGTTGAACGTCCCGATCTGCGCGACGCGGTCGGCGCCGTACTTCTGCGTGACGTAGGCGATGACCTCGTCGCGCCGGTTGTCCATGAAGTCCACGTCGATGTCCGGCTGAGTGAAGCGCTCGAGGTTCAGGAAGCGGTCGAACATGAGGCCGTACTGCAGCGGGTCGATGTCGGTGAGGTCGATGGCGTAGTTCACGAGCGACCCGCCGGCGGACCCGCGCACGGCCGTGAGGATCCCCCGCTCGCGCGCGAAGCGGATGAAGTCCTGGACGATGAGGATGTAGCCCGCGTAGCCGGTCCTGCCGATGACGTCGAGCTCCCGGTCCACCCGGGCACTGATCTCGGGCGTCACCTCCGCGTACTTGGCGCGCACGCCGGCCTCGGCCATCGCCCGGAGCTGCTCGTCGGGCGTGCGCCCCTCGGGCACGATGAAGTCCGGCAGGCGGATCTGCCCGAGCGGCAGCTGGATGTCCACCATCTCGGCGATGCGCAGCGTGTTGTCGAGCGCCTCGCCATCGTCCGGGAACAGAGCGGCCATGTCGTCGCCGCTCTTCATCCAGATCTCGGGGTGGTCGATCATCCGGAGGCGATCGGGTGTGTCGATCGTCTTGCCGCTCTGGATGCACACCATGACGTCCTGCGCCTCGGCGTCCTCGGCGTTCACGTAGTGCAGATCGTTGGTGACGACGAGCGGGATGCCCGTCCGCTTCGCGACCTGCCGGAGGCCCTCGAGCACCTGGCGCTGCTCGGGGATGCCGTGATCCATGAGCTCGAGGAAGTAGTTGCCCTCGCCGAAGATCTCCCGGTTCTCGATCGCGACGGCGGAGGCCGCCTCGACCCCCTCCTCGAGCAGCGCCCGCGAGACCTCGCCCTGCAGGCAGGCCGACAGCGCGACGATGTGGCCCGCGTTGGCGCGGAGCAGCTCCTTGTCCACGCGCGGCCGGTAGTAGTAGCCCTCGAGGTGCGCCGTCGTGACGAGGCGCACCAGCGCCTGGTAGCCCTCGAAGTCCTTGGCCAGCAGCACGAGGTGGAAGGGGCGCCCGTGGCCCTCGATCCGCGGGTCGCGGTCGAAGCGGCTTCCGCGCGCGACGTAGGTCTCCACGCCGATGATCGGCTTGACCCCCGCGGCCTGAGCGGTCGTGTAGAGGTCGATCGCGCCGTAGAGCGCCCCGTGGTCCGTGAGGGCGACCGCGGGCATCCCGAGCTCCGCCGCGCGCGTGACCATCTCGCCGATGCGCGAGAGCCCGTCCAGCAGGCTGTACTCGCTGTGGGCGTGCAGGTGGACGAACGGCCGGGGGATGGCGACCTCCCTCTAGTGCCGCAGAGGAAGCGCCGCGGCGATGGCCAGTCTATTCGCTGTCAGGTCTGGGATCGGTCACGGCGCCTTCGCGATGTTGACCACGAGCGGCCGATGGTCGGAGGCGGTCGATGCGACGGTGTGCGCCTGCGAGCCGGTCACTCCGATCCCCCACACGTAGTCGACGCGGTCCACTGGGTGTTGCGAGGGAGACGTGGGCTGGTCCGCGCCCGCCGCGGCGGCGAGGTCGGTGAAGCCGGCGTCCCCGAGCATGCTCATCTCCGGGCTGCCCGGGAGCGCGTTCAGGTCGCCGGCCACGATCGCCGGCCGGACGCCGTCCCACGCGCCGAGGATCGCGCGGACCTGGCCCTGCCGGACGTCGCTCGCGCCGGCGATGTGATCGAGGTGCGTCGCGACGACCAGGACGTCCGCTACGCGGAAGAGGATCGCGCCGCGCGGCTGATGCCTGATCGCGGTCTGGCGCTCGTAGGAGAGGTAGCGCACGTCGGAAACCGGCAGGCGCGAGAGCACGGCGTTCCCGTACGCCTCGCCGATCGTCGGGCCGAACACGTACTGCATGCCGAGGCGCTCCGCCAGCACGGTGAGGACGTCGTACTGCTCGGTGATCATCCAGCCGCGCGCGACCTCCTGTAGCACGACGACGTCCGGCGCCTCGGCCGAGATCGTCTCGATGAGGCCGTCGAGCGAAGGGACGTTCCCCTCGTCGAAGCCCTGGTGGACGTTGTAGGTCATGAGGCGAAGCGTCGAGCGCGCCTCGGTCGGGGCCGCGGGGGTCGTGACCAGCGACACGACCGGGACCAGGACGGCGAGCGCGGCGACGAGCAGCGTGCCGGTCGCGCCCAGGCGCGCTCCGGGCATGGGCGCGGCGGCGATGAGGCCCAGCGCCACGCTGGCGACGGCGATCCAGACCGCGGCCGGGAGCGCGTAGTAGGCGTAGAAGCCGAACGCGACGCCGACGAAGACGACCCACCCGAGCGCCAGAGCGACCACGGTCATGACCGGGCTGCGCGCGGGCCGCGCCGCCGTGTCGGCCAGGACCGCGGCCGCGGCGATCGCGCCGGCGGCAAGCAGCGCGCCTCCGGCGAGCGAGACGACCGGCAGGCGCACGGCGACCAGCGCGGCGCCGGCGACGATGGCGACGAGCGCCACGACGCGCTGCGGCGGCCGCGCGCGAGAGAGCGCTAGCGCGCCGAGCGTCATGCCCATGCCGAGGGTCGCCGCGGTGAGGTACCAGCTGCCGGGCGCTTCCGGCCCACGGCCGAGCCCCGCCGCACCGCCGACGTGCGCCGGGTTCCAGGCCCCGGTCTCGCCGATGAGCAGCAGCGCGGGCAGCGCGCCGAGCGCCACCGCGCCGGTGATCCCGGGGGTCGTCCACTCGCGGTCCGCGTCGCTCGTGGCGATCCCGGCGGCCAGGAACACGAGGGCCGCCACCGCCACGAGCGCGAGGGCGAGCGGCACGACCTGGTCGACGACCGGCACCGTGCGGAACGCGGCGCGGAGGGCCAGGTCGGCCGCGACCGCGAATGGCAGCCCCAGGACGAACGCCGACGACCCGAGGCGGGACCGGGAGGAGTGCGTGAGCGCGAGCCACCAGGTCCCTCCGACGAGCGCGACGGCGGAGAGCGCCAGGTCGGCCCAGCCCGCGCGGACCGCGGTCGCTAGCACGGTCCCGCCCGCGAGCAGCGTGCCCGAGAACGCGACGCCGCCCCGCGGGCCGCTGCGCCAGGCGACCACGATCGCGAGGCCCGAGAGCGCGAACACCCCGAGCGCGATCGCGCCCACGGTCTCGTTCGACACGTTGCCGAAGAGCGACATGTACAGGCTCGACGTGAACGTGCGGATCGCGGCGAAAAGGAAGAGCAGGCCGATGGCGGCGAACGTCGTCTGCCCGAGGATCGCGCCGCTCATGCGCGCACCCGCCTTGCGGCGAAGCGGCTCGATCTGCGCATCGCGGAATAGGCGGCGCAACTCATGTGGGCGGCTAGGATACGGACCGCCCGATGGCAGTCAGCGCGCTGGAGATCCGAGCCCCGCGCATCAGCGACGCCGACCGCGTGCTGACGCGTGATGCCCTCGACTTCGTCGAGCGTCTGCACCGCGAGTTCGGACCGCGCAGGAAGCAGCTTCTGGCGCTCCGGCAGACCCGCTGGCGCGAGCTGCGCTCGGGCGGCAAGCTCGACTTCCTTCCCGAGACCGCGAAGATGCGCTCCGGTGACTGGAAGGTGGCCGCCGTGCCGCGCGACCTTGAGGTGCGCAAGGTCGAGATCACCGGGCCGACCGACCGCAAGATGGTCATCAACGCCCTCAACAGCGGCGCGTCGGTCTACATGGCCGACTTCGAGGACGCCAACACGCCCACCTGGGAGAACCTCATCTCCGGCCAGGCGAACCTCACCGACGCGATCGAGCGGCGCATCGACTTCCAGAGCCCCGAGGGCAAGCGCTACCAGCTGAACGAGAAGACCGCGACGCTCGTGGTGCGCCCGCGCGGCTGGCATCTCCCGGAGAAGCACCTGCTCGCCGACGGACACCCGATCGCGGGCGCGTTCGTCGACTTCGGCCTGTACTTCTTCCACAACGCGCGGCGGCTGCTCGACCGCGGGACCGGTCCCTACTTCTACCTGCCGAAGACCGAGAGCCACCTCGAGGCGCGCCTCTGGAACGACGTCTTCAACTGGGCGCAGGACGCGCTCGGGATCCCGCGCGGGACGATCAAGGCGACCGTGCTCATCGAGGTCCTCACCGCGGCGTTCGAGATGGACGAGATCCTGTACGAGCTGCGCGACCACTCGGGCGGGCTGAACGCGGGGCGCTGGGACTACATCTTCAGCCTCATCAAGAAGTTCCCGGACCGGCCGGAGTACGTCCTGCCCGACCGCATCCAGGTGACCATGACGGTGCCCTTCATGCGCGCGTACACGGAGCTGCTGGTGCAGACATGTCACAAGCGCGGCGCGTTCGCGCTCGGCGGCATGGCCGCGTACATCCCCTCGCGGCGCGACCCGGACGTGAACGAGAAGGCCCTCGCGAAGGTCCGCGAGGACAAGGTCCGCGAGGCGAACGACGGCTTCGACGGGACGTGGGTCGCGCACCCCGACCTCGTCGAGACCGCCATGACCGAGTTCGACCGGAAGCTCGGCCCGAAGCCGAACCAGCTCGACCGCCAGCGGCCCGAGGTCGACGTGAAGGCCTCGCAGCTCGTGGACATCCACGTCCCCGGCGGGACGATCACGGATGCGGGCGTGCGGCTGAACGTGAGCGTCGGCATCCAGTACATCGCCTCGTGGCTCCGCGGCACCGGCGCCGCCGCCATCAACAACCTGATGGAGGACGCCGCGACCGCGGAGATCTCGCGGTCCCAGGTCTGGCAGTGGGTCCGCCACGGCGCGACCATCGACGGCGGCCCGAAGATCACGGCCGACC
>MGON01000064.1:3047-6517 GCA_001795345.1 Chloroflexi bacterium RIFCSPLOWO2_02_FULL_71_16 | reverse complement strand
ATGTACGCGGAGGCGGCCGAGCTGTTCGAGCAGGTCGCGCTGTCGGAGGACTTCGTCGAGTTCCTGACGCTCCCGGGGTACGACCGCCTGCCCTAGCGCGAGCTCAGGCCGAGAGCCGCTCTCCCAGAAGCTTCCGCACGACCTGCGGGTTCGCCTTCCCCTTCATTCGACCCATGACCTTCCCGATGAGGGCCTCGAGCGCCTTGGCCTTGCCGGCCCTGTGATCGGCGACGGCCTTGGGGTCCGCCGCGATGACCTCGTCAACCGCGGCGGCGATGGCCGACTCGTCCGAGACCTGCTGCAGCCCCTTCTCGGCGACGATCGCCTCGGGCTTCTGGCCGGTCGCCCACATCTCGGCGAAGACGTCTTTCGCGGTCGTGCCGCTCACGGTCCCGCTCGCGACCAGCCGCACCAGCGCCGCTACGTGCTCCGGCCCGATGGGGATCGCCGTCGGGCGCAGGCCCTTCTCCCGCAGCCGCCGCAGCAGCTCACCGGTGACCCAGTTCGCGACGGCCTTGGCCTCGCCGGCCGCGGCGGCCGCCGCCTGCTCGTAGAAGGAGGCGAGGGCGGGGTCCGAGACGAGGACGCGGGCATCGTGGTCGGTGATGCCGTACTGCGCGACGAAGCGCGCCCGGCGCTCGGCCGGCATCTCGGGGAGGGACGCGCGGAGCGCCTCGACGCTCTCGCGTGACGGCTCGTACGTGACCAGGTCGGGCTCCGGGAAGTAGCGGTAGTCCTCCGACTCCTCCTTGCGGCGCTGCAGGAAGGTGCGGCCGCTGTCCGGGCTCCAGCCGACCGTGATCTTGCCCGTCCGCGAGCGGACCTCGCCGCCGGCCTGCCAGTCGTCCCAGAGCCGCGCGGCCTCGAAGGTCACGGCCTGCTCGATGGCGCGGTAGCTGTTCAGGTTCTTGATCTCGCTCTGGGGCGGCCACACCGTCTTGCCGTCCTCCTCGAAGCGGATGGAGACGTTGGTGTCGAAGCGCGCGCCGCCCTCCTCGAGCCGGAACTCCGAGATCCCGCTGTAGATGAGGATCTCGCGCAGGGCCTCCGTGTACGCGAGCGCCTCCCGCACGGAGCTCATGTCGGGGGCGCTCACGATCTCGAGGAGCGGCACGCCCGAGCGGTTGAAGTCGACCAGCGAGCCGCTCGCGCCGTGCAGCAGCTTGCCGGTGTCCTCCTCGAGGTGTGCGCGGATGATGCCGACGCGCTTCGTCCCGCCGCCGTCCGCGGGGATCTCGAGCCAGCCGTTCACGTTCAGCGGCAGGTCGTACTGCGAGATCTGGTAGCCCTTCGGCAGGTCCGGGTACATGTAGTTCTTGCGGTCGAACTTGGTGTGCTCGGGGGTCTCGCAGTGGAGTGCCAGGCCCGCCGTGATGGCGAGCTCGATCGCCCGCCGGTTCGGCACCGGAAGCGCGCCCGGAAGCCCGAGGCACACGGGACACACGAGCGTGTTCGGCGGAGCGCCGAACCAGGTCGCCGCGCAGCCGCAGAACATCTTGGAGCGCGTCGCCAGCTCGACGTGCGTCTCGATGCCGATGACCAGCTCGTACGTCATGGCGTCCCGAGCGGCGAGACGCGCGGCTGCGGCGTCGACCCGTACTCCCGGATCTCGCGCGCGATGTTCACGATGACGCGCTTCCCATCCACGGACACAAGATATCGACCGAGCGACCGCGGAGCGGCTATCGGCTCGCCGCGCGGGCCGAAGATGGGCGAGCCCGGCACCTCCACCCCGGCGGGACACACGGCGCTGTAGCCCCAGATCGGCGCGGTGAACGGCGGGAGCGCGACGACCTCGCACGCTCCGGCGTCCTCGGAGGGCGACCAGCGGGCGCGCACCGCCACGAGCTCGCCCTGGAGCGGCTGCGAGACCCAGAACGCGTGGGCCTCGTCGACCAGGGGCGCGGCGAAGAGAAGCGGTGCCGCTCCGACGCCGGGCATCTCATCGAGCGCGAGGACCACGCGGCCGCCCGGCACGACCGCCGGAGGCGTGACCCACTGCGGCATGAGGGCGGTGACCGCGAGCGCGGCGATCAGGACGAGCGCGAGGACAAGGAGCCCGGCGACGACGAGGTACTGCTTCCACACCGGGGTCGGGTCGAGGCTCTCCGGCCCGGCCCAGTGCTCGGGCGGCTGGTCGTGGTAGTGCGTGCCCATCAGGCCTGCGAGGCGCGCGAAGCCTCGAGCGCCTTGGCGAGCCGCCCGGCGGCTTGGCGGACGGCCGGGTCCTTCTCATCCTCGAGGCGCTGGAGAGCGCGCTCGACATCGCGAGGGTGGCTCGCCGCGAGAGGGGTGAGGATCGCGACCGCGAGCTCCTTGTCGACGCGCCGCGGATGCGCCAGGAGCCGGCTCGCCCACTCGCGTCGAACGAGAGCGGCGGGAGCCACGCGTTCGACGGCCGCTGCGGCACGGTCACGCTGGGCCTTGCGGATCCATCCGTCCTTGCCGGTCCCGCGGAGGATGTCCGAGGCGCCGAGGACGTTGCCCGACCGTAGCGCCGCCTCGAACGGCTCTTCCCAGCTCTCGATCAGAGCCTCCCGATGAAGCGCTCGATGCGGTCGCAGGCCTCATCGATCCGCTCCATCGACGCCGCGTAGCACGCGCGGATGTGGCCGGCGCCCTTCTCGCCGAAGGCGGATCCCGGCACAACGACGACCTTCTCCTCGGCGAAGAGGCGCTCCGCGAACTCCTCGTCCCCCAGGCCGGTGCCGCTCACGCGGGGGAAGCAGTAGAACGCCCCTCGGGGCTCGAAGCACGGCAGGCCCATCGCGTTGAAGCGCTCCCACATGCGCTTCCGCCGGGCGTCGTACTCCGCCACCATGCGCCGGACCTCGGGCTCGCCGGTGCGTAGCGCCTCGAGGGCGGCGTACTGGCCCGCCGTCGGCACGCACATGACCGTGTACTGGTGGATCTTCATCATCTGCTCGACGATCTCCGCCGGCGCGCACGCGTATCCCACCCGCCAGCCGGTCATGGCGTACGACTTCGAGAAGCCGGCCAGGTAGACGCTGCGCTCGCGCATGCCCGGCTCCGCGACGATCGAGCGGTGCTCGGTGCCGTACACGAGCCGGTCGTAGATCTCGTCCGAGTACACGAGCAGATCGTGCTTCCGTACGAGGCGGGCGATGCCCTCGACGTCGCCGGGCTCGAGGACCGCGCCGGTCGGGGTGTTCGGGAAGCCGAGCAGGATGGCCCGCGTCCGCGGCGTGATGGCGCGCTCGACGTCGATGGGCCGAAGGCGGAAGTCGTGAGCCTCGTCCGTCGGGACCGCGACCGGGACGCCACCGGCCAGCACGATGCCCGGCAGGTACGCGACGTACGAGGGATCCGCGATGATCACCTCGTCGCCGTCGTTCAGCGTCGCGCGCAGCGCCAGGTCGACCGCCTCCGAGACGCCGACCGTGACGAGGATCTCGCCGGCCGGGTCGTAGCTGATGCCGCGCAGACGCTGGGTGTGCTCGGCGATGGCG
>MGON01000064.1:0-2925 GCA_001795345.1 Chloroflexi bacterium RIFCSPLOWO2_02_FULL_71_16 | reverse complement strand
GATGGTGCCCTCAACTCCCGAGACGCGGTCGAAGAAGCGCCGGATCCCGCTCGCGGGAAGGCGCGCGACCCGCTCGTTCGTAAGGGATCGCTTCGCTACGGCCATTCCGTTCGCCTCCTAAGCGGCGCGCGCGGCGGGCGGGCGCATCCGGTGGTGCTCGGTCGCGCGCTCGTACGCCGCCGCGACGCGGAACATCGTCGCCTCCTGGTAGGACGCCGCGATCACCTGGAGCCCGACCGGCAGACCCTCGGAGACGCCGCACGGGATCGAGATCCCCGGCAGGCCCGCGATGTTCACCGGGAGGGTGAAGACGTCGTTCAGGTACATGGCCAGCGGGTCGTTCGTCTTCGCGCCGATCCCGAACGCGACCGTCGGCGACGTGGGCGTGACCAGCGCGTCGACGCGCGCGAACACGTCGTCGAACTCCTTCTTGATGACCGTCCTTACCTTCTGCGCCTTCACGTAGTACGCGTCGTAGTAGCCGGTCGATAGCGCGTACGTCCCGAGGATCATGCGGCGCTTCACCTCGGGGCCGAAGCCCGCGCCGCGCGTCGCCTTGTAAGTGCCGACGAGGTCCGGGCCCTCGACGCGGAGGCCGTAGCGGACGCCGTCGTAGCGCGCCAGGTTCGCCGACGCCTCCGCGGGCTGCACGATGTAGTAGACGCCCAGGGCGTGATCGGTGGAAGGCAGCGAGACGTCCAGGAGCGTGGCGCCCTGGCGCTCGAGCTCGCGGATGGCCGCCCGCACGGCGCGCTCGACGCCCGGCTCGATGCCCTTCACGAAGTACTCACGGGGGACGCCGAGGCGCATGCCCTTCACGCCGCGCTCGAGGTCGCGGCAGAGGTCCTCCGACGGGAGCGGCATGGTCGTCGCGTCCGCTGGATCGACGCCGAACAGGGCCTGGCACACGAGCGCGATGTCCTCGACCGTCCGGCCGAAGGGCCCGACCTGGTCGAGGGAGGACGCGAACGCGACCACGCCGTACCGCGAGACGCGCCCGTACGTCGGCTTCATCCCGGCGACGCCGCTGAGCGCCGCGGGCTGGCGGATGGAGCCGCCGGTGTCCGTGCCGAGGCCGAAGCAGACTTCGCCCGCCGCGACCGCGACCGCGGAGCCGCCCGACGAGCCGCCCGGGACCCGAGACGTATCCCAGGGGTTCTTCACCGGGCCGAACGCGGAGTTCTCGTTGGAGGATCCCATGGCGAACTCGTCGAGGTTCGTCTTGCCGATCATCACGGCGCCCGCCGCCTCGAGCCGCTCGACGACGGTGGCCGAATAGGGCGGCACGTAGCCGTCCAGGATCTTCGAGCCCGCGGTCGTCTCGACGCCCTTCGTCCCGATGATGTCCTTGCACGCCCACGGGATCCCGCAGAGCGGCGACGCATCGCCCGAGGCGATCCGCTCGTCCGCGGCCCGCGCCTGCGCGCGCGCTTGCTCCGCGGATACCAGCAGCCAGGCGTTGTAGGGGTCAACACCGGCACGCTCGATCGCGACCTCGGCGAGCTCCACCGCCGTCGCGCGCCGTGCGCGGAGGAGGTCGCCCGCCTCGCGGATGCTCCCCGGCAGCTCAGCCACGCACGCGCTCCTCGGGGCGCTCCTCGATGATCGTCTGGACGCGGAAGAGGTCGCCGTCGCGCGTGGGCGCGTTGCGCATGACGTCCTCGAGCGGGAGGCTCGGGCGGACCTCGTCCTCGCGGGTGACGTTAGCGAGCGGCAGCACCGAAGCGGTCGGCGGGATGTCCGCCGTGTCGATCTCTCGGAGCTTCCCGACGGCATCGAGGACCACCGAGAGCTGGCTGGTGAACCGCTCGACCTCGTCGTCCGTGAGGCCGATCCGCGCGAGGTCGGCGACGTAGCGAACGACCCGGGCGTCGATCTCGCTCACGGGGTTGAGTCTAGATGTCGAGCACACTTGCGGACGTGGCCTTCGAGCGATCCCCGCTGCCCCAGCAGGCGCGCCGGTACGAGCGGGCATCCGGCTCGCAGGGGTACAAGCTTCGCTTGTACAGCCGTCGCTCGTCGTCACCCGTCGACCAAGGTCGCCGGTCTCCTCCTCGCTAGGCTGTAAGGCGTCGTGCTCGAGCATGTGAAGTGGTTCACCGACGCCTCGAAGTACCCGACCGACTACGCGCTGCTGCTCAGCTGGCCGGTGGCCCTCGCGTTCGCCGCGGGGATCGCGGCGATCGCCGTCGCGTACTGGATCCAGCACACCATCCCCGAGCCCGCCATCGTCCGATCGCTCGAGCGGTTCGCCGGCTACGGCCCGCTGGCGCTCGGCCTGCACGTCGCGGTCGCGCTGCTCGTGGCCGCCGCGCTCGGGCTCCTGTTCGTCCCCAGCCTGCACGTCGAGGCCGACGACGCCATGGGCTGGACGATCCTCGTGATGGAGGCGGTCGCCGGGCTCTCCATCCTCCTCGGGCTGGCGACCCGCGCGGGCGCGGCCGTCCTCGCGCTGCTCGGCGTCGTCGCGATGCAGCCGTTCACCTTCGAGGCGATCCTCGAGCAGGTACACATCCTCGGCATCGCGATCTTCCTGTTCCTGATCGGGCGCGGGCCGCTGTCCCTCGACCGCGTCCGCGGCGTGCGCCCGCCCATCCGTGACCCGCTCGTGCCCGCGGCCGCGCTCACGTTCCTGCGCGTCCTCATGGGCTTCGGCATCGCTTACAGCGCGCTGACCGAGAAGCTGCTGAACCCCGCGCTGTCGCAGGCGCTGCTCCAGGCTCATCCCGCGCTCAACGTGCTGCGTCCGCTCGGCGTCGGCGATCCCGTGTTCGTGTGGCTCGCCGGCGCGACCGAGCTCGCGATCGGGCTCGTGATCGTGTCCGGGCAGATCACGCGGCCGGTCATGGCGGCCGGCGCGCTGCTCTTCACGGTCAGCCTCTTCTACTTCGGCTGGAGCGAGGTGCTCGGACACCTGCCCTTCTT
>MGON01000063.1:9346-11212 GCA_001795345.1 Chloroflexi bacterium RIFCSPLOWO2_02_FULL_71_16 | reverse complement strand
GCGGTACGAGGTCTTCCACGCGTGGGACCGCACCCTCTTCTGCGAGGTCGCGGTGAAGATGGTGCGTCCGCACCGCGTCGCGGACGAGCGCGCGATGCAGGGCTTCGAGCGCGAGCTCGGCCTCGGCCGGCGGCTCGCGCATCCGAACCTCGTCCGCTTCCTCCGGTGGAGCCTCGCGGAGCGTCCCTACATGGTCCTCGAGTACGTCACCGCGCAGACCCTGGCCGATCACCTCTCCGACGTGGGCGCGGTGAGCGTCCCGGAGACCGCGCTGCTCGGTGTGCGCATGTGCTCGGCGCTCCACTACCTGCACTCGAGCGGCGTCATCCACCTCGACGTGAAGCCCGCGAACCTCACCATGGGCGACCCGCCGCGCCTCCTCGACCTCGGCATCGCGCGCACCGCGGTGCGCCCGCAGCGGCTACGCCACCGCGTCGGGACGACGGCGTACATGGCCCCGGAGCAGTGCTCGCGCGAGCCGATCTCGCCCGTGACCGACCTGTTCGGGCTGGGCGTCACGCTGTACGAGGCCCTCTCGGGGATGCGCCCGTTCGGCGAGGGCGATGCCGACGCCGAGGCGCCCGAAGCGCGCTATCCGCAGCTCGTCGACGAGCCCGTCCCGCTCCGCGACGTGAAGGAGGTCCCCGACCGCCTCCACCGGCTGGTGATGGCCTGCCTGGAGCGCGATCCCTCGCGACGGCCGGCGGATGCGGTCACGGTCGCGCTCGAGCTCGAGCGGGTCCTCGAGGAGCTGCACGTCGACGAGATCCTCGCGTGGCCGCGCGGCCTTGGTGTAACGAAGCAGTAGGGGGGTGCCGGCGGGGGGGCGCAGCCCCCGCGTAAAGCAAGGACGCTTTTGCGTTCTAGGCGGCTTTGCCGCTAGAACGACCTCCGGATCGCCGAGCGGGCGGCGTGGTAGCCGCACATGCCGTGGACCCCGCCGCCTGGCGGCGTCGCGGCCGAGCAGAGGTACACGCGTCGGGAGGGCGTCGCGTACGGGTCGGGCGAGAACACCGGGCGGCGGAACAGCTGGAGCCCGCCGTGGGATCCCGCGGAGATGTCGCCTCCGACGTAGGTCTCGTTGTGCGACTCGACCCAGCGCGTGTCCATGACGTGGCGCGCGAGGACGCGCCGCTGGAACCCGGGCGCGAACCGCTCGAGCTGCGCCTCGATGCGCGCGCTCATGTCGACGGTCGACCCGTTGGGGACGTGGCAGTACGCCCAGAGCGTGTGCCTACCCTCGGGGGCGCGCGACGGATCGAACATGCTCTGCTGCGCCACGAGCACGAACGGCCGCTCCGGGTGTCCGCCGCGCGCGACGATCGACTCGGCCTCCGCGATCTCGTCGAGCGTTCCCCCGAGATGCACCGTGCCCGCGGCCGCGCACGGCTCCGCGCGCCAGGGCACCGGTCCGTCGAGGGCGTAATCGACCTTGAAGACACCGGGTCCGTACCGGTACCGCCGGAGCGTCTCGCGGTAGCCACCGGGCAGCTCGTCGCCCGCGATGCGCTCGAGCTGCCGCGGGCTCACGTCGAACAGGTAGGCCTGGGCATCGGGCAGATCCGAGAGCGAGGTCACGCGTCTGCCCGTCTCGATCTCCCCGCCGTACGAGCGAAGGACCATGGCGAGGGCGTCGACGATCCGCTGCGATCCGCCGCGCGGCATCGGCCAGCCGACCGTATGCGCCGTCGCGCCGAGCATGAGCGCGAACGTCGTCGAGAACGGCGCGTCGAGCGAGAGGAAGGAATGCGCCGCCAGGCCGGCGAAGATGGCCCGGGCACGATCTCCGCGGAAGGACCGGCGCGCGAACGCGCGGGCGGGCGCGATCGACATGAGACCGAAGCGCGCGAGCGCGACGGGATGGCG
>MGON01000063.1:8508-9307 GCA_001795345.1 Chloroflexi bacterium RIFCSPLOWO2_02_FULL_71_16 | reverse complement strand
CCTCTCCCAGTCGCGGGCGACGGCACCGACCGTGCGCCGCCACGCGGCAGCGTCCGGGCCGAGGGCGGCGCCGGTGCGCTCCACCGAACGATCGAGCACGACCGCCGTCCCGTCATCCAGCGGGTGCGCCAGCGGCACGCCCGGATGGATCCACTCGAGGCCGTGGCGCGCGAGCGGCAGCGTGGAGAAGAAGGGCGACGCGGCCGCGAGCGGGTGGATGGCGGAACAGACGTCGTGGACAAAGCCCGGCAACGTCAGCTCGGCCGACCGCGACCCGCCGCCGATGGTGTCCTGCGCCTCAAGCACGGTCACCCGCTTGCCGTGCCGCGCGAGCTCGATCGCTGCGGCGAGCCCGTTCGGACCGGAGCCGACGACGACCGCGTCCGTTCTAGGGCGCCTTCAGGTGCCGCTCGAACCAGTCGAGCGCGCGCAGCTGCACGTCGATCCTGTTCTCACGCTTCGCGAATGCGTGGCCCTCGTCCCCGTACGCGTGGTACTCGTGCTCGACCCCGCTCTTCCGCAGCGCCGCGACGATCTGCTCGGCCTCGGCGACCGGGACGCGCGGGTCGTTCGCCCCCTGCAGCACGAGCAGCGGGGCGCGGATCTTCGAAGCGTGCGTGAGCGGCGAGCGGTCCCGGTAGCGCGCGGCGTCGCGCTCCGGATCGCCGAACTCGCGAAGGAGGTACTGCTGAAGGTCGCCCCGCGTCGTGCCGTACATCGTCGCCCAGTTGACGACGCCGACCACGGACACGCCGGCTGCGAAGCGCTCCGGTGCGACGCCGAGGCACTGGAGGGTCAT
>MGON01000063.1:6184-8498 GCA_001795345.1 Chloroflexi bacterium RIFCSPLOWO2_02_FULL_71_16 | reverse complement strand
CCGCCCCTTATGCCGATGCGCTTCCCGTCCGCGATGCCTTCGCGCTCGAGCCAGTCGGCGCCCTTCACCACGTCCTCCAGGTCCTTGCCGCCCCAGTCGTGCCGGTTCCCCTCCTGGAACGCGCGGCCGTAGCCGGTCGAGCCCCGGATGTTCGGTGCCAGCACGACGTAGCCGTGGTTGGCGAGGATCTGCGGGATGGGGTCCCACTGGCGGAAGTGCTGGGCGGTGGGGCCGCCGTGCACGTACATGACCGCCGGCGGCGTGGCCGACGCCTCCATCGCCTCGACGTGCGGCACGTAGAGGAGCGCGGGGACCTCCATCCCCCCGGCGCCGGGATAGCGCACGTGCACCGGCTCGACGAGAACCTCGGGATCGATGGTGTCCGGCAGCGAGGACGTGATGCGCCGGATCTCCGTCGCGCGCGGCGGGCGCACGATCACGTCCGCCGGGCGGCGCGCCTCGATGAGGACCGCGATCAGCGTCTCGCTATCTCGCCCCAGGCGCGGCGAGTGATGGACGCCTGGCACGTCCGAGACCGCTTCGTCGGCGTGGGAGACGGTGAAGACCCGGCGGACCGAGACGTTCGCGTCCCGGTTGTGCCGGTAGACGAGGCCGCGGCGGTCCGGCCGCCAGCTGGCCTCGGTGTCGTCGAACGGGGTCGAGCCGAGCGGCTCGACGCGGGTCACCGTCCCGTCGGCGACGTGCGCCAGCGCGATCTGGTAGCGCCCACGGACGTTCGTCGTGAACGCGATGGCCGTCCCGTCGGGCGACCAGCGGCCGTCGATGGACTCGCCCTCGAGCGTGCCGCGCGTGTCGAGCTTCCGCGCCTCGCCCCCGGCCGCGAGCACCAGGAAGAGATCGGCGTTCGTGTGGACGCTCTCGCGGCGCGACCAGAAGCAGATCCACTGCCCGTCGGGTGACCAGCGCGGCTGGTGATCGTCCTCGCGTCCGTCGGTGAGCCGCCGATGCTCGCCCGTCGCGGTGTCCATGACGAAGATCGCGAAACGCTTGCCGCCCTCGTTCGCCGTATACGCGAGCTCGCGTCCGTCAGGTGACCACGCGTGATGGCGATGCATGACCGCCGGATCGTCGGTGAGGCGGCGCTCGTGCACACCGTCGCGGTCGACGAGCCAGATCTGCATGTTCTCGTCGCCCTCCTCGTCCCGGAGGAACGCGACGAGCGAGCCGTCGGGCGACCACTTCGGCACCACGCTCCGACGACCGGCGCTGGTCAGCTGGATGATCCGGTCGCCTACGAGGGGCGCGGCGTAGACCTCGAACGCGCCTGTCCTGTTCCACGAGAACGCGACCTCCGCGCCGTCGGGCGAGAGGTCGACCCCGCCCCAGTAGAAGTCGACGTTCGGGGCGCCCGCGATCGCTTCGACGTCGTAGCGGCGGAAGCGCGGGCCGACGGACCGTGGCCTGAGGGCCGCCGTCTCCGGGCGGCCGGCGGCGCCCAGCGGGTTCGCGATCGTGGTCGGCGGCTGCGCCGTCGCCGGGAGAGACCAGTCCTCGGCGAACGGGCGGGGCCGCTCCTTGCGAGTGGTGTCGGCGTTCAACTCTCGTCGCGGACCGGACGCGGCGCGCGCTCCATCTTCCGGCGCGTCGTGTCGGACACGACGAGCGTCTCGGTCCCCATCGCCGCCTCGCGCCCGACGGTCTCCTCGCGGGGCACGATCGGGTCGAAGTGGGTCATCTTGTCCTCGAGCCGGCCCTTGTAGGCGCGGTCCCAGGGCGCGTCGAGCAGGATGCTGAAGCGCTTGCGCGGCTTCGGCAGCTCGCGCTGGAGCGCCAGCAGCGTGTCCTTCCCGGCGTTCCACGTGGGCGGCCGCTGCGCCGACAGCACGGCCGAGAACTCGAGCGGGATCAGCGACCTGCCCGCGGGCGAGGCGAGGTCGAGGTCGCCGACGACGAGCACGTTGCCCGGCTTGCGCAGGAGCACCACCGTCGCGCCCTCACCGTCGTGGCGTACGCGGATCGCGCGCGCGTCGGGGCGCAGCGGCGCATCGTCGCCGAGCTCGATGTCGGGACCGCCCTCGATGGCGGCCGCGTCGTCAGCGTGCGCGGCGATCTGGATGCCGAGCGCCTCGCGGAACTTGGCGGCCTCGCGAGCCCGCACCGCGTTCGTCACGACGATGAGCGACGCGGGGCCGGTGCCGCGGATGAGACGCACCGCCCGCTCGCTGTATCGCGGGACGTCCACGATGAGGTTGCCGCGGGCCGCGTCGAAGACGATGTACTGACGATCGTTCTCGAGCGGCTCGTACAGCTCAAAGATCGACGAGCGAAGCTGCTGGATGTCCACCTAATGATC
>MGON01000063.1:5416-6121 GCA_001795345.1 Chloroflexi bacterium RIFCSPLOWO2_02_FULL_71_16 | reverse complement strand
TCCTCGCTCGGGCTCTTTCATCAGGCCGCGTCAGCGTACCGAGCGAGGACCAGGATCGCTTCCCGCCCGTGAGGGCGCCGCACCACGCTTCCTTCGGCCTCGAGGCGCTCCATCGCGCGGCGCAGCGGCTCGTCGCCCCAGTCCAGGAGCTTCGCCAGCTGCCGTGCCGTGAGCGCCCCGGCGAGCTCGACGGCGCGCGTGAGGATGCGCGCCCGCGCATCCGCGGACCCGATCGGCTCGGCGGCCTTCAGCACCTCGGGATACCGGCGCGCGAAGAGGTCGTACGTGTAGTTGTATTCCTCGCGACCCTCACCGACGGCCTTCACGCGCGCGACGTACATGAGTCGCTGGACCTCGTCCAGCGCGCGGTCGTACTGCGTCCGGCCCTCCTTCGAGGTGATGCCGAGCTCGGCCCGCATGCGCCGCGTCTGCGACTCCCCTTTCACGGTGACGTGCTCGATGATCCGCCGGCCGATCTCCGAGATGCGGCCGGCCTTCACGTCCTCGAGGTGGTCGTCCGGCTCGCCGGCCCGCCCGTGGGTCGCGTACAGGACCGGAAGCGTCCTCATCGAGACGAAGGTCGGCTTGCGACCCAGGATCGGGCCGTAGTAGACCTTCTTCTCCTCGGCGAGCTCGTCCTTCCAGCCCCACATCCAGCCCCACTTCCGGTCCTCGTCGTTCGTCGAGAGGTGGTCGAAGCAGGCG
>MGON01000063.1:5169-5379 GCA_001795345.1 Chloroflexi bacterium RIFCSPLOWO2_02_FULL_71_16 | reverse complement strand
AAGGCGAAGCAGAAGCCGACGTCGTTCACGAACGACACGAGCTGGCCGGCGTTCCGCACGCGATGGTCCTTCCGCAGGCGCGCGCGATGGCGCTCGAGGACCTCGTCGAGCGAGCGCATCAGCTGAAGAAGAGAGCGACGAGCCCGAACAGGACGACCAGACGGAGGGCCCCGCGCACGCGGTCGTGCAGCGCGCGGAACTCGCGGCGCC
>MGON01000063.1:4880-5033 GCA_001795345.1 Chloroflexi bacterium RIFCSPLOWO2_02_FULL_71_16 | reverse complement strand
CCAGTCGGTGGGGTCCTCGTCGAACGCACCGGCCTTCAGGACGGTGGTCGCGGCGACCACGAGCAGAGCGAGCAGGGCCAGGCCGTCGTAGCGCGACAGCACGGCTCCGAAGACGTTCGCGGCCTCGGCCCGCGAGCGCATCGCGCCGAACAC
>MGON01000063.1:3535-4766 GCA_001795345.1 Chloroflexi bacterium RIFCSPLOWO2_02_FULL_71_16 | reverse complement strand
TACGGCGCACCGCGGTACCCGACGCGGCTCGCGGCGCGCGCCCGCTCGAACAGGCATTCCCGACCAGTTCGATCGGTTTAGAATCCAGTCAGATGCCCACCGTCGCTCAAATCGCCGCACAGGTCCGTCACCTCATCAAGGAGGTCCAGGCCGACGAGGTCGCCGACCAGTTCAGGTCGGCAGCGCCTCCGAGGATCGTGGACGTGCGCGAGCAGAACGAGTGGGACGCGGGCCACATCCCCGGCGCGGAGCTCATCCCGCTCGGGACCGTGCCGAGCGTCGCGACAGAGCGCCTCCCGAAGAAGGACGAGCGCATCGTGCTGCACTGCGCGGCCGGGGTGCGATCGGCGGTGGCCACGTATCAGCTTCAGCAGCTCGGCTACACGAACGTGGCCTCGATGGCCGGCGGCTTCGCGGCGTGGCGGGAGATCGGCGCGCCGGTCGAGGCCCCGCTCGCGCCGGCGCAGCTCGAGCGCTACAGCCGCCACCTGCTGATCCCCGAGGTCGGCATCGCGGGCCAGACGAAGCTCCTCCGGAGCAAGGTGCTCCTCATCGGAGCGGGCGGCCTCGGGTCGCCGGCGGCGTACTACCTGGCGGCTGCCGGCGTCGGCACGCTGGGCGTCATCGACGCCGACGTCGTCGATGCGACGAACCTCCAGCGGCAGATCCTCCACTCGACCGAGCGCATCGGCGAGTCGAAGGTGGATTCGGCGCGCCGGACGCTCGAAGCGCTCAACCCCGACGTGCACGTCGTCGGGTACAAGGAGCGGCTCACGTCGGCGAACATCGACCGGATCATCGCGGACTACGACGTCATCGTGGACGGCGCGGACAACTTCCCCACCCGCTACCTCCTGAACGACGCCTCCGTGAAGTGGCGCAAGCCGGTCGTGCACGGGAGCATCTACCGCTTCGAGGGCCAGGTGACGGTGTTCAAGCCGTTCGAGGGGCCCTGCTACCGCTGCCTGTTCCACGAGCCTCCGCCTCCGGAGCTCGCGCCCTCATGCGCCGAGGCCGGCGTGCTCGGCGTGCTGCCGGGCGTCATCGGCACGATCCAGGCGAACGAGACGATCAAGCTGCTCCTCGGGATCGGGGAGCCGCTCATCGGGCGGTACCTGCTCTTCGACGCGCTGGAGGGCGCCTTCCGCGAGGTGCGCCTGCGGCGCGACCCGAAGTGCCCGGCCTGCGGCGAGCATCCGACGATCACCGAGTACATCGACTACGAGGGCTT
>MGON01000063.1:305-3451 GCA_001795345.1 Chloroflexi bacterium RIFCSPLOWO2_02_FULL_71_16 | reverse complement strand
GGTGCCCCCTCCTCGATCAAAGCGGTCTGCTCGCCTTCGGCAACGCAGCCGACGATCTCGTCGGGGGCACACCCTCGCGTCGCCCGCCCCGTTACGCTCGTTCGGGTGATGCGCTACCTCGCGATCGTGCTCCTCGCGGCCGCGTGTACAGGCGTTCCGAACGTCGTGTCCACGCCGCGGCCGACCAACACGCCAGACATCCAGCGGGCGAAGCTCGACCTCGTCTACAGCGCGCTGACCGACCAGGACGTGCACAAGGTCTCGAGCAAGAAGGCGCTAGAGATGGCGGTAGAGGCGGTGCGTGCGGAGGCGCGACGGACCGGCGGAAAGGCCGACATCGAGACGCCCGCGTTCCAGGACGCCTCGGAGACGATCTTTCCCGACTTCCGGAAGTTCGCGGACGCGGTGTCGAAGATCGCGGCGGAGAACCCGCAGCTCTCCGGCGACGACATCGCGCTCGCCGCGGTCACCGGGATGCTCCGTTCGAGCCCCGACTGCCACACCTACTACTTCGACGGACGGCGCGTGGACTCGCGGCCAGTGGAGGAGACCGGGATGTCGGACCCGCCCGCGCCGCAGGGCCGTGAGATCTGGCCGCGCGACGAGGCCGGGCTCACCGCGCGGATGCTCGATGGCGGGATCGCCTGGATCCGCTTCATCGAGTTCCGCGTGACCGGGACCTACGACATCCGCGCGAAGGTCAAGGCGGTGCTCGAGCGCGCGCTCGCCGCCGGCGCGAAAGCCTGGCTCTTCGACCTGCGCGGGAATGTCGGCGGCAACGGGCCCGAGCTCATGGCGAGCTCCTTCATGAACGGCGAGCAGGTCATGACCGTGGACGTGCGGACCGGCCGAGCCGGAGTGCGCGCGGCCGTGAAGGAGCTGCGCCTACCGGACGAGTACCAGCTCCCGATCGCCGTCATCCTGAACGACCGGGGCGGCTCCGGGCCCGAGGTCTTCGCGCTCTTCCTGAAGGAAGCGAAGCGCGCGACGATCGTGGGCAAGAAGAGCATCGGGTGCCTCGGCGCGACGTCGCCCACGCGCATGCCGGACGGATCGCTCATCTCGGTCGTGGTCGAGGAGTACGGCGGCGCGGTCACCGGAACGAAGTACAACAACCTCGGCATCGAGCCCGACATCGCCGCGGACGACGCGAGCGCGATCAAGGTCGCGAGCGACCATCTCCTGGGGCGGATCGCCGGGCGCTAGGCGGACGTTCCCGGGTCCCTTACAACGACGGCACGCTTGGTCGCCGTACGGGATCGGTCCGATCCGGGGGTCCCTGCCACCGTCTTGGTACGCGCTGAGGCTGGAAGCGACCGCTTTCGTCACCCATGATCGTCCGCAGGACGGCCATAACGCGGAGGAGATAGGGAACGATGGCGATCGCAGTAGCAGTGGCCCAAGGGACGACGCTCCCGGCGCAGGCGATCTCGGCGAGCGAGGGAGCGGTCGCGTGGGGCCCCGTTCCCGACGTCATCGAGCGTGCCCGCACCGGGGACCGCGGCGCGTTCGCCGAGCTGTACGACTCGTACGTCGACAGCGTGTACCGCTACCTCGTCTACCGCGTTCGTGAGCCCAGCGACGCCGAGGACCTGACGAGCGAGGTCTTCACCCGAGCGTTCGCGAACATCCACCGCTACCGCTGGCAGGGCAAGTCCTTCCTCGCGTGGCTGTACACGATCGCCCGCAACGCCGTGACCGACCGCCGCCGCCGCGAGCGGCCGATGGTCGACCTCGACACCGCGTTCGGGATCGCCGAAGAGGGACCCACCGCGCACGACCGCGCGGTCCACGGCGAGCAGGTGCTCGCGCTGAAGGGCGCGGTGAAGCACCTGACGAGCGAGCAGCAGCAGGTGCTGTCGCTCCGCTTCGAAGCGAACCTCTCGAGCCGGCAGGTCGCGAAGCTCCTCGGCAAGAACGAAGGCGCGATCCGTGCCCTGCAGTTCCGCGCTCTCGGGCGGCTTCGCAAGATCCTGAGCGACGAGGCCTAAGCCCCGAATAAGATCCGGGCGCCCTCGCCCGGACGCGACCTCGCCGACCCATACACTCGAACGCAGGTGGGACGCTTCCCCGTGCTCCTGGCGACCCTTCTCGCCCTCGTCCTCGGGGCGTGCAGCGTCCTGCCCCAGGACATCGGAGCGCAGATCGTCCCGACGCGGACGGACTTCAAGACGCTCGAAGCCGCGTATCACGTCCTCCTCGAGCGCCACGTCGACCGGCCCGGTCCACAGCAGCTGCTGACGGGCGCCATCGAGGGCGCCGAGGGCTATCTCCAGAAGACCCCGGAGGAGAAGGGCGCCGGCTGCGCCGCGGTCTCGGTCGAGCGGCCCGAGCTCACCGGCAGCAGCGAGTCCGACCTTCTGAAGCTCTCGGGGGCGCTCGAGGAGGCGGCGAAGGCATGCGTCACGGCCGATCGGACCCAGCTCGAGCGCGCGGCGACCGACGGCATGGCCAAGTCGATGAACGAGTGCCACACCTACTACCTCGACCCCGACCGCGCGAAGACCTTCAACCAGCCGCCGCAGGAGTACTCCGGCATCGGCGCGACGATCCTCGCGCCCACCGAGGAGGGCGGCATGTCGCAGATCGCCTCCGTCTTCCCCGACAGCCCCGCGGAAAAGGCGGGCGTGCGACCCGGCGACCGGATCAAGTCGGTCGACGGCACCGATGTGACCGACTTCGCGCCGGATGAGATCGCCCAGCGCATCCGCGGGCAGCAGGGCACCGTCGTGCAGATCGTCCTCGTCCGCGCTGGCCAGGAGCTGACCGTCTCGATCACGCGCGCCACGCTCACTCCCCCGCGCGTCTTCGAGCGCCCGCACGAAGAGGGCAAGATCTCGCAGCTCACGATCTCGGCGCTGAACGGCGACGTCGCCCGGCAGACGAAGGACCTCGTCCAGCGCGACATCCAGGCCGGCGTGAAGGGGTTCGTGCTCGACCTGCGGAACAACCCGGGCGGCGACCTCTCGGCCGCCGTGAACATCGCGAGCATCTTCGTCCAGGACGCGGTGCTGGTGAAGCAGATCGGCCGCGACGGCAAGACGGAGCAGGTCGGCACCAACAAGGACTTCTACGTCGGCTTCGCCGGTCCGATCGTCGTGCTCGTGAACGAGCGGTCGGCATCGGGCGCCGAGATCATCGCGGCG
>MGON01000063.1:0-287 GCA_001795345.1 Chloroflexi bacterium RIFCSPLOWO2_02_FULL_71_16 | reverse complement strand
GTCGCCTCGGTCATCGGGACCCGGACGGCCGGATGCGTCGGGATCGCTCAGCCGCGGGCCATGCCGGACAACGGCCTGCTCCTCGTCACGCTGGCGCGGATGCAGGACGCCAAGACCGGCGAGGAGCTGAACGGCAAGGGCCGCGGGGTCGTGCCGGATACGTCGGTGACGGACGACGCGAACACGCAGGACCAGGAGGACCTCGTCGCGGCGCTCGCGGCCGTGAAGGACCGGATCGCCCGGAGCGGCTAGCTACCGAGCCCGAGCGCGACGAGCCCCGCGAGCGT
>MGON01000062.1:3662-7760 GCA_001795345.1 Chloroflexi bacterium RIFCSPLOWO2_02_FULL_71_16 | reverse complement strand
AGGGGATCCAGATGAAGAGGAGCAGGAGCCCGACCACGGCGAAGGCGCCGAGGCCGAGGGTCGTGATGAGCGTGTCGGCGGAGCCGATGCCGTAGAGGCCGAGGGCGCCGACGACCAGCCAGAGCAGCATGAGCGGCTCCCAGAGGAAGAGCGGGCGGGTCGCGACCAGGACGTGCTCGTTCGGCTCGAGGATGATGTCGCCCGGCACGCCGGCGACGCGTCGCCCTTCGGTGGTCATCCGGCGGAATGGTATGCGGGAGCTACGCGGTCCTCGTGGCGCCGGCCTGCGCCGCGGATCCACCGGTCGCGCTCTCGACGAGCGCCTCGAGCAGCCGGAGCGGCTCCGAAGTGACGAGCTCGCGGACGGAGCGCAGCTCGTGGAGGGCGCGCTCGCGGTGCATGCCGATCTCGCGCTCGATGGCGTCGTGCACCCGGAGCTCGTCGAGGATGTCGCGGATGCGGTCGCAGTTCTCGGGCGGCAGGGGCGCGGGCGGGCTGTAGCGCTCCTCTAGCTCGGCGCGGAGGCGCGGGCTGGCGCGCTCGAACGCGATGACCACCGGCAGGGTCTTCTTGCGCTTGGCGATGTCGTTCATCTCCACCTTGCCGGTGCGCTCGCTGGTGCCCCAGATCCCCAGCACGTCGTCGTGGGCCTGGAAGGCGTGGCCGAAGTCGGCCCCGAAGCGCGCCAGCGAGGCGCGCAGCTCGCGGTCGTCGGTCGCGAGGGCCGCCGCGCCCTCGGTCGCGGCCGAGAAGAGCGCGCCCGTCTTGCGCGCGACCATCGCCCGGTAGCGCTCCGCGGTGACGTCGGTCCGGGATTCGTAGCTGATGTCCAGGAACTGGCCCTCGCAGACCTCCACGCAGGCCTTGTCGAGCAGCGCGGCGAAGTCGAGGACGCGCTCGGCGGGGACGCCGCGGTCCCGCAGCCGGTGGACCGCCAGCCGGGAGGCCGCGTACATGCCGTCGCCCGCGTTGATGGCCTGCGGGACGCCCCAGACCGACCACACCGTGGGCCGGTGCCGGCGGGTCGGGTCCTGGTCCTCGATGTCGTCGTGGATGAGCGTGAAGTTGTGGAGCAGCTCGATCGCCGCCGCCGCCGCGAGAGCGCGCTGCCCGTCCCGCGCGATGGCCTCGTGCAGGAGCACGAGGAGCAGCGGACGGAGGCGCTTGCCGGTCCCGGGACGCACGACGTCGAGGCCGAGGTGGTACAGCATCATCCCGTAGAAGGGTTGGAGCGCCGGCTCCGCCTGGGTGAGCACCGACCTGATCTCTTCGTCGATCGCCGCGACCCGGGACGTGAGGTCCCTTGAGATGGTCACCTGGGTCGATGATACGAGCGCGCACCGTACAGCGGAGTCTTACCATCGAAAGCTCATGGGATCGCGCACATACCGGGCCGAGGCGATAGTCCTCAAGACCCTCGACCTCGGTGAGGCCGACCGCATCCTCACGCTCCTCACGCGCCATTTCGGCAAGGTCCGCGTCATGGCGAAGGGCATCCGCCGTCCGACGAGCCGCCTTTCGGGGCATGCGGAGCCGCTCGCCCACGCGACGTTCCAGCTAGCGCGCGGCCGTGAGCTGGACGTGCTCACCGGCGCCGAGTCGCGCTCCACGTACCGCGCGCTGCGCGAGGATCTGACGCTCATCGCCGCGGGGTGGTACCTGGCCGAGCTCGCGGACCGCTTCACGGTCGACCACGCGCCGGCCGCCCCGGCGTTCGACCTGCTCGAAACGGCGCTCCGCCACCTCGACGCCGGCCACCCGCCGGCCCTCGTCTGCCGCTGGTGGGACCTGCACCTCCTCGACCGCTCCGGCTTCCGCCCGCAGCTGGGGTCCTGCAGCCGCTGCTCGGGCGAGCTGCGCGAGACCGCCCACGGCTGGAGCCCCCACGACGGCGGCGTGGTCTGCAGCTCCTGCATCGACCGCTCGACGGTCGGCATGCCGGCCCTCTCGGTGCGCGCCCTGAAGTCGCTGCGCTACCTGCTGGTCAGCGACTTCGCGGCCGCCGCGCTCCTCCGGGTGGACGCCGCGCTCGAGCGGGACCTCGAGCGGCACCTCCGCACGTTCCTCCAGTACGTCCTCGACCGGGACATCGCATCCTCCAGGCTCATGGACGAGCTAGCGCGCCTCCCGCGCCCCACGATCAGCCCGGTCTCTTGACGGTCACCGCCCGGGCCGTGAAGGAGATCGAGGGGCTCACCGACAAGATCCAGTCGCTCGCCAAGCGGCGCGGCTTCGTGTTCGCGTCGAGCGAGATCTACGGCGGCGCGGGGTCGACCTGGGACTTCGGGCCGCTCGGCGTGGAGCTCAAGAACAACATCAAGCGGTCCTGGTGGCGCGCCATGGTCCAGGTACGCGGCGACATCGTCGGGCTCGACGGCGCGATCCTCATGCACCCGAAGGTGTGGGAGGCGAGCGGCCACGTCGAGAACTTCGTCGATCCGCTGGTCGAGTGCCGGAGCTGCCGCCACCGCTTCCGCATCGACGACCTTCCGAAGGGCGACGCGCTCATGGAGGCCTGGCGGGCGAACACCCTCGACGTCTCCGGGACGGCGTGCCCCAACTGTGGCGAGCGAAAGCTGGCCGACCCTCGCAAATTCAACCTCATGTTCAAGACGTTCGTGGGTCCGGTCGAGGACACCGCGTCCGTGGCCTGGCTGCGGCCCGAGACCGCGCAGGCGGTCTACGTGAACTTCGACAACGTCCAGCAGGCGGTCAGGCGCCGGCTCCCGTTCGGGATAGCCCAGATCGGCAAGGCCTTCCGCAACGAGATCACGCCCGGCAACTTCATCTTCCGCTCGCGTGAGTTCGAGCAGATGGAGATGCAGTACTTCTGCCGGCCAAACGACGCGCCGCGGCTCTTCGAGGAGTGGAAGGAGGAGCGCATGCGCTGGCATCGCTCGCTCGGCGTCCCTGCGGAGCGTCTGCGCTTCCGCGAGCACGCTGAGGACGAGCGAGCGCACTACGCTGCGCGCGCCGTCGACATCGAGTTCGAGTTTCCCTTCGGCTGGAAGGAGCTGGAGGGCATCCACGACCGGACGGACTTCGATCTCCGCCGCCACGCCGAGTTCTCGGGCAAGAAGCTGGAGTACTTCGATGACCTCACGCAGGAGCGCTTCGTGCCCTACATCGTCGAGACCGCCGTCGGCGCCGACCGGACCACTTACGAGGTCCTGTGCGCCGCCTACGACGAGGAGCCGGACAAGGATGGGATCCGCACGGTGCTGCGGCTCCACCCGTCGCTCGCGCCGTACAAGGTCGCGGTGCTCCCGCTCTCGAAGAACGAGAGGCTCTCGCCGCTCGCGCGCGAGGTGCACGCCTCGCTGCGAGCCGGCTTCATGACCGTGTACGACGAGACGCAGGCCATCGGCCGGCGCTACCGCCGCCAGGACGAGATCGGTACGCCGCTCTGTGTCACCGTGGACTTCGACTCGCTCGAGGACAGGGCCGTGACGATCCGCGAGCGCGACTCGATGGCGCAGGTGCGCGTTCCGATCGCCGAGCTCGTCGACCGCGTGCAGGAGCGTCTCGCCGAGGTCTAGCCGCGGGGGACGGTCCTCCCGGTAGCCTCGTACGTGTCCGTCGGCTCGTCGCCGAGCACGCGCTTTCCGAGTCGCTGGGCGACGTCGGTGGCCAGCGCGGTGAGCGCGGCGACGACCGCGGCCCACACCGCTTCCCTGGGGCCGGTCTTCTCGACCTCGGCGAGCTCCTTCTGCAGCTCCTTGCGGAACCGCTTGCGCGCGTCGCCCTTGAGCTTCCCGAGACGGCCGCCGACGCGCTCAGCGAGCACGTCGAGCTGGATGCGTTCTTGCTCCTTCGCGCGGCGCTTCGCGACGATCCCCACCACCGCGGCGGTCGCCATCGACGCCACCGACCCAAGGACGGCGAGTGGCTGGCGGCGCACCAGGTTCCGCGGATCGACGTCCTCGCGCACGCGCGCCGTGAGAGCGTCGACGTCGCGGTCGATGGCGGACCGCAGGTCCGCTAGCTCTCGCTGCGTCCGAGCAGACGGGCTTTCGCCCAACTCACCGTCTCCTTCAAGGACTCGATCGACCGCGTGGGTCCGCGGAGCTCGAGGCGCTTGTATCCGAGCCAGCCGGC
>MGON01000062.1:2845-3624 GCA_001795345.1 Chloroflexi bacterium RIFCSPLOWO2_02_FULL_71_16 | reverse complement strand
GCGCGGCGACCGGCAGCGGGAGCCAGATCGCGACGATAGCGACGAGCAGGATCACGAACGACACGAGGAAGAGGAGCCCGATCACGAGGGCGATGCCCAGCCATTTGACCGCGGCCAGGTTCGCCTGGACGATCTCGGCGATCTCCTGCTTCGGCAGCTCGAGCTGCTTGCGGATGTACGCGCGGACGTTCCCGCGGATCCGCTCGATGAGAGTGCGATAGCCCGGTCGTTCGTACACCGGGCGGCACGCTAGCACAGCCCGACCGCGATAAGAGCGGATCTTCTGCCAGAATGCGGTCGTCCCGCCGCGTTCCTCGAAGGAGGCATCTGCGTCATGGCTCGCTCCACGACCGCCTCGCGCTCAACCACCTCCCGCCGTCGCCCACCGGTGCGCGCCCGCCGCGGCTCGGCCGCACGGCCGGCGACGAAGACGACGAAATGGGTCTACCTCTTCATGGACGGCAAGGCGGAAGGCAGCGCGAAGATGCGGGCGCTGCTCGGCGGCAAGGGCGCGGGCGTGGCCGAGATGACGAACGCGGGACTGCCGGTCCCGCCGGGCTTCACCATCACCACCGAGGCCTGCAACGCGTACTTCGCGGCGGGCAAGAAGCTGCCCGCCGGCCTCTGGGACCAGGTCGAGAAGGCGCTGGCGCGGCTCGAAGGCGCCGCGGGGAAGCGCTTCGGTGACACCAGCGACCCGCTCCTCGTGTCGGTCCGCTCGGGCGCGGCGATGTCGATGCCGGGGATGATGGACACGGTCCTCAACCTCGGACTGAACG
>MGON01000062.1:2397-2839 GCA_001795345.1 Chloroflexi bacterium RIFCSPLOWO2_02_FULL_71_16 | reverse complement strand
GCGTTCGCGGGCTCGCGACGCTCACGAAGGACGAGCGCTTCGCGTACGACGCCTACCGGCGGTTCGTGAGCATGTTCGGCCGGATCGTCCTAGACGTGCCGGCCGAGCGATTCGAGCATCCGCTGGACGCGGCGAAGAAGCGGAGCGGGGCCAAGACCGACGCGGACATCCCCGCGGCGGAGCTCCGGAAGCTCGTCGAGCAGTTCAAGAAGATCGTCCAGGACCACACCAAGAAGCCCTTCCCGACCGACCCGCGCGCGCAGCTGCGCGCCGCGATCGAGGCTGTCTTCGGCTCGTGGTTCGGCCGCCGCGCCGTGGACTACCGGACCACGTTCAAGATCTCGCACGATCTCGGCACCGCCGTGAACGTGCAGATGATGGTCTTCGGCAACATGGGCACTGGCTCCGGCACCGGCGTCGCGTTCACGCGCGACCCCAACAC
>MGON01000062.1:2211-2357 GCA_001795345.1 Chloroflexi bacterium RIFCSPLOWO2_02_FULL_71_16 | reverse complement strand
GGCGGGGATCCGTACGCCCGAGAAGATCTCGACCCTGAAGGACAAGCTTCCGAAGGTCTACGCGGAGTTCGACCGCATCGCCAAGCGGCTCGAGAAGCACTACCGCGACGTCCAGGACCTCGAGTTCACGATCGAACGCGGCCAGC
>MGON01000062.1:2008-2138 GCA_001795345.1 Chloroflexi bacterium RIFCSPLOWO2_02_FULL_71_16 | reverse complement strand
CGAGCGGCTCATCACGAAGGACGAGGCGATCGCGCGCGTCGATCCGATGCAGGTCGAGCAGCTCCTGCTCCCGCGGTTCGACGACAAGGAGCTCGAGAAGGCGCGGAAGGCCGGCCGCTATCTCGCGAAG
>MGON01000062.1:635-1903 GCA_001795345.1 Chloroflexi bacterium RIFCSPLOWO2_02_FULL_71_16 | reverse complement strand
CCACGAGCCACGCGGCGGTCGTCGCGCGCGGGCTCGGCTTGCCCTGCGTGGCCGGCGTCGCCGCGCTCTCGATCGATCTCGGGAAGCGTCTCATGCAGGTCGGCGACAAGACGGTGAAGGAAGGCGACTTCATCTCGATCGACGGCACGACCGGCGAGGTCTTCGCCGGAGAGCTGCCGACGGTCCTGCCGGACTTTGCCAAGGAGAAGGAGCTCCAGGAGGTGCTCTCCTGGGCGGACAAGGTCCGCACCATGGGCGTCTGGGTGAACGCGGACACGCCGGAGGAGTGCCGCCTCGCGCGCAAGTTTGGCGCCGAGGGCGTGGGTCTTGCGCGGACCGAGCACATGTTCCGGCAGGCCGAGCGGTTGCCGATCGTCCAGGAGATGATCCTTGCGGACACCGTCGAGGCGCGTAAGGGCGCCCTCGACAAGCTGCTTCCGTTCCAGCAGGGCGACTTCCGCGAGATGTACGAGGCCATGGACGGCCTGCCCGTCGTGGTGCGGCTGATCGACCCGCCGCTCCACGAGTTCCTGCGCGAGTTCGCCGACGTGGACATCGAGATCGCCGTCGCCGAGGCGACCGGCCAGGATGGCGCCGACCTCGACCGCAAGCGGAAGATCCAGAAGCGTCTCGAGCAGCTGCACGAGGACAACCCGATGCTCGGCCTGCGCGGCTGCCGGCTGCTGCTCGTCTACCCCGAGGTCCTCGAGATGCAGATCCGCGCGATCCTCGGCGCCGCCGCCGACGTCGCGGAGAAGGGGATCACCGCGAAGCCCGAGATCATGATGCCGCTCGTCGGCGTGATGGGGGAGCTCGACCGGCTCCACGAGCAGGTCATGCAGGTCGCCGACGCGGTGCAGAAGGAGCGCGGGCGGAAGATCCCGTTCAAGTTCGGCACCATGATCGAGATCCCGCGCGCCTGCATCATCGCCGATCAGATCGCGACGAAGACGGAGTTCTTCTCCTTCGGCACGAACGACCTGACGCAGACGGTCCTCGGCATCTCGCGCGACGACGCCCAGAAGTCGTTCCTCACGCGCTACGTCGAGGAGCGGATCATCCCGGCCGATCCCTTCCAGGTGATCGACCGCGACGGCGTGGGCGCGATGATGCGCATGGGCGTCGAGCGGGGGCGCAAGACCAAGCCGGACCTCAAGATCGGCATCTGCGGGGAGCACGCCGGCGAGCCGTCGTCCGTCGCGCTCTGCCACGAGATCGGCCTGACCTACGTGTCGCCGTCCACCTACCGCGTGCCGGTGGCGCGGCTC
>MGON01000062.1:0-403 GCA_001795345.1 Chloroflexi bacterium RIFCSPLOWO2_02_FULL_71_16 | reverse complement strand
CGCGGGCTCCTGCCGGACGCCGCGCGTGTGTTCGGAACGGCGAAGGGGCGTGTGGCGATCTTCCCAACGTCGGGCACCGGCGCGTGGGAGGCCTCTCTCATGAACGTGCTCGCGCCGGGGGACCGCGTGCTCACGTTCGCGCACGGCTACTTCGCGGGCGGGTTCGCCCAGAGCGCCGTGAACCTGAGCATGGACGTGGACGAGGTGCCGGTGGACTGGCGCAGGCCCATACCGGCGGACGTGGTCGAGGACGCGCTCCGGCGTGGCGGCCACAAGGCCGTGCGTTGCGTGGTTCGCTGGTGGATCGTGCTCACCCGCAAGATGCATCTTGCGCAACATCGGTCAGAGCTGCGGCGGTGACACCGGTCAAGGCGCCGGCCCTCGAAGGCTTGGCTTCGCCGCG
>MGON01000061.1:11453-11598 GCA_001795345.1 Chloroflexi bacterium RIFCSPLOWO2_02_FULL_71_16 | reverse complement strand
TTGGGCATCGATCACTTCCCCGCGCGGCCTACCGCGCTCTAGTTGATCGGCCCAGTCTAGACGGCGAGGCCATCCAGTAGTGACATGAACAGGGGAATGACCACGAGGAGCATGAGAGCGGGGAGGTAACAGAGGGCCAGCACGA
>MGON01000061.1:5555-11320 GCA_001795345.1 Chloroflexi bacterium RIFCSPLOWO2_02_FULL_71_16 | reverse complement strand
CGACAAGGCTGCGCACGTCTCCAGCCCCTCGGAGCGCGCGTGATATGCGAGCGTCCGGAAGAGAGGCGCGCCCAAGAGGTACGCGTGGTGCACCAGGCGCAGCGTCTCGTCGAGAAGAGGTGCGCCCGTGGGGGAAGAGAGGATCCGCGCGAGCGCGGTCTCGGGCGGGCGGCCCGCGGACACGAGCGCGTCGAGACGCTCGACCAGCACTATCGCCGCGCGGTCGGCTTCGCGTCGACGCCGGCCGGCACGGCGGGCCACGACAATGGACGGCACCATCCATCCGCCGTACCCGGCGGCGACCAGGAACAGGGGGCCGATCGGAACGAATAGCGCGGCGCTCGCGGCGAAGACGATCCCCGCGAAGCAGGTGCACACCTTCGCGACGAGGAAGCGGTCCGGCGAGATGCCGAGCCCCGCGTGGCGCAGGTCCCGCTCCGAGATCGCCTGCCAAGGGACGCTCCGGCGCGCACGGCGCGGGGCGACAAGGTCGAGACGTCGAGCGACGCTGCTGGGCGAGCGTACCGCCAGGCAGATCGCCGAAGCCGCGAGGCCGGCGAGGATCGCGCCGAACAGGCTCATGCGAGCGCCTCGCTCACGATCCGACGAGCCAGCACGATGCCCGAGGCTTCGAGCGCGACCGCGCCGGGGATGAGGACAAGGCGGCCGAGCGGAGCATCGAGCGCGGCTGCGAGCGACGGCGTGGTCGCTATGAGCAGGACCGCGATGGCTGGAACGAGCAGCGCCAGAAGCCGCTGCTGCTGTCGCGCGCCGCTCGCGCGGGCGCGTACTTCGTCCTCTAGCTGCTCTTCGAAGGAGAGCCGGTCGACGAGCGCAGAAAGCAGGTCGGCGATCCGCTCGCGCGGAAGGCGGTCCTCGACCCCGACGGCCAACGTCCCGAGCACGAGCTCGGTACGACGATCGGGACTGTCGGCGGCGGCCGAGCGCAGGCCGGCGTCGAGGCTCGCGCCGAGGTCGAACTCGCGCAGCGCTCCGAGCACGACGCTACGCGCATGCGGATCCGTCGCCGCTTCGGCCTCGCGACGCAGCGCCTCGGGGAGGGTCGCGCCCGAGCGCAGCGCGGCCTCGGTGCCTTTGACGATGCGAGTCAGTGCGCGGCGCGCGCGCTCGCGTGCCGCGTCGGCCCTCATCCGGATCCATGCCGAGGGAGCCAACCCCGCCACCAGCGCGGTGATCGCTGGAAGCCCCAGCCCGAGCACGAGCGCGGCGGACGCGACGACGAGGACGGCTCGGATCGCCTCCCATCGTCCGAGGCCGCCGCGCCAGCCGGCCTCGCGCAGCGATGCTGCATCGGGATGACCCGCCAGGCCGCTGCGCGGAGATGGATCCCGCACGACGCGCGCCAGGAGGAGGGCCGCGACGGCGACACCGAAGCCGAACGCGCCGATGAGCGCGAGGCTCATGCCCGTTCCGCGAGCGGCGCCGGCTGTCCAGCTCGCCAGACGACGGCGGGACCGGCCTCGCCCACGGTCACGATCTCGCGCACCGTGCGGCGACCATCGGCGCCGCGAGCGAGATGGACGATCACGTCCACCGCCCGCGTGACGTACCGCCGCATCGCGTCGCCGCCGAGCTCGCCGGCCCGCGCGAGGAGCAGCTCGAGCCTGGCGATCGCGTCGATCGCCGAGCTCGCGTGCAGGGAGGTCAGCGTCCCCTCGTGCCCCGTGCTGAGCGCCTCGAGGAGTGCCGACGCTTCCCGGGGCGAACGGACCTCCCCGACGATGATCCGGTCGGGCCGCATGCGGAGAGCGTTCGTCACGAGGTCGGCTATGCCGATAGACGCTCCGCCTGCGCCGGGCACGCACTCGAGGTGCACGACATGCGGGTGTGGCAGGACCAGCTCGTTCGTGTCCTCGATGACGATCACCCGCTCGCCCAGGGGGATCGCCGCCGCCAGGGAGCGCACGAACGTGCTCTTCCCGCTCCCCGTGGCCCCGCTCACGATGATGTTCGCGCGTCGCCGCACGAGGCCCTCGAGGAGCTCCGCGCATGGCACGGGCAGTCCTCCGGTCGCGCACCACGAACCCTCGGGCCCGGCCAGCGGCATCGAGATCGTGCGGAACTTGCGGATCGAGAGCGTCGGTCCGCCGACCGGAGCGATCACGGCGTTGGCCCTGCTGCCGTCGCGCATGCGCGCGTCGACGAACGGCCGCTCTACCGTGAGCTCCCGCCCGACGCTCGCCGCGATGCGGTAGACGAGGTCGGCCAGCTCCTGGTCGTCCCGGAAGCGCACCTCGGCGCGCTCGAGCAGGCCGCCGCGCTCGACGTACACCGAGGCCGGGTCGTTCACGAGGATGTCCGTGACGGACGGGTCGTCCAGGAGGGCCTGGAGCGGGCCGAAGCCGAAGAGATCCGCGCAGACGCGATCCGCGGTCCGGTCGTCGAGGCGGATCCCCGCCACGGCTCGCACGCGCTCTCTGAGAAGGCGCCGGCGGTCCGGATCGGCGTAGCTCCGGAGCAGCTCGTCCGGCGGGATCCCCGCGGCGACCTCCTGCCGGACGCGCGACACGAGGGCTCGGTCGATCACGCGAGCGCGCGGATGAGCCGATCGATCGCGGCCATGGTCGGAGCGCGGGCCGCGAAGGCGTCATCGGCTAGGTACGGGTCGAATGGGATCGCGGCCAGGAGCGGCCACGGGAGGCGCGATGCGATGCGCGACGCGTCCTCGTCGGCGGCATGCGTCGTCACGAGGCCGACGCGACATGGCGCGTCCCGGAGGAGCTCGACGGCGCAGAACGAGCTCTGCAGCTGCGACGAGCGCTGGCCGGTCACGACGCAGATCCGGTCGAGGGTGGCGAGCAGTCCCGCATCGAGCGCATCCGCGCCGCTCCCAAGGTCGACGACGACGGGGCTCTCCGGGGCGACCCGCTCGATGAGCGCGACGACCCGCTCCGTCTCGAAGATCGCATGCAGCCCCGGCGCACCCGGTAGGAACGGCACGTCGTTCCACCGCGACAGCGAATCGCGCTCGCGACCCGGTCGAAGGAGTGCGTCCGCGATCGTGGCCGCCTCCATCTGGGCACGCAGCGCGAGGCACGGTGTCCACCGGTCGAGGTCGAGGAGGGCTGGGGCGCGGCCCGCACCGGCCGAGCGGTGCGCGACGAGGGCGGCGGTCGTGGTGGAGCCAACGCCCGCGCGGAGCGACCAGAAGGCGACCCGGAGGCGGCCGGGCAGCGCGACGGCGCGCGCGGGCCGGAGCGGCTCGAGCGGATCCTGCCGTCCGGTGGCGTCCCTCATGAGCGCTAGGGCGATCTCGGAGAGGGGCGAGGCGTCGAGCCACGACCGGAGGCGGCTCATCCGAACGCCCACCTTCCCAGAGCCCCGTCGCTAACGAACGCTCGGCCACGGAGGTCGCGGCGGTCGAGGGCTCCGCGGTCGAAGACGATCGGACGCATCGACGAGCGCGAGCGCGCCACACGGACGCGGGCTCTCTCGATCCAGGCGATCCGCTCCCAGGCAAGGAGCGCGTCGTCGCCTCTCAGCAACCGCCGGCAGCGCACCTGCGCGGCGACCGACGGCGCGCGGAAGACGGCGAACCGCCGGCGCAGGACCTCCGCGGTGGCTTGGCCGAGCGACAGCCGATGGACACGGACGACATCGCTGGCGAGAAGCGCCGATGGAGCGGGCTCGAGGTCACGGGAGACCAGGGGAATGTGGCCAGAGGGGCGCAGAAGGTCGGCCCGGGCCTCTTGAGCGTCGATGCCGGCGTACGCGAGCGCGCGCACGACGGCCGGGACGTCGGCCGAGGGGACCTCGGCGAAGAGAGCCTCTCCGCGCCTGTGGAAGGTCACGTCCAGGACGACCGCGGCGGCGACGTCGATGGCCTTCCCACCGACCGGGTCGAGCCGCAGGGTCGTCACGGTCGCTCGGGGACCAGGACGAGCACGAACGAGCTCCGCGGGATCCGATCGGCGATCAGCAGCTCTTCCGACGGGCCGATCGCGATGACGACACTGCCGAGAAGCTCCTTGGGACCGATGGAGCGCTCCGACGGATCGTCCGGACCGTAGGCGCCACCGTGCTCACCGCGGACGTCGAGCACGAGTGCCGCCTCGGTGAGCAGCTCCGCCCCCTGATCCACCGGCGCTCTTCCCGGGAGAGGAACGGCGATCACGTCGACGCGAGCCCCGGGCGCGATCGCTCCTCCGATCGCCTGGTCGGGCGAGACCGGGATGGCGATGGCCCGGTACCCGGTCGGCGGCACGAGTCCGCTGCCGAACGCGGCGCTGGCACGGGCAAGGGCGCTCGAGAGGAGCAGCTGGCCCGACCACATCGGCGCGCGCGGGTACCAGCCGAGGGCGTTCGACCCTTCGGTGATCGCGTCGGCCGGGATCGCGTCCGGAGGAAGCCAGCGCGTTTCGACGTCGGCCGGGCCGATCGCCCGTCCCGGCGCGAGATACCGCGCGGCGGCGACCACGCCGACACGCTGCGTCCCGGCGTAATAGAGGGAGCCGGCGACGACGCCCGCGACCAGCGCGAGCGCCACGAGCATGCGCTGCACGCTCATTCGACGAGCGCAGGAGAGCGGACGACCACGTCGATGAACGCATCGACCTGGCGCGGAAGCTCACCTGGGACCTCTACGGTGACCGCGAACCGGACGGTGAACACCGAGCCGGTCGGCGCGAGAGCATCCCACATGGCCCGGAGGGGCTCGTCGCCGCCGCCGCTGAGCGGACCGAGGGCGGTCAGTTCTCCCGAGGCCAGACGCCACGACGGCACGCGGCCGGGCGATCCATCGACCGTCGCACGCGGCCAGAGGTCGACGCGACGGCCGCGCAGCACCTCGATCCGGGCGAGCGGATCGCCCTGGGCCGCGAGCGCGATCCCGGCCCGTACCACGCGAGGCGGCGCGGGTGCGGCCGTGGGGGCCGGCGTCGGCGCGGCGGTCGGACGCGGCGTGCTGCGTGGCCGACGTGTGGGCATCGGAGACGGCGTGGGGGTGGCCCGCGGCCGGCCCACCTGCGCGGCCGGACGCGGCGTGCTCGTCGGACGCGGGGTCGAGGTCGGTCGCGGTGCTGCCGTGGGACGCGGTGCGGGCGTGGGCTGTGGGGTCACCCTCGGCGTCGGTGTGGGCGTCCGCTGGGCGACCTCGCGGTCGTCCTGGAAGAAGACGAACTTGTCGAACACCACGGTCGACCCCTTGGACACGTAGTTCGCGTAGATGTCGCCACTCACGGGCCGTCCGTCG
The DNA here is from genome assembly GCA_001795345.1 of Chloroflexi bacterium RIFCSPLOWO2_02_FULL_71_16. Taxonomy (GTDB): domain Bacteria; phylum Chloroflexota; class Limnocylindria; order P2-11E; family P2-11E; genus GWC2-70-10. The sequence continues at coordinate 6,108 of MGON01000061.1, read as the reverse complement.
CTCAGGCTGGTGCGCCCGTTCGCGAGAAGTGCGTCATAGGAGCTCTTCACGCCGGTGCCCACGGTCGCCACCCGCTTCGCGTAGGTGCCGGCATCCTGCTGGACGGTGTTCGAGGCGTACGTCGTCACGGGACCGTTCTTCGTGACCACGTCCCCCGCCCAGACCTGGTTCACCCTGTGGAGACCCATCCGCGCGGCGAGCGTGTCAACGGCCTTCTTCGAGGCGGGCTGCGGACGCGGGGTCGGCGTCGGAGCGCGGCGAACGATCGGCCGCGGCGTGGGCTTCGGCGCGGCGCGACGAACCGCCTTCGCCGAGAGGACGTCGCCGCCGCCCGCGATGCAGCGGCGATCGCAAGCGGCAGCTTCCGTCATCGGCACCAGCACGAGGACCGCACCGAGGATCGCCGTGGCGGCCCTCATCGGGCCGAGCTCGCGGCGAGGATCCGCACCGCCGTGACCGGACGCGCGAGGAGCACGCCGAACGCCGGAGTCCGGACCGGCAGCTCGAAGACGATGCGTACCGTCGGCCCCTCGTACCGAGCGCCGCTCCGCGG
>MGON01000061.1:3713-5512 GCA_001795345.1 Chloroflexi bacterium RIFCSPLOWO2_02_FULL_71_16 | reverse complement strand
GAGCGAGCCGGTCCGCGCCAGCTCGACGGGGTCCTGGTCGTTCACCGCGACGACGGCCGCGAGATCCGCCGCCACACGCGCGCGCTCGGCCACCATGCGCGCCATCCCGAGCTCGAGCACCCCGACCGTCATCAGCACGAGGAGCGGGAGCAGAAGGATGGTGACGAGCGCGAGCGAGCCCGCCTGATCGCGATGGAAGGCGGTCATCGGGCGAGCTCTCCGCGGGCGACCGCGCTGGAGGTGACCGGCAGGTCGACGCTGAACGCGAACGGGATGGCGATGCGCAGGTCATGCCGGACCGTGACGCGGATCGGCTCCCGCCAGCCGACCCGTGCCGGCGTGATCTCGACCGCGGCGCGCGCGGGGTCGATCCCGGCATCGCGAAGGGCGTCGGCCAGGAGCTGGCGGACGGCCGGGGTGTCGCCCCCGACCTCGCCCGCGTAGCGCGCCGCGTGCGCCGTCGCCGCGTCCTGTGCCAGCCAGCGGTGGAACGCGTCGCCGAACTGGAAGATGGCGAGAAGGAGCGGCAGGAGGACGACGATCATTAGCGTCGTCTCGAGCGTGGCGGTGCCGCCGTCGGCTGCTCTTGCCCTCAACGGACGGACTGCATCTGATCGACGAGCGCCTGCAGCCGGGCGACGAGCCCGTTGTTCCAGGAGGTGATCCCGACGACGAGCGTGCCGAGGACGACCGCCGCGCCCACGATGTATTCGATCGTCGCGAGTCCGACGGTCTCGGCGAGGAAGCGCGAGCGGCGCATACGGACCTCCCTGATGCGGTGGCCAGAGGGGTCGGCACCCGCTTGCGGAGGGCCGGCTAGCTGAGCGCGAGCCTCCCCGCGTCGTGGTACACGCGGAGCTGGTCGCGGCGCACGTAGCCGCAGACCGCGATGTTGGCTTCCTGGGCGAGCGAGACGGCGAGCTCCGTCGGGCTGGTGCGCGAAGCGGCGATGCCCACGCCGATGCGCGAGCACTTGACCACCATCTCGCTCGAGATGCGGCCCGAGGTGAGGATGGCCTTGCCGGCGGTCGGGACGTCGGCCAGGAGCGCCTCGCCGGCGATGCGGTCGATGGTGTTGTGGCGGCCGATGTCCTCGACCATCAGCTCGAGGCCGTTCTCGCCGAAGAGGGCCGCCGTGTGGGTGCCCCCGTGCTCCTTGTAGCCCTCCGCCTTATCGAGCAGGGTCTCCATCCACTGCATGAGCTGCTCGGGGCGCACGGTCATGCCGCCCGCGACCGGCACCACGTCGAGCGAGAACGTCACGCCGCGACCGCAGCCCGAGGTGAGGATCCGCTTGCGGTCGTGCGGCACCTTGCGGGCCGTCGGCGCCAACCGGATCTTCACGACGGTCTCCTCGTCGCACACCTCCATCAGCAGGACGTCGTCGGCCGTCTGGATGATGTCCTCCACGCGCAGGAACCCGAGTGCGAGGGCGAGCACGCGGTGGGGCGAGCAGGCGACCGTCGCGAGCTCCTCCCCGTCGACGATGAGCGTGATGGCGCGCTCGGGCGGCGGCATCTTGTCGAGCTCGGTGAGCTGCCCGGCCCGGTAGAGGCGCGGCGGCGCGGGCCGCGCGGTGCGCCTGACCTCTTCGACCGCCGTCATCTCACCTTCCCCAAGCCGCGCTCGAGCTTCTCCTCGTCCATCTCACCGATCTGGATGTGGCGAATGGTGCCACCCGCGTCGATGAAGAACGTGGAGGGCACGCTCGCGAGCCCGTAGCGGCGGGAGGTCGCGAGGCCGACGTCGATGACCGGCTCCATCCGGACGAGACCCAGCTCGTCGAAGAAGGCCCGGAC
>MGON01000061.1:0-3704 GCA_001795345.1 Chloroflexi bacterium RIFCSPLOWO2_02_FULL_71_16 | reverse complement strand
CCCCTCGTCGAGATCGACCGCGAGGAAGGCCATCCCCGGGTTCTCGCCGGCCGTCCGCTCGAGGAGCGGCATCTCCTGGCGGCAGGGCACGCACCAGGTCGCCCAGAAGTTGAGGACGATGGGTCGGCCCGCCAGCGAGCCGAGGGACGCGCGCGCGCCGTCCGCGCGGACCCACTCGAAGTCGGGAGCGCGCTCGCCGATGCGCGCGGCCATGCCGTCGGCCTCGATCTGCCGCACGATCACGCCGACCCTCGACGGCCCGCTGCTCACCGGCACCTCGCGTGGCTGGAGGGAGGGCCACGCGAACGCAGCGAGCGTCGCCAGCGCGATGGCGGCGACGATGAGCAGGGCGATGGACCGCGGAAGCCGCGCCGGCACCTGGAACACCTCGCGTGCGCTCATGCGACGAGCGTACGCCGCGCTAGCCGAGGAGAGGCAGGAAATTGAAGAGCTGCACCAAGCGCGTGAACTGCCCCGACACGAGAAGCAGGCCCATCGCGATGACGAGCACGCCGCCGACGAGGTTGACCGCGCCGATGTTGCGGCCGAGCCAGCGCACCGCGGCGCGCGCCGAGCCGAGCCCGCTCGCGATGAGCAGGAACGGAACGCCCATGCCGAGGGAGTACGCGACGAGCAGAACAGCGCCCGACGCGATCTCCAGGTTCAGCAGCATCGTCAGGATCGCGCCGAGGTAGGGGCCGACGCACGGGGTCATCCCCACCCCGAAGGCGGCGCCGATCAGGTACGAGCGCGGAAGGCCCGTGGTCCGTCCCTCGAGGCGCAGCTCCATGCGGCGGCCGAGGAACGGGATCGTGATCAGCCCCAGCATGTGCATCCCGAGCACGACGAGGAGCACTCCGCCGACCTGCTGGAGGCGGAAGACCATCTCGCCGGCGAGCGCGCCGACGAGGGCGATCGCGACCCAGAGCAGCGTGAACACCGTGCTGAACCCGAGCACGAAGGCGAACGCGTGCAGGACGGTGCGCGCGCGGGCCTGGCCCGAGAGCGCGGCCTCGCCGGCGATGTTCACGAGGAAGGCCGGGACGAGCGGCAGCACGCAGGGCGACAGGAACGAGAAGATCCCCGCGCCGAAGGCGATCGCGACGTTCAGTCGATAGCCTGTGCCAGGTCGGTGACCAGGTCGTCCACCGACTCGATGCCGACCGAGAGCCGGACGAGCCCCGCCGGCGGCGCCAGCTTCGTGCCCTTCACCGACCCGTGCGTCATCGCCAGAGGCACCTCGATGAGGGACTCGACGCCCCCGAGCGACTCGGCCAGGGCGAAGATGCGCGTGCGCGAGACCGCCCGCATCGCCGCCGCCTCGCCGCCCTTCAGCTCGAACGAGAGCATCCCGCCGAACGACCGCATCTGCCTGCGCGCGACGTCGTGGCCCTCGTGCGTCGGCAGTCCCGGGTAGTTCACGCGGGCCACCTTCTCGTGCTGCGCCAGCCACTCCGCGATGGCCTGCGCGTTGTCGGAGTGGCGCTCCATGCGCACGGCCAGAGTCTTCGCGCCGCGCAGCACCAGCCAGGAATCGAACGGACCCGGAACGCCGCCGGCGGCGTTCTGGATGAAGGCCAGGCGGTCGCGCAGGTCCGCGTCGTTCCCGATCAGGGCGCCGCCGACGACGTCGCTGTGGCCGCCGATGTACTTCGTCGTCGAGTGGAGCACGAGGTCCGCTCCCATCCCGAGCGGCTGCTGCAGGTAGGGACTGGCGAAGGTGTTGTCCACCACGGCGAGCGCGCCCGCGTCGCGGGCGACCGCGGCCACGGCGGCGATGTCGACGATCTTCAGCATCGGGTTGGTGGGCGACTCCATCCACACGAGCTTCGTGCTCCTAGTGAGCGCCGCGCGGACATTCGCCGGATCGCGCATGTCGACCGCGCTGAGCTCGATCCCCACGCGGTCGAAGACGCGCGCGAACAGGCGGTACGTGCCGCCGTAGATGTCGTCGGCCATGACCACGTGGTCGCCGGAGGAGAGCAGGTGCGCGACCGCGTCGGTCGCCGCCATGCCCGACGCGAACGCCAGGCCCCAGGCGCCGCCCTCGAGCGCGGCGAGGCAGGTCTCGAGCGCGGTGCGGGTGGGGTTGCCGGTCCGCGCGTACTCGTAGCCCTTGTGCTTGCCGACCGCCTCCTGCGCGAACGTCGAGGTCTGGTAGATCGGGACCGTGACGGCCCCGGCGGTCGGGTCGGGTTCCTGTCCCGCGTGGATCGCGAGCGTCTCGAAGCCGTGCTTGCGCGGCGGGACGGGCTCGTCGCTCACACGCGAAGGATAGGTGCGCCTAGACTCTCGCGCCGATGACCCCGAGGATCCTGCTGCTGCAAGCCGCCGCGATCGCGGCGAGCCTCTTCCACGTGCTCATCGACGTTTGGATCGGTCTGTTCGGCGCGAGCGGTGGCGTCGTCGTCGCGGGCGGACCGACCCTGACCGCTGCCCAGGCTCTGACCCTCTTGGCCTTCGCGGTCCTCTATGGCTGGTGGAACTCGCCGATCGCCGCGGCGACGGCCGGCGTGCGCGGCGCGATGCTGGCGCTCGCCGTCCTGGCGTTCGTGTGGGTCTTCCTCGGGAACGGGGTCGCCGGCTTCATCGCGTGCTTCCCGCCCTGCGCGGGCGCCGCTCCGTGGCAGGACGCGGCGCACCTCGCCAGCGTGGTGTTCGGCGGCTGGGCGGCCTGGGTCGCGTGGAGCGCCTACCGCGCGATGCGCGGCCCCACGCAGGTCGCCCCCGCCGCGACGGCCGCGGTGCTCATGCTCGCCTCATACGTGACGCAGGCCATGAGCTTCACGCCGTAGGCCGGCGTCAAGGTCCAGTGTTGACGAGTTTCGCTGATGCCCGCTTGACTGACTAGCGGAGAATCGTGGGCATGGCAGCGCCCTTTCGGATAACGCCACCGAGCGGCAGGTTCGTCACGGCGGGCACACCGCCACCGGGAGACACGCTCAAGGACTACCTCGAAAGGCTCATCAAGCTGATCCCTGGCGAGGTCGTCGGCATCTATCTGATCGGCGTTGGCAGCATCCCATCCGAACTTGCAGCTGTGCTGGCGGTTTGGGCAGCGGTCTGCTTCGCACTCGTGGTGTTCGTCCGGGCCTATGGGACGTGGGAACCCAACGTCGGGCCGCAGAAGACCGCCGTCATCGTCGCGGCAGTCTCGTTCGTGATCTGGGTCTACACGATGGGCGGACCATTCGCCGCTTACGGGCTTCAGGTGCAGTACGTGGGTTCTCTGGCTGTGCTGGTCTGGACCTTCATTGTGCCGTACTTCTACAAGGGTTAGGGCGACTCGATGACACTGACCCTCGACGCAAACGAGGCCCTGGCCGACGCATTCATCGATTGGGTACGACATCACCCAAGACCCGACACTCCTCTTCTTTGGACGGCGGAGGGCCGAGTACTCTCTCCGCGCCAGCTGGCAGTCGAGGTTGTCGAGCGAACACCTCTCGGCCGACTACAGATCAGGGCGCTACGTCTCCTCGCGGAGGGACTCCCCGACCTGGGGATCGACGGGGTCGTGGCGCACTTTCGTGGCCTCGCCAGACAGCAAGAAGATCGCGACACGCGCGCCTAGTTGACACGCGAGAGCTGGGAGTGGCCAACCTCCTTCTGATCTGCCCCGACCATGACCAGCTGACTCGCGCGCTCCGACGGTGGTCAGCCGATCTCGGCTACAGCGTGGTCGTGCAAGGGGGTCATGCCTG
>MGON01000060.1:17813-18362 GCA_001795345.1 Chloroflexi bacterium RIFCSPLOWO2_02_FULL_71_16 | reverse complement strand
CAACGATGACGTTCGTCGCCTTCACGAGGCATACGACCTCGTCGCCGACCTTCAGTCGCAGGTCGTCGACCGCCTCGGCGGTGAGCAGGCTCACAAGGCGATGCGGTCCCGCCTGCACTTCGACGACCGCCGCGACTCGGTCCCGCTCGAGCCGCGTGATCACGCCCGGGAAGCGGTTGCGCGCCGACTGCGCGACGATCGGCCGCTCGCGCCGCTGGGTGCGCAAGCGCGACAGCTCGGCGAGCGGGACCATCCGCTGGCCGCCGCGGGACCGCGCAGTGCGGATGCGTCCCGCGTCCGCCCAGCGGCGCAGCGTGTCGACCGAGACGCCGAGCATCTCCGCGGCACGGCCGATACGGACCGGAGCATTCATACTCACCGGCGCAGACCTGCTCGGCATTCCCTCGCAGTTTGCGCGAAATGCCTAGGTACGCGCAAGCCGAGCTGCGGCGGCACGGAGATCGCGGCGCGGCCAGCGGGCCGCTTCGCTAGCGTCGCGCGGTGCTCCTGCTCGCCACTTCCTCGCCCCGGCGTATCGAGCTGCTGGGC
>MGON01000060.1:17263-17795 GCA_001795345.1 Chloroflexi bacterium RIFCSPLOWO2_02_FULL_71_16 | reverse complement strand
GAGCACGCCGAGCCGGAGATCGACGAGGACGCGTTCCCCTCGCCGGCGCTCGCCAAGGCCGAGGCCGTCGCCCGGCCCGACCGGGTCACGATCGGCGCCGACACCGAGGTCCTTCTGGACGGCGATCGCCTCGGGAAGCCGGCCGACGAGCGCGAGGCGCTCGAGATGCTCCACCGGCTCGCCGGCCGCGACCACATCGTGCGGACCGAGGTCGCGGTCATCTTCCAAAACGGCCACCGGCTCCGCTTCTCCGTGCGCTCGCGTGTCTGGACGAAGGCGCGCGACGACCGGGCGCTCGCGGCGTACGTCGCGAGCGGCGAGGCGCTCGGCAAGGCCGGCGCGTACAACATCCGGGGCCGGGGCGGCGACCTCATCGCGTCGTACGACGGCTGCTACCAGAACATCGTCGGGCTGCCCGTCTGCTACCTGTACTTCGCGCTCCGCCGGGCGGGCACCGTCACTCCGGAGCGGCCGGAGCCGGCGTTCGAGCGCGCCTTCGGCTTCCGCTGCCCGGGCTGGGATCACGCCCGCT
>MGON01000060.1:14523-17122 GCA_001795345.1 Chloroflexi bacterium RIFCSPLOWO2_02_FULL_71_16 | reverse complement strand
ACGTCGACCTGACCGGCCGGTCAGCGATCGTCACCGGCGCCGCGAGCGGGATCGGCCGCGCGATCGCGGAGGCCCTCGCCGGCGCGGGCGCGCGCGTGCTTCTCGCGGACCTGAGCGCCGGGGAGGGGGAGCGCGTCGCCGCGTCGCTGCGCGACTGCTCCTTCGAGCGCGCCGACGTCGCGGTGCGAGAGGACTGCCGGCGGCTCGTCGATCGGTGCGTCGAGCGCTACGGCGGCGTCGACATCCTGGTGAACAACGCCGGCGTGCAGCACGTCGCCCCGGTCGAGGACTTCCCCGAGGAGCGCTGGGAGCAGCTCATCCGCATCATGCTCATAGGCGCGTTCCTCCTCACGAAGTACGCGCTGCCGCACATGTACCGGAAGGGCTGGGGGCGGGTGGTGAACATCGCGTCGATCCACGGGCTCGTCGCGTCGCCGTACAAGTCCGCGTACGTCGCGGCGAAACACGGTCTGCTCGGACTCACCAAGACCGTCGCGCTCGAGTCGGCCGACAGGGGCGTGACCGTCAACGCGATCTGCCCCAGCTACGTGCGCACGGCGATCGTGGAGAAGCAGATCGCCGACCAGGCTCGCGCGCACGGGATCGGCGAGGCCGAAGTGATCGAGAAGATCATGCTCGCGCCGGCCGCCGTGAAGCGGCTTCTCGAGCCGGGCGAGGTCGCGGCGTACGCCCTCTTCCTCTGCTCCGACGAAGCCTCCGGCATCACCGGCGCGGCGCAGGTGATCGACGCGGGCTGGACCGCGCGGTGACGGACCGCCAGGGCGACACCGCCTATCCCGAGATCCGCACCGCCGTCCGCGAGATCTGCGGCCGCTTCGGCGACGTGTACTGGCGCGAGCAGGACCGGCTGCGCCGCTACCCCTCGGAGTTCGTGGACGCGCTGACCTCGGCCGGCTGGCTCGCGGCGCTCATCCCGGAGCGGTACGGCGGCTCGGGGCTCGGCGTGGCCGAGGCCAGCGTCGTCCTGGAGGAGATCCAGCGCCAGGGCGGCAACGCCGCCGCCTGCCACGCCCAGATGTACGTCATGGGGACGCTCCTGCGGCACGGCTCGGAGGAGCAGAAGGAGCGCTATCTGCCGGCCATCGCCTCGGGGAAGCTGCGCCTCCAGGCCTTCGGGGTCACCGAGCCGACGGCGGGTTCTGAGACGACGCGGATCCAGACCAGCGCGGTCCGCAAGGGCGACCGCTACGTCGTCAACGGTCAGAAGATCTGGACCAGCCGCTTCGAGCAGAGCGACCTGATGCTGCTCCTGGCGCGCACCACGCCGTACGACGAGCTCGAGGACAAGACGAAGGGCCTCTCGGTGTTCGTGGTCGACCTGCGCACCGCCGGCGACCACATCGAGGCCCGGCCCATCCAGGCGATGGTCAACCACTCGACCAACGAGGTCTTCATCCGCGACCTCGAGGTGCCGGCCGGGGACCGCATCGGCGAAGAGGGCATGGGCTTCCGCTACATCATCGACGGCTGGAACGCGGAGCGCATCCTCATCGCCGCGGAGTGCGTCGGCGACGCGCGCTGGTTCATCGACCGCGCCGCCGCGTACGCCAAGGCGCGCGTCGTGTTCGGGCGGCCCATCGGACAGAACCAGGGCGTGCAGTTCCCCATCGCCAAGGCCCACACCGCGACCGAGGCGGCCGACCTGATGCGCTGGAAGGCGGCGCGCCTGTTCGACGCGGGGGACCCCTGCGGGCCCGAGGCGAACATGGCCAAGTACCTGGCGAGCGAGGCGTCATGGGAGGCGGCCAACGTCTGCCTGGACACGCACGGCGGCTTCGGGTTCGCCGCCGAGTACGACGTGGAGCGCAAGTTCCGCGAGACGCGCCTCTACAAGGTCGCGCCCATCAACAACAACCTCGTCCTTGCGTACGTGGCGCAGCACGTGCTGGGACTGCCGAAGTCGTATTAGCCGTGAGGGGCGGCGTGACATCGTGCCGTCGCCGCCCGTCCCGCTGTACCGACAGGCGTGAAGCCCTAAAGGGAGCGCGATAGCGCAAGATCGCCCTCCCGATGACCGCCCGACGGTCTACGACCAGCGACTCGTGACCTGCCGCATCGCTGGCCAGCAACACGTCATTGCCGGCCAGCGCGGTGACGCGCTTCACGAGCAGGCGGTCACGGTCGCGAGGATCGCGCGCGACGACCACGCTCCCGGTCTGCGGCGGGATGCGCAGGAACAAGAGCTCGTCACCGTGATGGAGCGCCGGCTCCATGCTGTGTCCGGCGACACGCACGCGTCCCAGCACTAGGCGACCTTCGCCGGCTTCGCGACCCGGCTCTTCTCGTGTCCACCTGTCTTGCGCCAGATGTCGTCGATCTTGTCGATCATCTCGAGGAGCTTCGTCGCGTCCGCGATGTCGACCGACGCCTTCACCGCCGAGGCCTGCTTGGCGGCCTTCCAGAAGAGCTCGTGGAGCTCGGGGAACTTCTCGGTGTGCTCCGGCTTGAAGTAGTCGTGCCACAGCACGTCCAGGTGGTGCTTCACAAGCTCCGCGCGCTCCTCCTTTATGTGCAGCGCGCGGCCGCGGAAGATGTCGTCCTTCGAGCCCTGGTACTTCTCGATGATCTTGTAGCAGGA
>MGON01000060.1:11755-14474 GCA_001795345.1 Chloroflexi bacterium RIFCSPLOWO2_02_FULL_71_16 | reverse complement strand
GCCTCCTCGTTTTTACTGCGCTCCCGGGCACTCTATTCAATGCGCTCAGCGCGCGCCTCTTTACTGCCCTCCCCGGGCGCCTCTCTAATGCGCTCAGCGCGCGCCTCTTTACTGCCCTCCCCGGGCGCCTCTCTAATGCGCTCAACGCGCGCCTCTTTACTGCCCTCCCCGGGCACTGCTGGACGGCGAGTGGCGACCGCATACCCAGCAGGGCATATGCCTACAGTTGCAGCGTGTCCCGACCACTTGATGGCATTCGCGTGGTGGCGCTCGAGCAGGCCGTCGCGGGCCCTCTCTGCACGCGCCATCTGGCCGACATGGGCGCCGACGTCGTCAAGATCGAGCGGCCCGAAGGCGACTTCGCGCGCCGCTACGACACGGTGGTGCGCGGCCAGTCCGCCTACTTCGTCTGGCTTAACCGCGGCAAGCGCAGCATCGCGCTCGACCTCGGCGCTCCGGCCGATCGCGCCACGCTCGACCGGCTCCTGGGGCGTGCCGACGTCCTCGTGCACAACCTCGGGCCGGGCTCGCTCGAGCGTCTCGGCCTCGGCTGGGAGGGTCTCCACCAGCGCTGGCCGCGCCTGGTGAGCGTGGGCATCTCGGGATACGGCACCGACGGCCCGTACCGCGACCGCAAGGCCTACGACCTCCTGCTCCAGGCGGAGAGTGGGGTCATGTGGGTGACCGGCACGCCCGACCAGCCGGTGAAGGTGGGCATCTCCATCGGCGACATCAGTGCCGGCGTCTACGCGTTCGCCGCGACGCTCGCGGCGCTCCGGCAGCGCGACGCCGACGGCCAGGGGCGCCGCGTGGAGATCTCGATCCTCGACTGCCTGGCCGAATGGATGATGGCGCCCGCGTACCACGAGATGTACGCCGGCGCGGCGCCGCCGCGGGCCGGCATGCGCCACAACATGATCGTCCCGTACGGCCCCTACCGCTGCGGCGACGGCCAGGTCACGCTCGGCATCCAGAACGAGGGTCAGTGGGCGCGGTTCTGCGAGCTCGTGCTCCTGCGCCCGGAGCTCATGGCGGACCCGCGCTTCGCGACGAACGAGCTACGCGTCGGCAACAGGGCCGAGCTCGAGGCTATCGTCGAGGAGATCTTCGCGAGCCAGGAGAGGTCCGAGATCGAGCGCTCGCTCACCGCGGCCGACGTCCCGTTCGGCGCCCTCAACAGCGTCGCCGACCTGGTCGCGCATCCGCAGCTCGCGGCGCGCGGACGGTGGGTGGACATCGTCACGCCGGGCGGCGCGGTCCGCGCGCTCGTGCCGCCGTTCGACGACGCGACCGACACGCGCATGGCCGCCGTCCCGGCGCTCGACGAGCACGGTGCGGCCATCCGAGGGGAGCTGTCGTGAGCCAGACCGTCGACCGCCTCCGGGCCGCCCCGCCGCGTAGCTGGCTCTTCGTTCCCGCGCTGAAGGCGCGCGAGTGGATCCCCAAGGCCGCCGCCGCGGGCGCCGATGCGGTCATCGTGGACCTCGAGGACGCGACGGCGCCGGCCGAGAAGGAGCGCGCCCGCGAATTCGTCCGCGACCTTCAGCTGAGCGACGCTCCGGATGCCTCGGAGGGCAGCGCGACGAACGAGCAGCGGCCGTGGATCTTCGTGCGCGTGAACTTGGACCCCGAGACCCTCGAGCTGGAGCTGAGCGCGGCCGCTCGGAGCGGCGCGGTCGGCATCGTGATCCCCAAGGTCGACGCTCCGGGCATGGTCGTGGGGGCCGCGTGGCACGGACTCGCGCTCGTGCCGATGATCGAGAGCGCGCGCGGCCTGATCCGCGCCGCCGAGATCGCCGCGGCGCACGAGCAGGTCGCGGCCATCGCCTTCGGCAGCTTCGACTTCGCCGCGGACATCGGCGCCGTCGTCTCGAAGGACGGCCGGGAGATCGAGCACGCGCGGCAGATGGTCGTCGTCGCCGCGGCGGCGGCCGGCGTGGCCTCGATCGACACGCCCTGGCTAGACCTGACCGACGCCGACGGAGCCGGCGAGGAGGCGGCCCGCGTCCGGCGGCTCGGCTTCAGCGGCAAGCTCGCCATCCACCCGAAGCACGTGGCGCCGATCAACGCCGCCTTCACGCCATCGGAGGAGGAGGTGCGCCACGCGCGCGGGATCGTGGAGGCGCTCGATGCGGCGATCGCCAAAGGCAGCGGCGTCGCGACCTTCGAGGGGCGCATGGTGGACCGGCCCCTAGCGCTCGCGGCCCGGCGGGTGCTCGCGAGAGCGGACCTGGCGCGAGGACGCGGCTAGGCTGATACATGTCCGCGTTGGGGTTAACGACACTGCGAGCGAGAGCGGATACGGAGGGTTGGGCATGAGCGAAGGCGGCCGCGTGTTCGAGGACTACGTCGTAGGGAAGGTGTTCCGCCATCCCGTGGGCCGCACCGTGACCGACACCGACAACATCTGGTTCACGAACATCACGATGAACATGAACCCGGTCCACTTCGACGCCCACTACGCCTCCCAGACCGAATTCAAGAAGCCGCTCGTGAACTCCTGCTTCACCCTCGCGCTCGTCACCGGGCTCAGCGTTGTGGACATCGACCACGCCTTCGCGAACCTCGGCTGGGACGAGGTGCGGCTGCCGGCTCCGGTGTTCGAGGGCGACACCATCTACGCCCAGAGCGAGGTCCTCGAGGCTCGCGAGTCACGCTCCCGCCCGAGCGTGGGGATCGTGAAGCTGCGGACCACCGGCTTCAAGCAGGACGGGACAGT
>MGON01000060.1:10873-11737 GCA_001795345.1 Chloroflexi bacterium RIFCSPLOWO2_02_FULL_71_16 | reverse complement strand
CACGGTGATGGTCTACCGACGCGGGCACGTCCCCAAGATCCCGCAGCCCACGCCGATCCAGGGCAAGGGGTGACCTTCTTGGAGGTACGAACTTTGAAGGTGGATCGGCCTGCGCGGAGCCCCCGGCTTGGGGTGTGTCGTGGGGAGAGTGAAGTGACTTTCATCCGAATTGGTGTAGTTCAGCACCGATTTGGGTGAGATCTCCGCGGCTCCTGTTGGGAGGCGTCCCTCCCCGGCGGGTGGGCGGAGCGAGCCCGCGGCCCGAACGCTCGCGCGCTTCTGCGCTGAACTCGATGGGCACCGCATCCCCGCGCCGGCCCGCGAGCGCACGGCGGAGCTCCTCCTCGACCACCTTGGCGTCGCGTACCGGGGAAGCGCCGCGGAGTCGTCCAGGGCCGTCATTCGGTTCGTCATGGCACAGCCACCCGGTTCGGCGACCGTGCTCGGCGCCCGGCCCGATCCCACCGTCACGGACGTGAAGGGCGGGGTGTCGCATTCGGGTACCGAGGAACTTCGAACCAATTTGGTGCGAAACAGCACCGATTTGGTTCAAACTCCCTCATCCCCCGCAGACAGAGGGAACGCCCTGGCCCCGTTTCGCGTGCCGGCGGCTTGGGCGGCCCTTGCCAACGGGACGTCAGCGCACGCGATCGAGATGGACGACGTCACGACCGAGTCGTCGCTGCATCCCGGAGCTGCGGTCATCCCCGCTGTCCTTGCAGTCGCGGAAGAGATCGCCGCGCGCGAGCCGGGGGACATGGCGACGGACCGGCCAGAGCACGCACGCCCTCAAGGGAATGCGGTGCAAGGCGGCCGAGACTCGACGCTCGGCGCCCGAGTTATCGCGGCCGTGGCCGCCGGCTA
>MGON01000060.1:10643-10849 GCA_001795345.1 Chloroflexi bacterium RIFCSPLOWO2_02_FULL_71_16 | reverse complement strand
CGCGCTCGGCGCGGCATCGTCGTACCAGCGCGGGTTCCACCCGACGGGCGTCGCTGGCGTGTTCGGTGCGGCGGTCGCCGCGGGGAAGCTCATGCGTCTGGACGCCGCCGGTCTCGAGCGCGCGATCGGGATCGCGGGGACGATGGCGTCGGGCTCGCTCGCGTACCTCGACGACGGCTCATGGACGAAGCGCCTCAACCCCGGAT
>MGON01000060.1:9132-10460 GCA_001795345.1 Chloroflexi bacterium RIFCSPLOWO2_02_FULL_71_16 | reverse complement strand
ACGGCTGCTGTCGCTACTCGCACGGCCTCATCGACGGGATGCTCGCCCTGCGCGCTGAGCACTTCGGCGGCGCGAAGACCGGGAACGGGGCGCATGCGTCCCTCGACGACATCGAGCAGATCCGCCTGGGCGTCCTCTCCGGCGGCTGGCCGCTGATCGCCGAGGGGATCGAGCGCAAGCGCGACCCGCGCAACACGGTCGACGCTCAGTTCAGCGCGCCGTACGCCGCGGCGGTCGCGCTCGTCCACGGACGCGCCGGGCTACGCGAGTTCGAGATAGCCTCGCGAGATGCCGCTACGGGCGAACTCCGCCCGGGCGACGCGCGAACTCGCGCGCTGATGGAGCGCACTGTGTGCCATCGCGATCCATCACTCGACGCGGCGTACCCGAAGAGCTGGCCGGCTGCGATCGAGATCCGCCTGCGTGACGGCCGCCTCCTTCGCACCCGCGTGGAGCATGCCCTCGGCGAGCCTGAGAACCCCGTGAAGCGCGAGGCGCTCATCGAGCGGTTCGTCGAGATGGTCGTGGCGGTGCCCGAGAGCTCGGGGTTCGCGCAGTTCCCTCAGCTGCGCGGCATCCCTGAGCCACAGGCACGTGCGGTCGCGGAGAGGATCCTGCACCTCGACCAGGAGCCCGACCTCGCCGTCCTCGCGGTACTCGCATGAGCGCGAAGCCCGCGCCGTTCGAGGAGGTCGAGACCCCTCAGGGCCGCTTCATCATCGTCACGCGGCATCCGCGGAGCGGCCGGGAGATCGAGGCCTTCGGCGGAGCGCGGCGGTTCCGCGGCAAGAGCGTCATCGACATCGGGACGGGGGTCGGGCGCCTCGCGTTCGACGTCGCCCGGTACGCCCGGCGCGTTCTGGGCGTCGATCCCCATGGCAATGCCATCGACATGGCGCGTGAGAGGGCCCGGCGGGAGGGCCGGACGAACATCGAGTTCCGTCTGGCCGACGCGCGTGAACTGCACACCGGCCGGGAGCGATTCGATCTGGCGATCCTGTCCTGGTCGCTCTGATGCGTTCCGATAAAGGGCATGGTCGATGCCCTCCACCGAGCGCACCGGGCCCTCGAGCCGCACGGCCTCCTGTTCGACCTAAGGCCTGACGCGAGCCGCATCCCCCGCGTCGTAGCGCGCGGACGCGTCCGCGCGCATCTGCGCCAGAGCGAGGATGCCGACCAGCGCGATGCGGCGGCCGACGAGGCCATCGAGCGCGTGAAGGCCGCCGGCATCTTCCGATCGCTCGAGCGCGGCGTGATCTGGCACGAGAACACCCTCGGCGATCTCCGCGCGCTCGACAAATACGCCGCCGGCAGCTCGCGCTACGAGG
>MGON01000060.1:3950-8856 GCA_001795345.1 Chloroflexi bacterium RIFCSPLOWO2_02_FULL_71_16 | reverse complement strand
CCAGGGCGAGAGCAGCTGCCGCCGTATCACCGCGGCGGCGGGCACCATGAGCAGCGGTGGCAGGGTCGCGGCGAGGATCGCGATCCCCGCGCCGGCCCAGCCGTACGCGAAGTACCCGAGGCTCACGACGTACAGGCCGTTCGGTCCGGTCGAGAGGCGGCCGATGGTCAGGGACTCGACGACCTGCTGCTCCGAGACGAACCCGGGCACGACGAGCTGCTCGCGCAGGAGCGGCAGGCCCGACAGCCCGCCCACCGAGAAGGCGGAGGCCTTGAGGAACGCAGTGAAGAGTCCGACCGGATCCATCTAGGTGCCGGGATCCCCGGACGCGCGCGTGGTCTCACCCCGCAGGAAGAGCGCGCCCACCGCGAGCCCGACCGCGATGAGCGCGAGCGTGCTGACCCCGGTGAAGAGGCCGGCCGCGACCGCGAGCGCCAGGTAGCCCCAGTCAGCCCCCGCGCGCCAGCCGCGGCGCATCGCCTGCCGCGCGAAGGTGAACGCGACCCCGGCGGTCATCCCCGCGGTGACCGGTCCGGCGCCCGAGAGCACCGCGGCGACGAGCGGCTCGTCCCGGACGGTCGTGTACCCGGCCGTCATCAGCGCCGTGATCGCGCCCGCGGGCAACAGCATCGCGGCGACGGAGACGACGAGGCCGCGCGGGCCGGCGAGCTTGTTCCCCACGAGGCCCGTGAGAGCGATCAGGTTGATGCCGGGGCTCAGCTTGCAGAGCGCGTAGTCCTCGAGGAACTCGCGCGCGGACAGCCAGCGGTACCGCTCGACGAGCTCGCGCCGCATCAGGAAGAGCGTGCTGGCCCCGCCGCCGACGGACTGGGACCCGATGATCGCCCAGGCGCGCGCCAGGGCGGTCAGCGGGACGGAGGGTGGTCGCTCCACGCCACGGACCCTAGAAGAACGAGACGACCGCTTGCCTGTCATGGGTCGGGGTGGCTTTTGTACGATCCGGGGCGCTACGATCCCTCGGCCGGGCGCATTGCGTACAGGAGGGGGAGTCGGATGGCGGAGGAGCGCGGCACGACGGCGACGGCGGAGCCGCTGACCGGCGAAGGCGTGTACGTGTACTCGATCGTAGAGAGCGCCGAGCCGCGAACGTTCGGGCGGGTCGGCATCGGCGGCCGCGGCGACGAGGTCTTCACGGTCCACCACCGCGACCTCGCGGCGGTCGTGAGCAAGACACCGCTCGTCGTATACGACCCGACGCGCGAGAACGCGCTCGCGCACGAGCACGTCAACGAGGTCCTCATCGAGGCCGGATTCACGCCTGTGCCCATGAGCTTCGGCACGCTGTTCAAGACCGAGGGCGACACCTCGGAGTTCCTCAAGGACACGTACGACGCGCTCCGGGACGTCCTCGACAAGATGAAGGGCAAGCTCGAGTACGGCCTCAAGGTGAACTGGGAGCGCGACGCGGTGCTGAAGGAGATCGAGGAGGAGAACGAGGAGATCAGCCGGCTGAAGGCGGAGCTCACCACGGATCAGGCCCGCTCCACCTACTTCGCCCGTATGCAGCTCGGCCGCCTCGTGGAGCAGGCGCTCGTGGAGCGCTCGGACTCCTACGTGCGCGAGATCTACGCCGAGCTGCAGGACGCCGCCATCGCGTCGCGGTCCAACAAGGTGATCGGCGACAAGATGATCATGAACGCGGCGTTCCTCGTCGCGCGCGAGAAGGCCGAGGCCTTCGACCGTCAGGTCCAGGAGATCGGCAAGCGGTACGAGGGCAAGCTCACCTTCAAGTACACCGGTCCGTGGCCGCCGTACAACTTCGTCACGATCCGTCTCTCGCTCGAGCGCTCGGCCGGCGTGTAGTGGCGCACGCCGAACGTCCTTTCGGGGTGCGCCGCTCATGCTCCTGAAGCTGCTCGGCCTCCCGATCACCCTTCCCGCGGCCGGCATCCGCTACTGCATCGAGAAGGTCGTGGAGGTCGCCGACGCGGAGTTCAACAGCGACGAGCCCATCAAGGAGGAGCTGCTGCAGCTCCAGCTCGAGCTGGACGAGGGCACGATCGATGAGCGGACATACGTGTCGCGCGAGACGGTGCTCCTCGCGCGGCTGCGCGAGGTCCGCGAGCGGCGACGCGAGCGGCTGCGCGAAGAGGCCGAGGAGCACGCCGCGGAGGCGGCCGACGGCAGGCGCGTGTATGTCGAGATGCCGGATGAGCTCCGATGACGGGGACGGGCGCGCGCAGTGAGACCGCGACGCTCGTGTACGTCTACGCGGTGAGCTCCGCCGAGGCCGCGCGCTGGGTCGCCGAGGTGCGGCCGAAAGGCCTGGAGCGCGGCTCGGTCCGCGCCGCTCTCGAGGGCGGCCTCGCCGCGATCGTGAGCGACGTGCCCGCCGAGGACTACGACCAGAGCGCTCTCGACGAGCGCGTGCGCGACGGCGGCTGGCTCACGCCTCGCGCGACCGCCCACCAGGAGGTGAACGCCGCGGCGCACGCCGCGCTCGACGCGGTGCTCCCGGTGCCCTTCGGGACGATCTACGTGAGCGAGGACCGCGTGCGCGAGATGCTGCGCGCACGGACCGAGGAGCTTCGCGCGAAGCTCGCGAGCGTGCGCGGCCAGGGGGAGTGGGTCGTCGGCCTGCATCGCGACGTCGTGCGTGCCGCGGAGCACCTCTCCACGGTGAGCGACGCGATGGCCCACCGCGAGCACGTCGCGACCGGGCCAGGGCGCCGGTATCTCGAGGAGCGCAGCTCCGAGACGGCGCGCCGCACGGAGCTCCGAGGCCTCGACGACGCGGCGGCGGCCTCGGCGCACGAGATGCTCGCCCGCGTGAGCCGCCACAGCTTCGAAGAGCCGGTCGTCCAGGATGCCGGTGACCTCGTCGCGCGGACGACGTATCTCGTGCGGCGGGAGGACCAGCACCGGCTCGCGGACGCCGTCCAGCGCTTCAACGGCGACTGGGCGACGAGAGGCTACGAGCTGAGGGCGACCGGCCCGTGGCCGCCGTACCGCTCGAGCGGTGCCGGCTCGTGAACGTGCTCGGAGGCCGCGACGACATCACCCTGCTCGACATAGCGGACCGCCTGCTCGACACCGGCGTGGTGCTGGACGGCGAGGCCACCATCTCCGTCGCCGACGTCGACCTCATCTACCTCGGCCTGAACGTGGCCCTGACCTCGGTGGACCGGATGAAGAGGGTGGCCAGCGGGACTGCGAGCTCGCCGGACACCCGAGCGAGCGGAGGCTTGGCACGGAACATGCCAAGCGGGCCAGGAGCCATGAGCGCCGAACTGCACGTCGAGGAAGAGGCCGCCGCGATCCGCCGCGACCTCGAGCGGGTGCGGGCGGAGGTGCCCGAGCGGGTGAACGTGGATCCCGACGAGGTGGAGAAGGGTCTGGCCAAGCTCGTCCTCACCATCGTCGAGTTCGTCCGCCAGCTCCTCGAGCGTCAGGCCGTCCGGCGCATGGAGCACGGATCTCTCACCGAAGCCGAGGTCGAGCGCGTGGGCATCGCCCTCGAGCGCCTCGACCAGAAGATGAGCGAGATGGCGGCTCGGTTCGGCTTGACCCGCGAGGATCTCAAGATGCGGCTTGGGCCGCTGGGGGAGCTCGTATGACCCTGGACGCGCGTCGCCCGTTCCAGCAGCCCGCGGTCAGCGTGATCGACATCCTCGACCGCGTCCTCGACAAGGGCCTCGTGATCGCCGGCGACATCAGCGTGTCGCTCGCGAACGTCGAGCTCCTCACGATCCGTATCCGACTGCTCGTGTGCTCGATCGACAAGGCCGAGCAGATCGGACTGAACTGGTGGCGCCACGACCGCAACCTCGTCTCTCCCGACGGTGGGCCGGGTGAGATCCAGCGGCTCGAGCAGCGGATCCGCTCGCTCGAGCAGCAGCTCGGGTCCGCAAGACCCGCTGCGGCCGCGAAGCCCACGAGCGCTCGTCCGAGTCCGCGGAAGAGATAGCAGAGGAGGGGACCATGCCCGTCGAACGCGCTGCCGGTGGTACGAGCCTCATCGATGTCCTCGATCGAGTCCTCGACAAGGGCATCGTCATCGATGCCTGGGTCCGCGTCTCACTCGTCGGGATCGACCTGATCACCGTCGAGGCCCGCGTCGTCGTCGCCTCGATCGACACGTACCTCCGCTACGCCGAAGCCCTCGGTCTGAGCCAGCCCGTCGCGCGGCCCGCGATCGCGCCAGCGCGCGAGGCGGTGTAGCGCGACAAGAAGCCCGCGGAGGAGATCCCGGTGACGGAGATCCTCGATCGGACGGAACGGACGTCTCGGCATGCCGGCGGCATCTCCGAGACGCTCGTGCCGATGCTGGACGACCTCGCGCGGGCATTCGGCTGCGACCGCGGGCTCATGGTCGTCTACGACCAGCACCGCCACGTCCTGCGCGGCGCGTCCGGGTACAACGTCCCGGCGGAGCTGGTCGACGCCTTCGAGATCCCCATCAGCGAGCACCCGAGCGTCCTCGTCGCGGCGCTCGAGTCGGGCGAGCCGCAGCGCGTGGACAGCATCGCGCGTGATCCGCGGCTGCACGAGACGTCGCGGCACATCCTCGGGGAGGCCGGCTTCCAGCGCGCCGTATTCGTTCCCATGCACGGGACGCAGAGCGAGCCCCTCGGGGTCGTCATCCTGTCCCGCCAGCAGCCCTTCGGGCAGCAGGAGCTCCGCGGGCTGGTGGCGGTCACGAACCGCGCCCGCGACGTGCTCGCCCGCGCGCGCGATGCCGAAGAGCTCCGTGACGCGGGCGAGGCCGAGGCCATCGAGAAGGAATGGCTCTGGTGGATGGTCAACGCTCCGCAGGACCCGGTGGTCCTGACGAGCGAGGGGAACGACATCCTCATGCGCAACCAGCAGG
Organism: Chloroflexi bacterium RIFCSPLOWO2_02_FULL_71_16; assembly: GCA_001795345.1. GTDB lineage: Bacteria > Chloroflexota > Limnocylindria > P2-11E > P2-11E > GWC2-70-10. The sequence continues at coordinate 4,025 of MGON01000060.1, read as the reverse complement.
CGGAGCGTCTCTTCCTCGCGCACGACGACGACAGCGCGGGCCGCCGGCACGCCATCTGGATGAACAACTTCCTCT
>MGON01000060.1:3617-3915 GCA_001795345.1 Chloroflexi bacterium RIFCSPLOWO2_02_FULL_71_16 | reverse complement strand
TGACGCTCGTCGACCCGACCGAGGGCACGGAGATCGTGTACGAGGTCATCGCGCGGGCGGCCACCAACTACCGCGACGGCAGCCGCGGCACGGTCTCGGTATTGAGGGACGTCACCGGGCTCCGCCATGTCGCGGAGGAGCTAGCCCGCGGGCAGCAGCAGCTGCAGACGGCCGGCGAAGCCGTCCGCATCGAGCGCGACCGCCTCGAGCTGGTGCTGCGGAGCGTTCCGAACCCGATCGTCGTCCTCGGCGGAGGGGATCAGCCGATGACGATGAACGCCGCGGCGCTGCGTCTCTT
>MGON01000060.1:0-3601 GCA_001795345.1 Chloroflexi bacterium RIFCSPLOWO2_02_FULL_71_16 | reverse complement strand
CAGCCGGGCCCTGCGGACCGGCCGCGGCAGATCCAGCTGTCGAACGAGATGCGGCTCACCTCCTTCATCTCGCAGTTCAACCTCGAACCCGGGAAGAGAAGGTCGGGTGAGCTCGCCCTCACCGATCCCGAGACCGAGGAGCCGCTCGAGATGGCGATCACGGCCACCGAGGTGCGCGACCATCACGGGGCCGTCGTCGGCATCGTCGCCGCGATCCAGGACATCGGCCGCCTCCGCGAGCTCGAGCGGCGGCGTGTCGAGCAGGTCCTCTTCGACTCCGAGAAGCTGGCGGCCACGGGTCGGCTCGCGGCCTCCATCGCGCATGAGCTCAACAATCCGCTCGAGGCCATCCAGAACTCGCTCTACGTGCTCGTGGAGCGGATCCCCGAGGACCATCCCGACCGGCCCTTCGTCGAGATCGCGCGCAAGGAGACCGCGCGGATGTCGCGCATCCTGCGCGAGATGCTCGGGTTCTACCGGCCGAAGCTCGAGATGGTCGAGACGAACGTGAACCAGCTCGTCGAAGAGGCAGAGTCGCTGCTCCAGAAGCGCCTCCGCGATCGCGGGGTGAAGCTCGACAAGCGGCTCGACCCCGAGCTTCCCGCGATCCGGGCGTCGAGCGACCAGATCAAGCAGGTGATCCTCAACCTGATGCTGAACGCCGCGGACGCCATGCCCGACGGCGGCGTCGCCACCGTCACCACGACGCTGATCGGTGGTGCGCGCATCGGACTGCCGAGCGGCCGCAGCGTGCAGATCCAGATGCGCGACACGGGCGTCGGCATCCCCGAGGAGCACCTCCAGCGCGTCTTCGAGCCGTTCTTCTCGACGAAGGGCGCGAAGGGGAGCGGCCTGGGGCTCTGGGTCTCGAGCGGCATCGTCCAGGCGCACGGCGGATCGCTCCAGGTGCGGAGCGTGACCGGTCGTGGGACGGTCTTCACCATCGTGCTGCCGGTCGAAGGTCCGCCGAAGGAGAGCGCCGCGTGAGCGGCCGGATCCTCGTCGTAGACGACGAAGAGAACGTCCTCGTCACCATCGAGGCGATCCTCCGCATGGACGGGTACGACATCGACACGGCCGGCTCGGGCGAGCGCGCCCTCGAGCTCATCGGGCAGAACGACTACGACGTCGTCCTCACCGACCTGCGGCTCGAGGACATGAGCGGCCAGGACATCCTCGCGGCGATCCGGCAGCGCTCGCCCGCGACCGTGTCGGTCATGCTCACGGGCTACGCGTCGCTCGAGAGCGCGCTCGCGGCGCTCCGAGAGGGTGCGTACGACTACCTCATCAAGCCCAGCGACCCCGAGGAGCTGCGCGCGACGGTACGGCGCGGGTTCGAGCGGCGCCAGCTGCTGCGCCGCATCACGCGGCTCGAGGAGCTCGACGAGCTGAAGTCGCAGTTCCTGTCGATCGCGTCGCACGAGCTGCGCACGCCGATCACCGCGGTGTCGGGCTTCGCGCAGCTCGCGGTCCGAGCTCTCGAGGAGCGCCTGCGGGCGTCGCCTCCACCCGATCCGTCGTGGCAGAAGGAGCTCGAGCGCCTCGTCCGGCAGCTGAACGTCATCCAGGACCAGTCCGCGAAGCTCGGGCGGCTGGTCCGAGAGCTCCTCGACGTCTCCCGCATCCAGTCGGGCCGGCTCGAGTTCCGCCTCGCGCCCGTGGACCTGGTGCAGCTCGTGCGCGAGGTCACCGAGCAGATGCAGCTCGGGGCGCCCGGACGCTCGCTCTCGGTGCGAGTGAACGGGAGCTCCCCCGTGATCCTCGGCGACCGCGATCACCTCGAGCAGGTGGTCGGCAACCTCCTCGACAACGCGATGAAGTATTCGCCCGTGGCGGGCGAGGTCAGCGTGTTCGTGAGGACCAAGGGCGACGAGGCGCACCTTACGGTCGAGGACCGCGGCATGGGGATCCCGACCGATCAGCTCGCGCGGGTGTTCGACCTCTTCTATCGCACCGAGGAGGCCGAGTCGCGGCGTACGCCCGGCCTCGGGCTCGGGCTCTACATCACGCGCGGCATCGTCGAGCGCCACGGCGGGCGGATCTGGATGGAGAGCGAGCGCGGGAAGTGGACGAAGGTCCACGTCGCGCTTCCGCTCCAGGGCTCGCCGGCGGGCAAGAGGCTCGAGGCGGGCGAGGTGCCCGCCGCGCGCGAGGGGGCGCCGATCTAGCGCGGGGCGGTCTCGCGAGCGGCGGTCGCCGTCGCCTGGAGGATCCGCGACACGATCGACGCGAGCTCGTCGATCCCGAACGGCTTCGTGAGCGCGGCCGCCGCGCCGATCGAGCGGGCCCACTCGGGGCAATCGACCGCCGCGCAAAGGGCGACGATCGGCGCGTGGTCGCCGCGGCGCGCACGGTACCTGCTCGCGAACTCGGTGCCGTCCATGCGCGGCATCTGCCTGTCGAGCACGATCAGGTCGGGCGGCGCCAGCCGCACCGCCTCCAGCGCCTCGATCCCGTCGCGGGCCTGATCCACGACGTAGCCGGCCTCGCGGAACACGACATCGATCAGTCCCCTGGTGGCGTCGTCGTCCTCCACGACGAGGATCCGCCTTCCCACCTTTCGCACGCTAGCCCTTTTGACCGAACGTTGCCCGCCCGTTGACCGTTCGTTGACGCTCCGTGTCCGAGCCTTGCAGACCGCGATCGAGGGGCGCGCGAAAACCCGGCGGTCCTCGGACCTTCGGATCCCCCCGCGCGCCCCCGATCGCGCTGACGCGTCCAGCGATGGACGCGCGGCGAATAGGGAGGAACACAAGCGGTGAGACGCACGCTCGTTGTCATGACGACCGTCGCCGTGCTGGCCTCGGTCCTGGCGATCGGTCCGGCCAACGCCGGATCCGCGGTCATCGAGATCGACCAGGTCGGCGGCCGGGATGTCAAGGCCGGCGAGGTCAAGGGCAAGCTCTTCGGCAAGACCCTCGCGGAGGGCATCGCCATCCCGAGCTCGGCGGCACCCGACGCGCCCGCCGCGCGGCCCCTCGTGGCCGACGCCGGCGACAGCCCGTTCGTCGCGAGCGGCTCCACCGCGGTCCTGCTCGGCGCCGGCTTCGGCGGCACGGACCCCTACGCCTTTTCCTGGAGCACGACCGCCGGGACGCTCGAAGGTGCGGACTCGGCCACGGCGCTGGTCGACGCGACCGGCGTCGCGCCCGGCATCTACACCGCGACGCTGGCCATCACCGACGGCGCGGGCGCGTCCGACAGCGACACCGTGAGCTTCGTCGTCTACGAGCCCGTCGAGAGCACCCTGCTCGACGAGACGCGTGCCGACGCCACCCCGGGCGTCCTGGGGATCGGCGCACCGGGGACCATCGAGTTCGAGTTCACCGTCCCCGAGAACACGTCGCGCATCACGCTCCACGTCGAGTGGGGCGTGCCGACGAACGACTACGACCTCCGCGTCCTCCGTCCGGACGGCAGCGAGGCCATCAGCTCCGGGAACGCCCCGGGCGAGTTCGAGGACACCGCCGTCTCCGACCCGGTCCCCGGGACCTGGACCGCCGCGGTGGACAAGTTCGCGACCCTGCCGGACGACGTCACCGTCGTCGTTACCGGCACCGGCGTGCCGGCCGACCCGCGGCCCGTCGTGCGCAGCGGCGGG
>MGON01000059.1 GCA_001795345.1 Chloroflexi bacterium RIFCSPLOWO2_02_FULL_71_16 | reverse complement strand
GGCCTCGAGCGCCGCCCGCGCGCGCTCGCGCGCCTCCTGCGCCGCCTGCACGTCGATCTCCTCGGCATGCTCGGCGGACTCGGTGAGGACGACGACCCGGTCCCCGCGCACGTCCATGAAGCCGCCGAATACCGCGAGGACCTGCTCCGTGCCGCCCTTCTTGACGCGGAACTCTCCGGGTCCGAGGCCCGTGAGCAGCGGCGCGTGGTGCGGCAGGATCCCGAGGTAACCCTCGCTACCGGGCGCGATGACCATGTCCACGTCGTCCTCGTAGACCTTGCGCTCCGGCGTGATGACCTCGATGTGCAGCGGCATCAGGCGTTCTCCTTGGCCATCCTCTCCGCCTTCTCGCGCGCCTCCTCGATCGCCCCGACCATGTAGAAGGCCTGCTCGGGAAGGTCGTCGTGCTTGCCGTCGAGGATCTCGCGGAAGCTGCGGACCGTATCGGCCACCTTCACGTACTTGGGCGTGATGCCGGTGAACTTCTCGGCGACGTGCATCGCCTGGGCCAGGAACTTCTGGATCTTGCGCGCCCGGGCCACGAGCACCTTGTCCTCGTCGGATAGCTCATCGACGCCGAGGATGGCGATGATGTCCTGCAGGTCGCGGTAGCGCTGCAGCACCCGCTGCACGTCGCGCGCGGTCCGGTAGTGCTCCTCGCCGACGATGGTCGGGTCAATGGCGCGACTGGTCGACGTCAGCGGGTCCACGGCGGGATAGATGCCGAGCTCGGTGAGGTTGCGCTCGAGGCGAAGGGTCGAGTCGAGGTGCGCGAAGGTCGTCGCGGGGCCCGGGTCGGTGTAGTCGTCCGCGGGCACGAAGACGGCCTGCAGCGACGTGACCGAGCCGTGCTTCGTCGAGGTGATGCGCTCCTGCAGGTCGCCCATCTCGGTCCCCAGCGTCGGCTGGTAGCCGACGGCGGAAGGCATGCGGCCGAGGAGCGCCGACACTTCGGAGCCCGCCTGCGCGAAGCGGTAGATGTTGTCGATGAAGATGAGGACGTCCTTGCCCTCGTCGTCACGGAAGTACTCGGCGATCGTGAGCCCCGTGAGGCCGACCCGCAGCCGCACGCCCGGCGGCTCGTTCATCTGGCCGAAGACCATCGCGACCTTGTCGATGACCCCGTACTCGTGCATCTCGCCGAGGAGCTGCGTGCCCTCGCGCGAGCGCTCGCCCACGCCGCAGAAGACCGAGTAGCCCGCGTGCTCGTACCCGATGTTCCGGATGAGCTCCATGATCACGAACGTCTTGCCCGTCCCGGCGCCGCCGAAGATCGCGGCCTTGCCGCCCTTCAGGAACGGGCAGATGAGATCGACGACCTTCAGGCCGGTCTCGAGGAGCTCGCTCGCGACGGACTGCTCCGTGAATTCCGGTGGCGCGCGGTGGATGGGATCGCGGCGGACGGCCGTGACGGGCCCCTTCCCGTCGATGGGGTCGCCGGTCACGTTCATTAGCCGGCCGAGGGCCCCCGGACCGACGGGCACGGTGATGGGGCCGCCGGTGTCCTCGACCTCGACGCCGCGGCGCAGGCCGTCGGTCGTGTCCATGGCCACCGCGCGCACCCAGTTGTTCCCCAGGTGCTGCTGCACCTCGGCGACGAGCGGCTTCTGGCCGTCCCGCTCGACGCGCAGCGCGTGGTAGATCCCGGGCAGCTTCCCCTCCTCGAACTGCACGTCGATGACGGGGCCGATGATCTGAACGATGCGGCCCATGTTCTTGGTCTTCTCTGCGACGGCCATCTCGGTAACTCCTCTTAGCCCTTCGCCAGCGCTTCGGCGCCGGACGCGATCTCGAGCATCTCTTTCGTGATCTTGGACTGCCTCGCTTTGTTGCTCGCGAGCTGGAGCTCGTCGATGAGCTCGCCCGCGTTCTCGGTCGCGTTGCGCATGGCCACCATTCGCGCCGACTGCTCCGAGGCGATGCTCTCGAGCACCGACTGGTAGACGGTCACGTCGATGAGCCGCGGCAGGATCGCGTTCAGCACGGTCGCGGGATCCGGCTCGAAGATGTACTGGAGCGGCGGCAGCTCGTCGATGTCCTCTTCCTCCGGCACCAGCGGCAGGATCCTTCGGATCGTCGGGACCTGGCGAAGCGTGTTCACGAACCGCGTGAAGGCGAGATGCACCTCGTCCACGTTGGCGCTGGTGAACTCGTCGCGCAGGACCCGGGAGATGACGCCGGTGTCGGTGGAGGTGGGCCGATCGCCGAGTCCCTGGAACTCCGCGACGGCCGAGCCACGCACGCGGCGGACCGCGGCGATGCCCTTGCGACCGACGGCCAGCCAGCTGACGGCCGGCTTCGTCTGGATGAAGCGCAGCGTCGCCCGCAGCAGGTTCGTGTTCATCGCGCCCACGAGACCCCGGTCCGACGTGACGAGGACGACGAGGACGCGCTTCACCGGGCGGCGCGCCAGGAGCGGCTCGAACTCAGGATCGGCGTAAGGGCCGAGGTCGTTCAGCACCGTCCGCAGCCGCTCCTCGTACGGCCGTGAGGCCGCCACCGCCGTCTGCGCGCGGCGCATCCGGGACGCGGCCACCGTCTGCATGGCCTGCGTCACCTGGCGGATGTTCCGGATGCTGCGCAGGCGCCTGCGCAGGTCTCGCTCGCTGGGCATCTAGGCCTTGGCCTCGCCGTACGGGTTGGCCTTCTTGAACTCCTCGATCATCGCCCGCGCGGCCTTCTCGACCTCGTCGGTCCACTTGCGCTCCTTCAGGATGAGCTGACCCACCTGCGGAGCCTGGACGTCCATCCAGCGGTAGAGGTCGCGCTCGAAGTCGGCGACCCGCTCGCGCGGCACGTCGTCGAGGTACCCGGCGGTGCCGCTGAAGATGATCACGATCTGCTTCTCGACCGGGAGCGGCTGGTACTGGGGCTGCTTCAGGATCTCGACCAGCCGCTCGCCACGCCGCAGCTGCGCGAGCGTGGCCTTGTCGAGGTCGGATCCGAACTGGGCGAAGGCGGCGAGCTCGCGGTACTGCCCGAGGTCGAGCTTCATGCTGCCGGTCACCTTGGACATGGCCCTGATCTGGGCGTCGCCGCCGACGCGCGAGACGGAGAGGCCGGTGTTCATCGCGGGCCGCACCCCGGCGTTGAAGAGGTCCGTCTCGAGGTAGATCTGCCCGTCGGTGATGGAGATGACGTTGGCGGGGATGTAGGCGGCGATGTCGTTGGCCTGCGTCTCGATGATCGGGAGGGCTGTCAGCGAGCCGCCGCCGTTCTCCTCGTTCATGCGCGCGGCGCGCTCGAGGAGGCGCGAGTGCAGGTAGAAGACGTCGCCCGGGTACGCCTCCCGCCCGGGTGGACGGCGCGCGAGGAGGGAGACCTGCCGGTACGCCTGCGCGTGCTTGGTGAGGTCGTCGTAGACGCAGAGCGCGTCCTTGCCGGCGTCACGGAAGAACTCGCCGATCGCGGAGCCCGAGTACGGCGCGAGGTACTGCATCGTCGCGGGGTCGGAGGCGCCCGCGATGACCACCGTCGTGTGGTCCATGGCGCCGTGCTCCTCGAGGGTCGCCACGATCTTCGCGACGGACGACTCCTTCTGGCCGACAGCGACGTAGACGCAGAAGACACCCTGGCCCTTCTGGTTGATGATCGTGTCGATCGCGATGGCCGTCTTCCCCGTCTGGCGGTCGCCGATGATGAGCTCGCGCTGGCCGCGCCCGATGGGCGTGATGGAGTCGATCACCTTGATGCCGGTCTGGAGCGGCGTATCGACGTTCTTGCGTAGGATCACGCCCGGCGCGACAACGTCGATTCGGCGCGTCTCGGTCGTCGCGATGGGGCCCTTCCCGTCGAGCGGGCGCCCGAGCGTGTCGACGACGCGCCCGACGAGCGCGTCGCCCACCGGCACCTCGGCGATGCGCCCGGTGGTCCGGACCTCGTCACCCTCCTTGATCTCGGTGTAGTCGCCCAGGACGATCGCGCTCACGGTGTCCTCTTCGAGGTTGAAGGCGAGCCCGAAGACGCCCCGGCCGAAGTCGAGGAGCTCCGACGCCATGCATCCCGCGAGGCCGTAGATGCGGGCGATGCCGTCACCGACCTCTACGACCGTGCCCACGTCGACCGACTCGGCCTTGCCGCGGAAGCCCTTGATCTGGGCCTTGATGATCTCGGTGATCTCTGACGAGGTCGTTGCCATTTCTCTCCCAGTCCTTATGTGCTCGCGAGCTGGTCGCGGAGCGCGTCCAGCTGGGCGCGCAGGGATGCGTCGACGAGGTGATCGCCGACCTGCACGGTCGCGCCGCCCAGCAGGGTGGGCTCCACGGCGAACTCGGCTTCGATCCTCTTGCCGGTCGTCTTCTCGAGGCGGCCGACGACCGAAGCCCGCTGGGCGTCCGGCAGGGGGACCGCGGTCGTGATGCGCGCCTTCGCGATCCCCGCTCGATCGTCCACGAGGTCGCCGTATGCCGCCGCGATCTGCGCGATCAGCGCGATCCGGCCGCGCCGGATGAGCATCGAGACGAGCGACCCGATGGCCGTCGGCTCGCCCTTCGTCGCGGCCTCGGCCGCCTTGAGCCGGCGCTCGAGCGGCCTGCTGGGATCGCGGAAGAAGGGCAGCGAGCCCGAGAAGGCGGCGGCGACCTTGTCGAGCGACTCCCGGTAGGCGTCCACTTTTCGCTCCTCGAGCGCGATGTCCAGGAGGGCCTCGGCATAGCGCCGGGCCGCGGATCCGGTCAGTGCCATCAGTTGCGGCCGCCGAGCATGCCGCCGGCCTCGTCGAGGGAGCGTTCGATCAGCTCGCGGTGGGCGCGCTCGTCGACCTCCTTGCCGAGGATCCGGCTCGCCGCGAGGACGGCCATCGAGGCGACCTCTCCCCGGAGCTGGGCCAGGGTCTGGTCGTGGAGCTGCTGCGCGTCCGTGCGGGCACGCTCGCGGATGCGGTCGCCCTCACCCGAAGCCTCCCGGCGGATCTCGACGGCGGCCGCTTCCGCGGCCTTCGTCGTGCGGTCGGAAATCTCCTGCGCCTCGCGGCGCGCGGTCGCGAGGAGCTGTTCGACCTCCTGCTTCATCTCCGCGCGCTCGCGTCGCGAGGCCTCCGCGGCCTCGAGCCCTTCGCGGATCCGGTCCGCCCGAGCTTTCAGCGTGCGGGTCACCGGACCCCAGAGGATCCTGCGGAGCAAGAGGAACAGGACCAGGAACTGGACGATCGAGACCAGGACCCACCACGGATCCACGACGAGCGCGAAGGCGCTGGTCTCCCCCTCTGCGAGAAGCGGAGCGAAGAGCATCTAGCCGATCCGCGTCCAGAGAAGGATGCCGAGGACGAACGAAAGGATGCCGAGTCCTTCGGCCAGGGCCGCTCCCAGGATCAGGTTCGCGCGGATGGCGCCGGCCGCGTCGGGGTTGCGCCCGATCGCCTCATTGGCCGCCGCGGTCGCGATGCCCACGCCGATGCCAGGACCGAGGACGCCGAAGCCGACGGCGATGCCGGCAGCTAGTCCAGCAAACTCCATTTCACACTCCTTCGGAGTAGTTCACTACTCCGTGTTCATTACGCGCCTTGAACTGCGGGATGCTGCGCGTGAGATCCGTCGCGGTAGTCGCTCGCTTCGGTGTGACTCGCCTCCTCTCCGTGCTCCTCGCCATGTCCCTCCAAGGCGAGGACGAAGTACATGAGGACGAGGAGCCCGAACACGAGGCCCTGGATGAGGCCGATGAAGACCTCGAAGCCGGCGAAGGGGATGGCGAGCCCCGGCAGGAGCAGGAGCCCGCTCATGACGACGAGCATGATCTCGCCGCCGAGCACGTTCCCCCAGAGCCGGAGCGTGAGCGTGAGCATGCGGAACAGCTCGCTGAAGAGCTCGATGAGCCCAACGAGCACCATGATCACGCCGACGAAGACGCCCTCCTTGAACCCGCTGAAGTTGAACCAGCGCGACAGGTAAGGAAGGCCGAACTTTCGGAAGCCGTCCGTCTGATAGGCGACGAACGCGATCACCGCCATCCCGAAGTTGACGTGGTAGTCGCTCGTCGGCGCGCGGAGGAGCTCGACCTGGCCGAAGAACGGCGTGACCGACAGCCAGTTCGACGTGACGATGAACAGGAACAGCGTCCCGAAGAGCGGCAGGTAGCGCCGCGCGCCCGCGCCGCCCACCGAGACGACGAAGTCATCGAGCCCCTGGACGAGCATCTCCACGAGGTTCTGGATCCCGCTCGGCACCTCGCGCTTCTGGCGCGTCCCCAGCCATGCGAGCACCACGAGGAACGTGGCTACGAGCAGCATCGTGAAGTGCGAGTTCGTGTACGAGAGCGGGCCGATGCGGACGAGCTCGGTCCCCGTGAGGGGCGGGATGTGGAAGTCAGGCGGGTATTCGAACCCGTGCGGGAAGAAGAACCCCACTAGCGCTCGTCCTGCATATCGCGCTCGGCCTTTGGCCTCGCCGCCTCAACGCCGTTCGTCGAACTCGCTCGCGCCGGCGGAGCCGGACGCTCGCTCGCTTCCTCTTCTTCTCGCTCGCGTTGGCGGATCTCGGCCTCCCAGCGGCGGCCGGCTTCGCGCGCGCGATCCGACGACGGCCGGATCGGGTTCGCCTCGAGATGCTTCTTGATCAAGCCCCAGACCCCCGCGCCGGCCACGATCATTCCCGCGAAGATCGAAGCGAGCAGTCCCCAGGGCTCAGTGCCTATGGCCTCGTCGAGCTTCAGTCCGAGCCAGGCGCCGAGAGCGATGGGTACCGCGACCACGATCCCTACTTGGCCGAGGATCGCCGCGCTTCTCAACGCGCTCCCCCCCGGGTGCGGACAGCGGCCAAGACAGGGTCAGTGTATGGGCGCGCTACGGCCGCTGCACGGCGCCGGGCGGCTCCCGTTAGAGCCAGCCGCGGCGCCGGAAGTAGAGGGCCAGCAGGCCGGTCGAGCCGAGCATGAACGCGATGGCCGCCCAGAACAGCTCGGGGCTGGCGAACGGGATCGCCTCGAAGTTCATCCCGAAGAAGCTCGTGACGAGCGTCACGACGAGAAGGATCGTGGCCACGCTCGTCAGCGCCTTCAGGATCTCGTTCAGGCGGTTCGAGGCGGCGGCGAGATGCGCGTCGATGACGTTGCTCGTCAGCTCGCGGAACGTGTCGATCTCGTCGGTGACGCGGACGATGTGGTCGTAGACGTCCTGGAAGTAGGCGCGGCGGCCCGCCTCGCGGAGCTCGCGGATGTCGCCGCGGACCAGGACGTTCAGGACCTCGCGCTCCGGCGCGATGCGCTGGCGGATGCGCAGCAGGTCCCGCTTCAGCTCGAACAGCTCGCTGAGCGACGTGCGGTAGCCGCGCGGGGTCTCGTCGAGGATGAGCGACTCGAGGAGCTCGACCCGCTCGCCGAAGCCGTCCACCACTTCGAAATACCCATCGACGATGGTGTCCAGGAGGGCGTGCAGGAGCAGGCCCGGGGTCGCGAGCTTGCCCTCACGGAACCGCTTCTCGACGGCCGCGCGGGCCCTGAGCTCGCCCTCGTGCACCGTGACCACGACGTTGCGCGCGAGGAAGATCGAGATCTCGATGTCGCGCACGACGTCCGGCTCGGACTCTTCCAGGGCGTAGGCGACGATGAAGTAGTGGTCTTCGTATTCGTCGATCTTCGGCCGCTGGTGCCGGTGCACGGTGTCCTCGATCGCCAGCGGATGCAGCTGGAGCTCCTCGGCGATGAGCTGGACGTCGCGTTCCTTCGGGTCGCTGATGTCCAGCCATGCGCAGCGGTCGCGCAGCTCCGAGAGGTCCTCGACGGGGCGCTCCTCCACGCTCCCGTCGGGCTGGCGAACGAGCAGGCGGGCTGGCACGCGCCGAGGTTACGTCTCTAGGCGGCGAAGCGGCGTACGACGCGGACGAGCTCGTCGGCGTCGAAGGGCTTCCGCAGGTACGCCTCGGCGTTGCAGCGGTCGGCCTCGTGCCGCGCGTCGGGCGCGCCGGTGACCACGACGAGCGGGACGTGGCGCAACGCCTTGCGCAGCGCGCGCGCGAACGAGGGCCCGTCCACGCCGGGCATCTGTATGTCGAGCAGGATGACGGCGGGCGGGTCCTGCTGAAGGGCGACCATGGCCTCGCCACCGTCGCGCGCGATGCTGACCCGGAAGCCGTTGTCGCACAGGACGGCACGCTCGGCGTCGATCGTGTCCGCGTCGTCGTCCACGATGAGCACGAGACGCGGCCGCTTCCCAACCTGCATGTGCGAGCTACATAGCAAGCGACGTACCGGTCCAGCTGGGCCTCAGCGCGGCGGGAGGCGCACCGCGGATGACGCGGCGAATGCGGACGCGCGAGAGCCTACGCGGTAGGACGCGGATCGGAAACGCGCACATCGTGACGGTCCATACCACTGGGACGATTGGGAGCGAGGTGTAAAGGGCCGCGCGCCGCGAGCCGCGTCGGGTACCGCGGTGCGCCGTCGCCTAGGCTCCTGCGCTGTGCCGAGACCCAAAGGACTTCGCGCCGCGGAAGAGGTCATCCCGAGGCTCGGCTTGAAAGGTGGCGGACCC
>MGON01000058.1:4625-10234 GCA_001795345.1 Chloroflexi bacterium RIFCSPLOWO2_02_FULL_71_16 | reverse complement strand
CTGCTTCTCGCGCTCGGGCTCGCCGCGGCGCAGGCCTACCAGGCCTCGCGCACCGGCGAGGGAGGCCGCTTGTGAGAGGGCCGACGCGCACCAAGGCCGCGGCCGCGCTGCTCGCCGCGATCGCCGGCATCGGAACCACGGCGGGCGTCTTCGTCGATGCCGGCGAGACGCGGATCCTCATCCCCGCGCTCGCGGGCCTGGCCACCACGTCGGCGCTCTTCCACCCGTTCCCCAGGAGCGGGGTCGTCACCGGCCTCCTCTCGGCGGCGGTGTATGGCAGCGTGCGCTGGTACCTCGTCGGGCTGGACGGCTTCGGCGTGACCGTGGCCATCGTGGCCGCGGCGCTCGTCGCCATCGGCTACGCCGCGGACAGCGTCGCGGCGCAGGCCGAGGCTGACGCCCTCCAGCTCCGACACGACAGCCTGCTGATCGAGGAGCTCACGCCGACCGCGGAGGCCGGGGCGCTCAAGTGGCGGCACGCGCAGAAGCAGCTCGGCGACGAGATCGGCCGCGGCCGCCGCTACCGCTACCCGGTGTCCTTCGTCCTCATCGGCCTCGAACCGATCCTCGAGAACGCCGACGACGCGTCGATCGAGGTCGCCCTGCGGCAGCGCAGCGAGCTCGTGAAGCTGCTACTCGAGAAGACGCGTACCAGCGACCGGGTGGCCTTCAAGGGGGAGGATCTGCTCGCCCTGTCGCTCCCGCACACCTCGCTGCGGGGCGCCCTCGCGTTCCTCGACAAGATCCTTCCGGACATCAAGGAGCGCTCGGGCGTGGACCCGCGCATGGGCGTCGCCGAGTTCCCGACCGACGCCGGCGCGGCCGAGGAGCTGGTGCGCGAGGCCGAGGCCGCGCTCGAGTTCGCGCGCGCATCCGGCCTGCGCGTCGTGAGCCGCTCGCTCCTCATGGGCGGCTCGGAAGCCTCGACGGCCTAGACCTCCGGAGCCGGTCAGCCCCAGGTCGGGGTGGTCACGCGCGCACGGGCTCGGCCTCGAGGGCCCCGCGCAGGGCCTTCGCCCCGAGGCGGTCGGCGATCGCGCGCGCCTCGTCGAGCTCGCGCGCGGCGTCGGCTCCGCGTCCGAGCGCGGCGAGCGCGCGGGCCCGGTCGCCCATGGCGACGGCGCGCTCGTGGTCCAGGCGCAGCGTCGCGAACGACTGGATCGCGTCGAGCAGGAGCTTCTCCGCCTTGGCCGCCTCGCCGCGGGCGAGCGCCCGAAGGGCCTTCGCCTGAACGAGGAGCGCGCGCCCGCGGGCATGTCCCGCGCGCTCGACCGCGGCTACCACGCGGTCGCGGAGCGCCTCGTCGTCGATGCCCCAGCGCGCGGCGGCCACGAGCATGGGCGGCCCGAACAGCGTGAGCGAGGTGACGCCGCGCGGGACTCCGGCGCTGCGCGCCGCGTGGTACGCGCTCTCGCTCCGGCGCTGGCCCCAGATGGCGGCGAAGAGGTCGGCGGCGGCGATGGTGTGCGGCGCGGCCTCTGCCTGCGTGAGCTCGTCGTGCAGGGCCATCTCGTCCTCCGACCCGAGCGCGGCGGCCGCGGCGATCCCGATCGGGATCAGGTCGATGACCGACTTGTCCGTGCGCGCCGGCTGCACCTGCGTGCGCGAGGCCACCGAGTCGAGCGCGGCCTGGAAGCGGCCCGCGAGCAGGTCGGCGGTGGCCTCGAACTGCACCGAGGCGATCCCCAGGCGCGGCTTCTCGGTGCTGAGCGCGAGGTGTTTCGCGCGCGTGGCGTGCTCCAGGGCGTCCTCGAGGTCGTCGAGCACGATGGCCGCGCCCGCGCACATGTTGTGGGCGTCGATGAGCTCGTCGTTGTCCTGGAGCGATTCGGCCAGCGGCAGCCGGCGCTGGTTCACGGCATAGGCGTCGCGGAAGCGGCCGAGCTCGCGGTACGCGTACCCGACCGCGTCGAGACAGAGCGACACCTCGCGAAACCCCCCGAGCTCCTCGGCGATCGCGAGGGCCTCGGCCGCGATCCTGAGTGCGCCCTCCCAGTCCGCCTCGGTGGCGCGCGGGGAGCGGCGCGGCATGAACGCCTTGGCGGCGAGCAGCAGGACGCGCTCGCGCGAGCGCTCCTCTCCCACGAGCTCGAGGCCGCGGGCGATGAGCCCGTCGAGGTCCGGGTGCTTGGCGTCCCAGCGGGTGCACAGTTCGGCCATGTGCGCCAGCACGCTCGCGATGCGCTCGCGCTCGTCCGGGGCGCGCTGCTCGAGGATCGATAGCGCGCGCTCGTAGGCCGCGAGCGCGGCGTCGTTCTCGCCGCGGAAGCGGCGGATGCGCGCGATCAGGTAGAGCGACTCGACGGCGCGGTCGACCTCGCCCAGCTGCTCGAAGAGCTCGAGCGCCTGTTCGGCGAAGCGGATGACCTCGACGTGCGCGTGGATCGAGAGGGCGCGCTGCGCCGCCCGCCAGGCGTAGCCGGCCGCACGGTCGGGCACCTCGCCCAGCAGGTAGTGGTGGGCGAGCGCCGGCAGGAACTCCCGGACCTGGTCGCCGAAGACGCGCTCCATGGCCTCGGCCACCGTCCGGTGCAGCTCCACGCGCCGCCGGACGAGCAGCGTGTTGTAGGCGACCTCCTGCGTCACGGCGTGCTTGAAGCGGTAGCGGCCCTCGCGCCGCTCGGTCGGCGCGGCGTCGATCACCAGGTCGGCGGCGATGAGCTGGTCGATGGCGTCCGCCAGGCGGTCGCCGCCCGCCGCGCGCATGACGCGGTCGCCGAAGCGCACGCCGATGACCGACGCGAGCTGGATCGACTCCTTGGCGACCGGCGGCAGCCGGTCGATGCGCGAGGCCACGAGGGCGTGGAGCGTCGCGGGCACCTCGAGGCCCGCCGGGACGCGGACCAGACGCCAGGCGCCGCCCTCCTCGCGCTCGACGACGCCCGACTCGATCAGCGAGCGCAGCGACTCCTCGATGAAAAAGGGGTTGCCGCCCGCCCGGGCCACGATGCGGTCGCGGACCTCGGGTGGGACGGGGAGCGACGCCTCGACGATCCGCGAGGCCTCCTCGTCGGAGAGCGGCTGCAGCACGATCTGCGAGAAGTTCGCGCGGGCGGGCCGCAGCTCGGGCGAGCCCGGTCCGAGCCGCTGGGCCAGCAGGAAGATGAGCGGCACGCCCGACGCGCGCTGCGTGATGAACGCGAGGAGGTCGAGCGACGCCGAGTCGGCGTAGTGGAGGTCCTCGAGGATGTAGAGGACGGGCCGCGTGCGGGCCATCGCCGAGAGGACGTCGAAGACCGCGATGTACATGGACCGCTGACGCTCCTCGGAGACCTCGACCGGCTCGCCCGCGCCGGGCAGGTGCAGGAACTGCGCGACGAACGGCGCGACGACCGCCGGGACGGCGAAGCCCAGCTCGTGCAGCACCGCCTCTACGCGGTCGACCGCGTCGGGCGCCGTCGGCTCGATGCCGAGCTCGACCAGGAGCGGCTCGATGAACCCCGCGTACGAGCGCTGGTTCACCCGCGAGAAGGTCCACCGCAGCACGCGCGGCGCATCGGCCGTGGAGCGCTCGCCGTCGCCCGCGGCGGCGAGCCCGAGGAACTCGTTCACGAGCCGGCTCTTGCCGATGCCCGGCTCGCCGGTGATGACCACCACCTCGCTCCGGCCGAGCCGCGCCGACTGGAACGCAAGGTCGAGCCGCGACAGCTCCATCCAGCGGCCGACGAGAGGCGCGCTCACCTCGATGCGCGCGCCGGCCTCGCTGCGCTCGCCGCTCAGGGCGTAGGCCATGATCGGGAGCTCCTTGCCCTTGAGCTTCACCGGGCCGACCTCGCGGAACGCGAACTGGCGCCTGGTGAGGCGGAAGACCTCCTCCGTGACGTACGTTTCGCCCGGTGCCGCGGCCGACTGCAGCCGCGAGGCGGTGTTCACGGTGTCGCCCATGACGCCGTACTCCGCGACGGAGCGGACGTGGCCCGCCACCACGAGCCCGGTGTGGATGCCGATGCGTAGGCCCAGCTCGATGCTGCGGTCCTTCTTCAGCCCGGCAGCGTGCTCGGCGAAAGTGCGCTGCATGCCCAGGGCGCAGCGGAGCGCGCGCTGCGGGTCGTCCTCGTGGGCGACCGGCGCGCCGAACACCACGAAGATCGCGTCGCCGATGAACTTCTCGATGGTGCCGTCGTAGGCGATGGCCTCCTCGGCCAGATCCTCGAAGATCTTGGACACCGTCTCCTGGAGGATCTCCGGGTCGAGCTCCTCGGCGAGCGTCGTGAAGCCGACGAAGTCGGCGAACAGCACCGTGACGAGCCGCCGCTCTTGCTGCGAGTAGGCGGCGAGCTCGCGCTCCGCTTCCTGCACACGCTCAGTATGGGAACGACTGCCGAACGGGATCCGTCGAGCCTGCGCGCGGCCGCTCCGGGCGGGGTCAGGCCCTGCTGGCGGAAGTGACGGACCGGGCGCTCACGGACCAATCCGCGATGCGCTCGACCGCGGTGGAGATGTTCTCGAGCGAATTCGCGTAGGAGAGCCGCAGGTATCCCTCGCCGGCGCGGCCGAAGCACGTCCCCGCGAGGACCGCGACCCCGGCTTCGTTCAACACGCGGTCGGCGACCCGGACGCTGTCGCCCAGGCCGAGGCCCTCGATGTTCGGAAAGACGTAGAACGCGCCCTTCGGCTTCAGGCAGCGGATGCCCGGGACCTCGTTCAGGCCGCTGACGATCACGTCGCGGCGCTCGCGGAACGCCCGGACCATCTCGTCGACCTCGGGCGGGCGCGCGGACAGCGCGGCGACGCCGGCCCGCTGGACGAAGGTGGCGGTGCAGGAGACCGAGTTGGTCACGAGCTTCGTCACCGGCTCCACGAGCGGCCGCGGGAAGACGCCGAATCCGAGACGCCAGCCGGTCATCGCGTACGTCTTGCTGAATCCGTCGAGGAGGATCGTCCGCTCGGCCATGCCTTCCTCGGCGAGCGGAGAGCGGTGCTCGCCCTCGTAGAGCGTCTCCGCGTAGATCTCGTCGCTGAGGAGCCAGAGGTCGCGCTCACGGGCGAGCCGGGCGATCTCGCGGACCGCGGCGGGTGACAGCACGCCGCCGGTGGGGTTGTGCGGGCTGTTGATGATGAGGACCTTCGTGCGGTCCGTGACGAGCGAGCGCAGCTCGTCGAGGTCGGGCTCGAAGGCGTTGCGCTCCCGAAGAGGCAGCGGCACGCCGCGCGCGCCGGCGAAGTCGATCATCGACGAGTAGATGGGGAAGCCCGGGTCCGGATAGATGGCCTCGTCGCCCGCTTCGAGCAGCGCGAGGATGGCGTAGAACATGATCGGCTTCGCGCCGGGCGTCGCGATCACCTGCCCGGGGTCGACCGTCAGGCCGCGCCGTTCCGACAGGTATCGGGCGATCGCCTCGCGCAGCTCGACCACGCCGGCGCTCGGCGTGTAGTGGGTCTCGCCGCGCTCGAGCGCGGCCACGCCGGCCGCGACGATGGAGGGCGGCGTGTCGAAGTCGGGCTCGCCGATCTCGAGATGCACGATGCTCCGGCCCTGCGCCTCGAGCGCCCTTGCCTTCGCGAGCACTTCGAACGCGGTCTCGGTGCCCAGCCGTGACATTCGCTTCGCGATCGAACGCATGTCCCGAGTATGCGCGGGGAGAGCGGCGGGGGCGTTCGCGTGGAGT
>MGON01000058.1:3923-4521 GCA_001795345.1 Chloroflexi bacterium RIFCSPLOWO2_02_FULL_71_16 | reverse complement strand
TGGGTCGAGCGTGGGGACGGCGCGAAGGCCGGCCGCTGCCGCCTAGCCTTGACCCTCGATACAGGTACAGCCCTCAGGTCCGACGAGCGCGCCATGCCTGGTGCCGGGCGGGATCACTAGCCGATCACCGGGCCGCAGCTCGATCCTCTTGCCGTCGGACAGCAGGAATCCGATCGAGCCGCGGACGCAGTACAGGACCTTCCGGTAGGAGTGCTCATGCTCGCCGTAGCGGTCGCCCGGTCCGTTCGACCAGCCATGGACGCCGCTCGCCTCGGCGCGGAGGCGGCGCTCCAGCTCCGCGGCGGACGGCGCTTCGCCGGGGCTCGGCGCGTGCTCCACGCTCATTGGGCGAAGATAAGCCCGTGAAGGTGCTCGCCGTGTTCCCGCAGCTCGAGATCGGCGCCGACCCCGAGGGCGTAGCGCGCTACGCGCGCGAGATCGAGCGGATGGGCTTCGACGGGGTGGCGGTGTTCGACCACGTGCTCGGCGCGCATCCCGATCGCCCCGGCGGCTGGAGCGGACCGTACACGCACGAGTCGTTGTTCCACGAGCCCTTCGTCCTCTACGGCTACCTCGCCGCGATCACGACGCGGCTCGA
>MGON01000058.1:158-3909 GCA_001795345.1 Chloroflexi bacterium RIFCSPLOWO2_02_FULL_71_16 | reverse complement strand
TGATCATCCTTCCCCAGCGCCAGGCCGCGCTCGTGGCCAAGCAGGCCGCCGAGGTCGACGTCCTCTCGCGGGGCCGGCTGCGGCTCGGCGTCGGCCTGGGCTGGAACGCGGTGGAGTACGAGGCGCTCGGCGAGGACTTTCACACGCGCGGATCCCGCATCCAGGAGCAGATCGCGGTCATGCGGAAGCTCTGGAGCGAGGAGCTCGTGGAGCACCGGGGCAAGCGGATTCGCGTCTCCCGCGCCGGCCTGAACCCGATGCCCGTCCAGCGGCCGATCCCGCTCTGGATGGGCGGCGGCTACAACGCGCGGGCCAAGGAGGTCATCCGGCCGGCGCTCGCGCGGATCGCCCGCACGGCCGACGGCTGGCTGACCCACGTACAGCCGGGCGACGAGGGCCGCGTCGCGATCGACCTGTTCCGCGAGCTGGTGCGCGAGGCCGGGCGCGACGCGGCGACCGTCGGTCTGGAGGGACGCGTGAGCGCCGCGACCACGCCGCGCGACGAGTGGCCCCGGCACGTCGCGTGGTGGCGTGAGGCGGGAGCGACGCACGTCGAGCTGAACACGATGGGCGCGAAGTACGGCTCGATCGACGAGCATCTCGCGGCGCTCGAGCACTTCCTCGCGGTCGCGCGAAAGCCCTAGGGCGCCGCGGTGATCCCCGCGGGCACGCCGATGGGGCCGACACGCACGGCGGCGCCTCCCGCTAGCGGATAGGCATAGAGGCCGGTCGTCCTACCGACGTAGAACCACTCCCCGTCCGGGCTCCAGCCCGCGAAGCGCCCGCTCTCGACCATGAGCGGCCCCGCCCCCGGCTCGTGCACGACCGCCCGCTCGTTCGCGGTGCGCAGGCCGAGCGTGTAGCCGATGAGCGTCCGTGCCGGCGACCACGCAGGCTCACTTACGTCGGGGTCGCCGCGAAAGTACTCGATCGGCCTGCCGGCCTGGTCCAGGAGGACGAAGTAGCCCACCGTCCCGTCCGAGCTGTTCAAGCGCACGCTGACCGCCGAGCCGTCGGGACGGGCGTCGAGCCCGCTCCACGATGAGAAGCGCCCTGGGTCCATCACCCGAGGGTCACCCACGAGCGTCCCGTAGCGCACGAACGTTCGCGCCCCGGTGTCGCCCAGCAGCTGCACGACCGGCGTGCCCTCGACCTCTCCGAGGACCAGGACGCCGTCGGCCGTCCAGGCGACCTCGCGGCCCGGGACGGGGGGACGTGTGGCCTTCCCCGCCGTGTCCATGAAGCGCACCTCGAGCTGCGCGTCGGACGCCGTGCCGTTGATGCCACGCTTGTCGACCACGACCGCCACTTCGTCACCGCGAGGCGCCCACGCGAACGACCGCGCGGCGGCGTATGTGTCCGCGAGGCGCGTCTGCTCACCGTCTCGGTCGATCACGACGGCGACGAGCGCGGTCGTCGGGGCGCCCAGGCCGGCCTGCTCCAGGAGCAACAGGTGATCGCCGGTGGGTGACCACTTCGGGACCGGCAGGAAGGTCCGTCGCAGGGCCTGCCCCGCACGGATGAGCGCCGCGCTGCCATCCGGCCGCATCTCCCACACGTGGGTGCCCAGCGAGAACGCGTACCGGGCCACCGGCTCCGCGGCCGGCGGCTCGCTCCCGCGCGCGACCGTGGTCCGCTGAGGGAACCACACGTCGGCCTCGCCGCTGGTGTCGAGGAAGACCGTCACGCTCGCCTCGGGTCGGGCCGGGTCGGGGTGGCCGACCCTGGTGATGTCGAGCCGCACGATCCGCTCGCGGGTGAAGCCGTAGGCCGTCTTTCCGTCCGGACCGAGGCGCACCCGCTCGACGAGGCCGCCGTTCGCCGGCAGGGCCACGACGTCGCTGGCGGTGACGCTCTGCGCGGAGGTGAAGCCGCGATGCACGAGATAGCGCCCGTCGGGCAGCCGCGCGTCGAGCCGGACGTCGTTGAGCTCGCCGAGCCACTCGCGGCGCACGTCGCTGCCGTCGGCGGCCACGCTCCAGATCCCAGCCCGGCTCACGGTGATGAAGGGAAGAGCGGGGTCCCGCGAGGTCGGAACGCGGCCCGCCAGGAAGTGGATGCGCCCGTCGCTCGCGAGGATCGGCGACGTGCCGAGCGCGCCGCTGATCGGCCGGACGGACGCGGGCTCCAGGCCCGTGGCCAGCTCGTCAGGCACCTCGACGATGGCGACGACGCCGCCCGCCGTGCTCGCGAGGAGCTCTCGCTCCGAGAGCCAGTCGCCAACGAACAGGTCGTTCATCTGCGTGACACGGGTCCAGGTGCGAAGGCTTGGCCTGAGGTCGGTGACGAACGCGTCGGAGCGCCCGTCGGCCGAGCGGAGGAACGTCGCGGCGATGCGGGTCGATCCCGTGGACCAGTGGATGTCCGCGATGCGCCAGGCCTGGCCCTGGAGGGTGACCGGGAGCTCCACGTCCCTGCGCGTCCCGTCGGTTCGCACGACCCGGAGCGCGAAGCCCCCGTCGACGAAGGCGATCCACTCGCCGTCGGGCGACCAGCGCATCTGGGACACGCGATCCGGATCGTCGATCTGTGCCACGCCGCGGCGCAGCGATCCGTCGAGGCCCGATACCCAGAGACGGCCCTCACGCCAGTACGCGAGGCGCGCTTCCTTCGAGAGCTCCGGCACCGCGCGCGGCGTGCCGCCGGCGGCGGGCGCCAGGGTCGGCGCGCTCCCCGGCCCGATCGAGCCTCCGGGCGCGGCGGAGAAGAGCGCGACCGACGAGGCCAGGACGATGAGGGCCCCGACCGCCGCGTAGGGCAGGAGCGCAGCGAGTCGCACGATCTGATCATCCCACCGGGGTGTGCGAGCATCCAGAGGGTGGAAGCGCCGCTCGTGCGTGCCTACCTCGAGGCGCTCCCCGACGTTGCGCCTGACGAACGATCGATCCAGCGGGTGCGGACGTGCCTCGCCTCGCTGCAGACCCCCGACGTTCGATATCTGGTAGCCACGCTGCTCGGGCCGCGGTCGGCCGCGGTCGCGCGGGTCGCCGGAGCCATCCTTCACGCGGCGGGTGCCCCGACGGCCACCCTTGGTCGCTCGCTTGGTGACCTGCGCCTGGGCGACGTGCCCATCGATGAGGGCCTCATCGGCAAGGCGGGGACGATCAGCGCCTCCGCGGGCTACCAGCTGGCGTACAGCGCGCCGGAGCTCGGCGAGCTCTCCCGGCGGGAGGGTGTGGTCATCCTCGCGCTCACGGCCTTCGCCGAAGCGAGCCAGCGGGTGGCGCTGCTGCTGGATCCACCGGTCGACCCCTCCGACCCTGTGCACGCGCCCCGGCCCGACCTCGTCGTGATCGGCCCGCTCGACGGCCCGGGCCTCGACCGCGCCCTCGACCTGGTGCCCAAGGGTTGCC
The DNA here is from genome assembly GCA_001795345.1 of Chloroflexi bacterium RIFCSPLOWO2_02_FULL_71_16. Lineage (GTDB taxonomy): Bacteria > Chloroflexota > Limnocylindria > P2-11E > P2-11E > GWC2-70-10. The sequence continues at coordinate 556 of MGON01000058.1, read as the reverse complement.
CGCTGGTGATCGCGCCGATGCCGGAGGCCGCGCGCGAGAGCGCCGAGGAGCGCATCACGAAGGCCGGCATGCCCGCGCTCGTCGGCGGCCGCGACTACGCCGTGGTGGGGCGCGACGGCCAGCTCGAGGTCCTCGTTCGTGGCGAGCCATACGTGCGTGTCGACGCCGTCCCGGACCTCAGCCTGGACGAGATCGCGACCGGCATCGCTGCCGCGCTCGCGCTCGGCGCTCTCGGGATCCGGATGCGCGAGGACTGGGTCGTCGCGGGCATCGCCGCCCTCGGCGCCGTGCCGGTCGGGTCGTGACGCCGCTCGAGGCCGCGCGCTCGTTCATGTCGGCGCTCGAGACCCGGGATCCGGAGCGCGCCGCGGCGGTGGTCGCCGACGAGGTCGTCATCG
>MGON01000058.1:0-126 GCA_001795345.1 Chloroflexi bacterium RIFCSPLOWO2_02_FULL_71_16 | reverse complement strand
AAGGACGGGGCGCGCCACCTCATGCGCATGGCGCCGCCTTTCGTGCGGACCATCCGCGAGGAGGACGTCGCCGGCGACATGGTCGTCCTGAAGGGACTGACCCGCGCGCCCGGCCAGTTCGCGAAC
>MGON01000057.1:5741-6356 GCA_001795345.1 Chloroflexi bacterium RIFCSPLOWO2_02_FULL_71_16 | reverse complement strand
GGCGGGTCGAGTGGCCCCTGGCTTCGATCGAGGACCAGGTCCTGATGAAGTCGGACGGCTTCCCGACCTACCAGCTGGCGGTCATCGTCGATGACCACCTGATGGGCATCACGCACGTGCTCCGAGGCGAGGAGTGGCTCCCCTCGACCCCGAAGCATCTGCTCGTGTACCGCGCCTTCGGCTGGGACGTGCCGCCGCACGGCCACTTCCCGAGCGTGCTCGGTCCGGACGGGAAGAAGCTCTCCAAGCGCCACGGCTCGACGCGCCTGGGCGAGTTCCGCGAGCAGGGCTTCCTTCCTGAGGCGCTCGTGAACTACCTCGCGCTCGTCGGCTGGGCGCCGGGAACGGAGGACGAGGTCTTCTCGATGGACGACCTGGTCGAGCGCTGGCGCACCGACCAGGTCCAGAAGGCCGGGGGCAAGTGGGACTACGAGCGCCTGCGGTGGTTCAACGGCGTCTGGATCCGCAAGCTCTCGCTGGACGCCCTGCTCGCGCGGCTCCTGCCCTTCCTGCCGGCGGAATGGGACCAGGCCCTGGTCCGATCCGTCCTACCGCTCATCCAGGAGCGGCTCCACACCCTCGCCGACGCCAAGCCCCAGATCGCATTCCTTTTCG
>MGON01000057.1:3633-5685 GCA_001795345.1 Chloroflexi bacterium RIFCSPLOWO2_02_FULL_71_16 | reverse complement strand
ATCGAGACCGCCCTCAAGTCGCTCGCCGAGTCCAGCGGCTGGAAGCAGGGCGACGTGAACATGGCGGTCCGTCTCGCGGTGACCGGAACGAACGTGGGCCCGCCGCTCTACGAGTCGATCGTCCTGCTCGGCCGCGAGCGCAGCCTCGAGCGGCTGGACCGCGCGGTGGCCGCCCTGTCCTAGCGCTCGCTCACCTAGCGGTCGCTCACCTAGCGGTTTCGCTCGGAGCGCACGAACAGCGCGGTCCCGACCACCATGAACACGGCGAACGCCGCGGTCATGATCGCCAGGTTCACCTCCGGCGGCGCGAGGACCGCGGGGGCCGGATCGGTGCCGCCCGCGTAGAAGACGCCGCGGATCAGGTCGACCGCATACCGGAGGGGCGAGATCCGCGACAGGACCTCGAGATACCAGGGCAGCACTGCGATCGGATTGAAGATGCCCGCGAGGAAGTACTGCGGAAGGATGATGAAGGGGAAGATCTGGTTCGCCGTCCGCTGGTGGCGGAGGTTCCCGAGGATGAGGATGCCGAACGCGCCGCCGAAGAACGCGACGGCGAGGCCCGCCAGGATGAGCCCGAGCAGCTGGCCGAGCGTCATTTGGATGCCCAGCACCATCGCGAACAGGACGATGACGACCGCGACCGGCGCGGCCACGAGCGTCTCTCCGAGGATCTTCCCGAACACGATGGCGTAGCGGGAGACCGGGCTGACGAAGATCTCCTGGCTGAAGTCGTTCTCGCGGTCCTCGATCAGCGACACGATGCCCATGGCCGTCGTCTGCCACAGGGTCATCGCGAAGACACCGGTGAAGGTGAAGGCGATGAAGTTGAAGCCCAGGCTCGCCCCGAGGTTGGCCTGAAGGCTCCCGCCGAGGGCGCCGATGAAGATGACCGGGAACACGATCTCGGCCACCAGGCGGGTGCGGTCGCGCAGCAGCTTCAGGAAGTCGCGGTTCGCGAGCATGAGGATCGCCCCGAGCTCATTCGTCACTCTTCGCGCTCGGCCTGCGGCCTCGCCGCCTCGACACCGCTCATCGAATTCGCTCGCGCCGGCAAAGCCGGACGCTCGCTCACGCCTCTCATTCGGCGACCTTCCCCACGATCTCGAGGTACTCGTCCTCCAGCGACGGCGCGTGCGTCTGGACGACCGTCAGCGGCGTCTCGATCGAGCGCAGGACCTGGTGCGCGCTCATGCCGTCGAGCTCGATGCGGAAGAGCGGCGTCTCGCGGAAGGCGACCCCGCGCGAGCGGAGCTCCTCGCGCAGCCCCGCGCGATCGTGCGCGTCGACGAGCAGGTACTGAGCGGTGAGCGCGGCCTTCACGTCGTGGGGCGACCCTTCCGCGACGATGCGCCCGTTGTTGATGATGCAGACGTGGTCGCAGTCCTCGGCCTCGTCGATGTAGTGAGTGGTGAGGAACACCGTCGTGCCGCTCCGCTCGCGCGAGTCGCGCAGGTACTCCCAGAGGTTGCGGCGGCTCTGCGGGTCGAGCCCGGCGGTGGGCTCGTCCAGGAAGAGCACGAGCGGCCGGTGCATGAGGCTGCGGACGATCTCGAGCTTGCGCTGCATCCCGCCGGAGAGGGTGCGCACCGGCTTCCCCATCTCGGCCCCGATCCCGAGGATCCCCGCGAGCTCCCCCACGCGCTCGCGGTAGGCCTTGGGCATGAGCCGGAAGGCCGGTCGCCACGGGAACATGCCGTAGAGGACGGTGTGGAAGCGCACGTTCTCCTCGGCGGTCAGGTTCTGGTCGAGGCTGCGTTTCTGGAAGATGATCCCCACCCGCCGGCGGACCTCGCTCTGCTGCGTCCGACAGTCGAACCCGGCGACGCGGGCGCTGCCCCCGGTCGGCGAGAGCGTCGTCGTGAGGATCGAGATCGTGGTCGTCTTCCCCGCCCCGTTGGGACCGAGGAGCGTGAAGAACTCGCCCTGCCGGACGGAGAAGGAGATGCCCTTGACCGCGTCGGTCTCGGCGCCGTGATAGCGCTTCACGAGGCTCTCGACCTCGATCACCCGTTTCATTCCCAGGGGATCAGACCCGCTCGCGCGTCGCGG
>MGON01000057.1:914-3595 GCA_001795345.1 Chloroflexi bacterium RIFCSPLOWO2_02_FULL_71_16 | reverse complement strand
GTGAAGCGGCCGAGGTAGACGGCACGCCCGACGATGACGCCGCGGAGCCCGCGATGGCGGAGGCGGGCGACCGCGCGGATGTCGTCTAGCGACCCGACCCCGCCCGCGTAGATGACGTCGCCGCCGAAAGAGCGCGCGACCTCCTCGAGCGAAACGAGGTCTACGCCCTGGAGCGTGCCGTCGATGGAGACGTTCGTGTAGGTGACCGTCGGGACGCCCATGATCGCGAGCTCCTGTACGAGCTTGGCGGCCCGGACGTTCGTCGTTTCCTGCCAGCCGGCCGCGGCGACGAAGCCGTTGCGCGCGTCCACCGAGACCGCCATGCCGTCGGCGTGACGGTCCACCAGGCGGCCGATGAGCTCCGGGTCACGCACCGCCGCCGTCCCCACGACGATGCGGGACACGCCGGCCTCGGCGAACGCCTCCGCTGTGTCGAAGTCGCGGATCCCCCCGCCCGCCTGGATCTGCACCGTGAAGCGGTTCGCGATGGCGCGGATGTGCTCGAGGTTCGCCGGCGTACCGGTCCGCGCGCCGTTCAGGTCCACGATGTGAAGCCACTCCGCGCCCTCGCCGACGAGCCGCCTGGCGGCGCTGAGCGGGTCGGGCGCGACGTCCTCCGCCGTTCCGAAGTCCCCCGCGGTCATGCGGACGCAGCGGCCGTCGAGTATGTCGATCGCCGGGTAGACGATCATGCCGCGGCCGATGCTAGACGCAACGCTCCCAACAAACGATCCACGGCGCCCGAGAGGCCGTACCGCGCGGTCAGCTCCTTCAGCTTCTCCTGCTGACGCGGCTCCGCCGGCAGCTCGCCAGAGCCACCCTCGACCGGGCACTCGTCGGCCATGGCCACGACGCGACGTGCGCCGACGAGGTAGTCGGCCGATCGGCGGAGCTTCGCGCGGATCGTGGGCGAAAGGTCGGTCGCCGCGAGGATGGCGTCGAGCGACCCGTACTTCCGCAGGAGCTCGCTCGCGGTCTTCTCGCCGATCCCCGCGACCCCCGGGAGGCCGTCCGACGGATCGCCGCGGAGGATCGCGTAGTCCATGTACCGGTCGCCGGGGATCCGGTACTTCTCGTGGATCCACGCCTGGTCCACCTTCGCGAGGTCGCTCACCCCGCGGAGCGTGTACAGCACGGTGACCTTCGGATCCCGCACGAGCGCGAACAGATCGCGGTCGCCCGTGACGATCTCCACCGGTCCGTCGGCGATCCTCGCGAGGGCCGAGATGGCGTCCTCGGCCTCGAAACCCTCCGCTCGCGCCGTCGAGATGCCGACCGCGTCGAGCATCTCGACGATCATCGGGATCTGCGGCTCCACCGGGTCGGGCGGATCTCCCTCCGCGGCCACGCGATGCGACTTGTACGCCGGCAGCGCCTCGACGCGGAAGGCCGGCCGCCAGTCGGCGTCGAGGGCGACCCAGAGACGTGAGGGCTTCCGGTCGGGGATGAGCCTCGAGAGGAAGCCGAGGAAGCCGTAGACCGCGTTCGTCTCGGTCCGGCCGTCGGGGGCGAGGATCGTGGGGATCGCGTGGTAGGCGCGGTACGCGAGGCTGGACCCGTCGATGAGGAGCGTGGCGCCGGGCGCCACGGTCAGGCCGGGGCGGCGGCGAAGACCGTCGCGAGCGCCGTGATGAACCGGTCGTTCTCTTCGGGGGTCCCGATGGAGACGCGCAGGCACCCTTCGCAGCCCTTCCAGGGGGTCATGTCGCGGATGAGCAGGCCCTGGTCGAGGAAGCGGCCGTGCGCCGCGGCGGTGTCGCCGCCGATGCGGAACAGGAGGAAGTTGGCCTCGGAGGGGAAGACCTCGATCCCCTCCGTCCGCGCGAGCGCGCGAAATACGCGCTCGCGCTCCGACCTCACCTGCTCGACCCGCGCCCTCACCGCGGCCTCGTCGCGGGCGATCTTCGCCGCGAGCGCGTAGCTCACGACCGAGACGTTGAAGCCGACCTGGATGGCCCGGATGGACTCGGCAAGGGCCGGGTGCATTACGAGGATGCCGAGGCGCAGGCCCGCCGCGGCGTGCACCTTCGAAAGCGTCTTGCTGATCACGAGGTTCGGGTGGTCCGCGAGGACCGGGAGCAGCGTTCGTCCGGAGATGTCGGAGTAGGCCTCGTCCACCAGGATCAGCGTCTCGGGGAAGCGCTCGGCCACGGCGAGCATCACGTCATCGTCGATGACCGTGCCGGTCGGGTTGTTCGGCGTGCAGAAGACCACGATGGCCGGCCGCTCGCGCTCCGTCGCCGCGAGCGCGCGGTCCTTCGTCAGGCGGTACGGGAGCCCGACCATCTCGCTGGCCACCGTCCCGCCGGCCAGCACGGTCAGCCTGCCGTGCAGCTCGTAGGTAGGGCGGAACAGGAGCGTCGTCCGGCCGTGGCCGCCGAACGTCAGGAAGAGCGAGAGGATCGCGTCGTTGCTGCCGTTGCCGAAGCTCAGCTGCTCCGGCCGCACGCCGTACTGCTCCGCGAGGATACGGCGGAGCTCGATCGCGGGACCCGGATACCGGTTGAGCATCAGCCGCTCGAGCTCCTGCTCGCTGAGGTAGCGCGCGGCGGGCGTCGGGTCCGGCCACTCGTTCGCGTTCAGCCGGATCGCGTCACCCGGCGGCCGCTGGCCGTACTGCGTGAGGGTGCGCAGCTCCTCACGCGGCAGGGGGATCCTCTGAGAGCTCACGTGCGATCGAT
>MGON01000057.1:0-905 GCA_001795345.1 Chloroflexi bacterium RIFCSPLOWO2_02_FULL_71_16 | reverse complement strand
CGGCGGCCGGATCAGCGCTTCTCCATCCAGATCGAGTAGCCGAGCCGCCCCGCGTACTGCGGCCGGTACCGCTCGGCGTTGTACTGCCGCGCGACATCCACCTTGCGCGCTCCGAGCTTGGGGTCCGGGAGCGCCGTGTGCGTGTAGCGGCCATCCTGGATCGCGACCATGCGTCCCGTGATGCCGTCCTTCATGAGGTCGACCGCGATGTTCGCGAACGTCGTGCCCACCATCTGGTCGAACGCGTCCGGATCGCCGCTCCGCAGGTCGTACGTCAGGTGGCTCACCAGCACGTCCTCGCCCGTCCGCCTGCGGACCTCGTCCGCGAGCGCCTCGCCGACGTCGGCCTTCCGGCGATGGCCGAAGGCGTCGGGCTCGCCCACGTCCGGCAGCTCGCCGCCCGTCCACCGCGCGCCTTCGGCCACGATGACGAACGCGTAGCGGCTCGGGTTCAGGCGCTTGTCCTCGACCAGGAGCCCCACCAGACGCTCCAGGTCGAACGGCGATTCCGGGATGAGGCAGCGCGCCGACGTCACGTAGGCGGTGTGGAGCGCGCTGAAGCCCGAGTCGCGGCCGAAGATGCGGAAGATCCCGATCCGCTCGTGCGATCCGAGCGTGGTCCGCTGGCGGTCGATGAGCTCCTTGGCACGCGTGACCGCGGTCGCGAAGCCGACGCAGTACTCGGTGCCCTGGACGTCGTTGTCCATGGTCTTCGGGATGGCGATGAGCGGAAAGCCCTTCTCGACCAGGGCCTGCGCGAAGCTGATGGTGTCGTCGCCGCCGATGACGACCAGACGGTCCAGGCCGAGCGCCTCAAGGTTCCGGAGCACCAGGTCGGTGAGGTCGTAGCGCCCGTCATTGGCGTCTAGGCGAGCGACCTCCGCACGCAGATGCTCGGGGATGCG
>MGON01000056.1:11393-14096 GCA_001795345.1 Chloroflexi bacterium RIFCSPLOWO2_02_FULL_71_16 | reverse complement strand
GCGGCCGCGGCACCGGCCATCGAGATCGTCCCCGCGTGGTGCAAGGGCGTCGAGTGCGGGGTCTGCGTCCGGGTGTGCCCGGAGCGGTGCCTCGCCTTCGATGGATCGCCGGCGGTCAGCGCGGTCCGTCCGGCCGCCTGCACCGGCTGCCGGCTCTGCGAGACCTTCTGCCCGGATTTCGCCATAACGATCCACGAGGCGGTACCAGCGTGAACGAACTGCTGCAGGGGAACGCCGCGTGTGCCCGCGCGGCGCTCGACGCCGGCTGCACCTTCTTCGCCGGCTACCCCATCACGCCCTCGTCCGAGATCGCCGAGCAGATGGCCGCGGCGCTCCCCAAGCGCGGCGGCGTGTTCGTCCAGATGGAGGACGAGATCGCGTCGCTGGGGGCCGTGCTCGGAGCGTCGCTGGCGGGCCGGCGCGCGATGACCGCGACGAGCGGCCCCGGCTTCAGCCTCATGCAGGAGCACCTCGGGTACGGGATGTACGCCGAGATCCCCTGCGTGGTCGTGGACGTGATGCGGGGCGGTCCGAGCACCGGGCTGCCGACCCGCCCGTCGCAGGGAGACGTCATGCAGGCGCGCTGGGGGACGCACGGGGATCACCCCGCGATCGCCCTCGCGCCGGCGTCGGTCGCCGAGGTCTACGAGCTGACCGCGCGGGCGTTCGAGCTCAGCGACCGGCTCCGCACCCCGGTCGTGCTCCTCTACGACGAGGTGATCGGGCACCTGCGCGAGCGGGTGGATCTCGCTCCGGTGTCGCCCCCGCCTGCGGCACGCGCGGGCCCAGACGGGCGGAGCCCGTACGCCGCCGGCGAGGATGACGTCGCGCGGCTGCCCGACCTCGGCTCGGGCCAGCGGTTCCACGTCACCGGCCTCGGGCACGGGGAGCGCGGCTACCCGACCGACGACCCCGCCGTCGTCGGCGATCTCGCTCTGCGCCTGGCTCGGAAGGTCGAGCGAGCCCGCGCGGAGATCGCGTGGGCCGAGACCTACCGCACCGAGGACGCGGACCTCGTGGTCGTCGCGTACGGCATCGTGGCCCGGGCAGCGCGCCGCGCGGTCGACGACGGACGGGCGCGCGGCATGCGGCTCGGCCTCTTCCGGCCGCGCACCATCTGGCCCTTCCCCGCGGAAGCCTTCCGGGCGGCGACGGCAGGAGCCCGCGGCGTCCTCGTGGCCGAGATGAATCTCGGCCAGCTCGCCGTCGAGATCGAGCGCTACGTCCCGCGCGGCTCCGTGGCCACGCTGCTCCGGGCCGACGGCCGGCCCATCGCGCCCGAGGAGATCGTGGCCGCGGCGGTGCGCGTCACGGACGGCGAGCGGGTGGTCGCGTGAGCGACCTCCGGCAGTACCTCCGTCAGGACCTCATGCCGCACATCCTCTGCCCCGGCTGCGGGCACGGCATCGCCCTGCGGTCGCTGCTCCGCGTGATCGACCGCGGCACCATCCCGCTCGACCGGATCGTCCTCGTCGGCGGGATCGGCTGCTCGAGCCGCATGGTGGGCTACGTCGATCTCCGCACGGTGCACACGACCCACGGCCGCGCGCTCACCTTCGCGACCGGGATCAAGCTGGCGCGACCCGAGCTCGAGGTCATCGTCGTCACCGGCGACGGCGACGGGCTGGGCATCGGCGGGAACCATCTCATCCACGCGGCGCGGCGCGACGTGGACCTCACCTGCCTGCTGCTGAACAACGCCACGTACGGGATGACCGGGGGGCAGGCGGCCCCCACCGCCGCGCCCGGCTCGCGCAGCACGACGACCCCTGGCGGCGCGCGCGAGCCCAGCTTCGACGCCTGCCGGCTCGTTGAGGCGGCCGGCGCGAGCTACGTGGCCCGCGGAGCGACCTCGCTGCCGCTCGCGCTCGACGACGTCATCGCGGGCGCCATCGCCCACTCGGGGTTCTCCTTCGTCGAGATCCTCTCCGACTGCCCGGAGTTCTACGGGCGCTACAACGCCCTCGGCCGGGGGCCGGACATGCTCCAGGCCCAGCGCTCGCGGGTGATCGGGCCGCGGCCGGAGATCCAGCTCGGCGTGCTGCACCAGCGGCCTCCGGCTCTCGAGGTCCAGGCGACGTGAGCGAGCTGCGCATCCGGTTCGCCGGCAGGGGCGGCCAGGGTGTGGCCGCCGCCGCGCTCCTCCTCGCCGACGCCGCCGTGCGGGCCGGCCGGAACGCGACCTTCTCGCAGTCGTACGGACCGGAGTCGCGCGGCGGGGCGAGCAAGGCGGACGTCATCGTCAGCGACGAGGAGATCGCCTACCCGATCGCGTCGGCGCTCGACGTCCTCGTCGCCCTCAGCGCCAGCGGCCGCGACCGCTACCTGCCGGAGCTGCGCCCGGGTGGCCTCCTCATCGCCGACAGCTCCGGGGACGACGCCGTCCCCGGGACCGTGTGCGCCATCCTGCCGATCACGGCCACCGCCCGGGCGACGGTCGGGAACGGTCCCGGTGCGAACCTCGTCGCCCTCGGAGCCTTCGTCGAGACGACCGGGGTCGTCCCCATCGAGGCCGTGGAGGCCGCCATCTCGGCGCGCCCGCCCGGCGGCTCGGTCGCGCTCGCACTAGCCGCGCTGCACGCGGGCAGCCGGCTGGCCACACCGCACATCGGGGCGGCAAGGGAGGCGATGGCCATGTAGCACGGCCGGGGCCTCACCCCCGAGGCGACCACGCGGGCGAAAGGAGAAGGGGTCATGCATCCA
>MGON01000056.1:6437-11373 GCA_001795345.1 Chloroflexi bacterium RIFCSPLOWO2_02_FULL_71_16 | reverse complement strand
GCCTCGTCGCTCGGGGTCCCCGAGCGCGACACGGTGAAGATGCTCGAGGCCGAGCTGAACGCCAAGGGCGGGATCAAGGGACCCGACGGCCTCATGCACAAGGTCGAGGTCGTCTTCTACGACAACCAGAGCCAGGAAAGCCAGAGCGTGCTCGTCGCGAAGCGCCTCATCGAAGAGGACAAGGTCCCGGTCATCATCGGGCCGAGCCAGAGCGGCACGACGCTGGCGATCGTCGACACGACACAGAAGGCGCAGATCCCGCTCATCTCGGCGGCTGCCAGCTTCAAGATCGTCGAGCCGGTCGCGGACCGGAAGTGGGTCTTCAAGACCCCGCAGAGCGACAGCCTGATCATGGAGAACGCGCTCGCCTACCACAAGAAGGCCGGCCACACCAAGCTCGCCTGGATCAGCGTGAACAACGCCTTTGGCGACAGCGGCCGCGCCGAGCTCCAGCGTCTCGCCCCCAAGTACGGCGTGACCGTCGTCGCGGACGAGCGCTTCGGCGCGACCGACACGGACATGACCGCGCAGCTCACCAAGATCCGCGCGTCCGGCGCGGACTGCCTCCAGATCTGGGCCATCCCACCGGCGGCATCGACCGTGACCAAGAACGCGTTCGACCTCGGACTGAAGCTGCCGGTCTTCCAGAGCCACGGCATCGGCAACCAGACCTTCATCGACCTCGCTGGGCCGTCAGCGAACGGCGTCATCTTCCCCGTCGGGAAGCTCCTCGTCGCGAGCTCGCTCCCCGACAGCGATCCACAGAAGACGGTCCTTGTCGACTACACCGCTGCATACAAGACGGCCTACGGGAAGCTGCCGACGACGTTCGGCGGCCACGCGTGGGACGCGTTCTGGATCGCGGTGAAGGCGATGGAGAAGGCGGGTCCCGACTCGGCGAAGATCCGCGACGAGATCGAGAAGATCCGCAACTTCGTCGGCGTCACCGGCGTCTTCGACTTCAGCGCCACGGACCACAACGGACTCGACAACAGGGCCGTCACGATGGTCAAGATCGACGGCGGCACCTGGAAGCCAGCCGAATGACGCATGACCGACGAGCCACACGATGAGCGACCTGCTGCAGTACGCGGCGACAGGCATCGCCCTGGGCAGCATCTACGCGCTCGTCGCGCTCGGCTTCGTGACGGTCTTCGCGGTCACCGGCGCCATCAACTTCGCGCAGGGCGAGTTCGTGATGCTCGGCGCCATGATCGCCGCGCAGCTCGTCCATGCCGGCATGCCGCTCCCGCTCGCCGCGGTGCTCGCGGTCGCGGGAGCGGCCCTGGCCGGCGCGGCCCTCCACGAGCTCGGCCTGCGGCCGGCGCTCGGACGCCTCTCGCCACTCGGACTGATCATGATCACGATCGGAGCCGCCACGGCGATCCGCGGCATGGCGCTCATCGCCTGGGGCACCGATCCCTTCACCGTCCCCGCCTTCACGCCGGGTCCGTCGCTGGACCTGGCGGGCGCGGCCGTGAACCGCCAGACGGTATGGATCGTCGCGACCACCGCGATCGTGCTCGCGCTCGTGTGGTTCCTCTTCCAGCGCACAACGACCGGACGCGCGCTCCGAGCCTGCGCCGCGGACCTCGTCGCCGCGCGCCTCGTCGGCGTCGACCCGCGCCGCATGGGCCTCGTATCGCTCACGCTCTCCGGCGCCGTGGGTGCGATCGGCGGGGTCGTCCTCGCGCCCATCACCTTCGCCAGCTACGACATGGGCCTCATGCTCGGCCTGAAGGGCTTCGTCGGAGCGGTCATCGGCGGCCTCGCCAGCGCCCCGGGCGCGGTGGCCGGCGGGCTTCTCCTCGGGCTCCTCGAGGCGTTCGCCACGCCGATCTCGTCGGGCTACAAGGACGCGCTCGCGTTCGTCGTGCTCATCGCCGTCATGCTGCTGCGACCCGGCGGCATCTTCCGCGGATCGTTCGCTCGCGGAAGGATCTAGGTGCGCCGGCGATGACCAGGGGCGACGTCACCGCCGTCGGCGTCCTCGCCGCGCTGATCGCGCTCGCGCCGCTCGTCGCGAGCGGCTACCAGCTCTCGATCCTCATCAGCACCGGCCTCTACGGCATCGCCACCATCGGGCTGGTCCTCCTCGTCGGCCTCGCGCGGCAGGTCTCGCTGGGCCATGCCGCCTTCTTCGGCCTCGGCGCGTACGTGTCGGGGCTGCTCGCGACGCGCGCGGGCATCTCGCCATGGCTCACGATCCCGGCTGGCGCCCTCGCCGCGATGGCGGTCGCGTACGTCGTGGGCCGCCCGGTGCTGCGCCTGCACGGCCACTACCTGGCGATGGCCACGCTCGGCCTGGGCATCGTCTTCCAGGTCGTCCTGAACGAGTGGGTCGACCTCACCCGCGGCCCGTCCGGGTTCGGCTCCATCCCGACCGCCACCCTGCCGCTCCCCATCGCGGGAGGCGAGACCGCCTCCCTCTACCTGGTGTGGCTCGCCGCGCTCGCGGTCCTCGCGCTGTCGCTCTGGCTCGTGCGATCGAGCCCGGGCCGCGCGCTGCGCGCGATCGGCGACAGCGAGGTCGCGTCGGAGCTGCTCGGCCTGCACACCGCGGACTGGAAGCTGCGCGTCTTCACGCTCTCCGGCGCCTACGCCGGGCTCGCCGGAGCCCTCTACGCGAACTACGTCACGTTCCTCTCGCCACAGCCATTCGGATTCATCTTCTCGCTCGAGCTCCTCGTCATGGCCGTCGTCGGCGGCCTGGCCAGCGTGTGGGGCGGCATGGTCGGCGCGTTCACGCTCGTGGTGCTCACCGAGACGCTCCGCCGCAGCCTCCCGGAGTGGCTGCCCGGCTCGTCCGGAGAGCTCGAGCTCGTGCTGTTCGGCGTGGCCCTGGCCGCGATGGTCCTGCTGCGCCCGACCGGGCTCGTCGGCCTGGCCGCCGCCGGCCTCGGGCGCGCGCGGTCCCTTCGCGCCGCTCCGGCGACCGCGGAGGAGCCCCTGCATGCCGGCTGAGCCGGCCGTCGTCGAGGCCCGCGGCGTGTGGCGCGAGTTCGGGGGCGTCGTCGCGCTTCGCGACGTCGACCTGGCCGTCCGGGAGGGCGAGATCGTGGCGCTCATCGGCCCGAACGGCGCGGGGAAGACGACGCTGCTCAACGTCCTGTCGTGCGTCCTCCCCCCGACCCGGGGCCAGGTGCTGTTCCGCGGCCGGCCGCTGCCGTGCCGGCCGCACCGGGCGGCCCGCGCCGGGCTCACCAGGACGTTCCAGGACCTGCAGCTGTTCGGGAGCCTGAGCGCGCTCGACAACGTCCTCGTCGCGCGCGAGGCCCGCGGGAAGGGAGCGGTGCCGCGCGGTGACGCGGACCGCTTCCTCGAGACCGTCGGCCTGGCGCGGCGGGCCCGGGACCACCCGGACGCGCTGCCCTTCGGCCAGCGCCGGCTGCTCGAGCTGGCCCGGGCGCTCGCGACGGAGCCCATGCTGCTGCTCCTCGACGAGCCCGCGGCCGGCCTGTCCACCCCCGAGCGCACCGCGCTCGCCGAGCGCCTCTGCGGGCTGCGCGACGTCGGCGTCACGGTGCTCCTCGTCGAGCACGACCTCGAGCTGGCCCTCGGCGTCGCCGACCGCGTCGTGGTGCTCGACCAGGGCGTGAAGATCGCCGACCTGCCGCCGGACGCGGTGCGCGGCGACGAGCGCGTGATCGCCGCGTACCTCGGGGTCGCGTGATGGACGAGATGCTGCGCCTGGACGGTGTCACCGCCGGCTACGGGGGGCTCACGGTGCTGCGGGACGTGGACCTCTCGGTCCGCGAGGGCGAGGTCGTCGCGCTGCTGGGCGCGAACGGGGCCGGGAAGAGCACCCTGCTAGCGGTCGCCAGCGGCCTCCTCCGCCCGAGGTCCGGGCGCGTCCGGGTCGACGGGGTCGACGTCACCGGGTGGCCGGCCGAGCGCCTCGTGCGGCGCGGCCTCGCCCACGTCCCCGAGCGCCGCCGCATCTTCGGGTCGATGACGGTGCTCGAGAACCTCCTCCTGGGCGCTCACGTGCGCTTCGGCCGCGAGCCGCGCGCAGCCATCGACCTCGACCTCGAACGCGTGCTCCTGCTGTTCCCGCAGCTGCGGGGCCGGGGCGAGCAGATCGCCGGGTCGCTATCCGGCGGCGAGCAGCAAATGCTGGCCATCGGCCGGGGCCTCATGTCGCGCCCGCGCATCCTCCTCCTCGACGAGCCGAGCCTCGGTCTCGCGCCGCTCATGGTGCGCGAGATCTGCCGTGTCATCGCCGGCCTGCCCGAGCAGGGCTGCGCCGTGCTGCTGGTCGAGCAGAACGCGCGCGCGGGGCTCGAGGTGAGCACGCGGGGCTACGTCCTCGAGGTCGGGCGCGTGGTGAAGGAGGGGACGGCCTGCCAGTTGGGCGAGGACCCCGAAGTGCGCGAGGCGTACCTCGGCGCGCGCCGCGAAGCGCGCTCCGCCGCGGCGGTCAGCCGATGAGCGCGCGGAGCCGCTCGGCCAGGTCCTCCGGCCACGCGACGGGCCGCCGGCCGGCCCGATCGATGAGCACGCCGGTGACGTCGGCGGTGGCGACGCGGTCGCCGGTCTCGCCGTTCCACATCTCGTGCCGGAAGGCGAGGCTGGTGCGCCCGAGCCGCGTGAGGTGCGTGCGAACGGTCACCACGTCGCCCACCTGAAGCTCGCGCTCGTACGTGATCTCGTAGCGGACGGCCGCGGTCGCCTTCCCCGACGACCGCAGGTACGAAGGCGTGAGCCCGATGTCGTTGAAGAAGCTCCAGGTCCCCTCGTCGAACTTCGCCGCGTACGCGACGACGTTCATGTGCCCCATGTGATCGAGCTCATGCGAGCGGACCACGCCCCGGTGCGTGACGAAGGTCACATCCGCTGCCCGCCGTCCACGGAGAGGACGGCGCCGGTGATGTGCCGCGCGCCCGGGCCGGCCAGGAACGCCACCGTCGCGGCGACGTCCTCGGGTGCCCCCAGG
>MGON01000056.1:5918-6416 GCA_001795345.1 Chloroflexi bacterium RIFCSPLOWO2_02_FULL_71_16 | reverse complement strand
ATCGCGCGCTGGCGCACCTGCGGAGGGAGCTCGCTCGCCATGGCGGTCTCGATCATCCCCGGCGCGACGACGTTCGCGGTGATGCCGAACGCGCCGACCTCGCGCGCGACGGCGCGGGTGAGCCCGATCAGCCCGGCCTTCGCTGCGCTGTAGTTCGCCTGGCCGAACTTCCCGCGCAGGCCGTTTATCGAGGCGATGCTCACGATGCGCCCGCCACCACCGGCGCGCATGAGCGGAACGGCGCCGCGGATGAAGCGGAAAGCCGCGGTGAGGTCGGTGGCGATGACCTCGTCCCAGGCTTCGTCCGTCATCTTCCAGACGACCGCGTCGCGCGCGACGCCGGCGTTGTTCACCAGGACGTCGAGGCGACCGAAGAGGTCCCGGCACGCCTCGACCACCCGTGCCGGCGCCTCCGGATCGCGCACGTCCACGCGCTGGGCCACCGCCAGCCGGCCCACCGATTCGATGACTCCGATGGTGGAGCGGGCCGCTTCGTCG
>MGON01000056.1:5294-5906 GCA_001795345.1 Chloroflexi bacterium RIFCSPLOWO2_02_FULL_71_16 | reverse complement strand
GGCGCGGCCGATGCCTCTCGACCCGCCGGTCACGAGGGCGACGCGCCCGAGCAGCTCGAGCGCCTGGCCCGCCGCGGGCTCGGGCCGCTCGAGCGCGCGCACCAGCTCCCCGGCTACGCGGTCGAGGCGCGCGGCACGGGCGCGCCGCAGCGGCCGCAGAAGGCGAACGCGTCGGGCAGGCCCTCCGTTCCGCATGCCGGGCACGTCCGCGCGTTGGGGCCCCAGAGGAGCTCGCTCGACCCGCCGGACGCGGCGCGCTCGCGAACCCCGACGCGGTCGGCCTTGCGCTTCTTCGCGAACGCGGTCATGCCTTCGTACGGCTCGAGCGCGCCGAAGTGCAGGGCGAGCCAGTCGCGGGCGTGCCCGGCGGTCATCGACCAGACGAGGTCCTTCCAGAAGTTCGTCTGCTGCTTCGTGTAGCGCATGCACTCCGGGAAGGTGTCGACGAGCTTCGCAGCGAGGCGCGCGACAGCGGCGTCGAGCTCGGCCGCGGGGACGACCTCGTTCACGAGGCCCCAGTCGAGCGCGGTCCGCGCGTCGACCCATTCGCACGTCATCAGCATCTGCCGGGCGCGGCGGTCGCCGATGACGATCGGCAGCCACTGCGTCGCG
>MGON01000056.1:3690-5263 GCA_001795345.1 Chloroflexi bacterium RIFCSPLOWO2_02_FULL_71_16 | reverse complement strand
CGACCTGGCGGAAGCGGGCGTGCTCCGCCGCGATGGCGAGGTCGCACGCCAGGTTCATCTCGTTCCCGCCGCCGACGGCCATCCCGTTCACGCGCGCGATCGTCGGCTTCCCGACGTTCTTGATCGCGTCGATCGCGTCGATGAAGAAGCCCATGTACTTCCAGTAGTCGCGCGGCCGCTGCGTGTAGTCGGTCGCGTACTCCTTGACGTCGCCGCCGGTGCAGAAGGCCGTCTCCCCCGCCCCGGTCAGGACGACCACGGCGACGTGGTCGTCACGCGAGGCGTCCCGGAACGCTTCGGCGATCTCGCGGAGCGTGGCGGCCGTGTACGCGTTGTACGCGGCCTGCCGGTCGATGGTCACGGTCGCGACCCAGCCGCTCTTCTCGTAGCGGATGTCCTGGAAGCCGAGCTCGCTCACGGCGCGCGGCTCGATCACGCTCATGCAGCCCTCCGCGTCTCGTCGCGCAGCCGGACCCAGCGCTGCCGCCCCAGGAGCGCCGCGCCGAGCGCGGCGACGAGATCGGGGTGCTCGGCGACGTTCGCCGGAGCGCCGAGGGCCGCCTGGAGGGCGACGCGCATCCCCTCCTGCCGCGCCATGCCGCCCACGAACGCGATCTCCGGCTCGATGCCGACGCGCTTGAGGAGCTGCTGCGCGCGCTGGGCGAGCGAGTCGTGGATGCCGCGGATGATGTCCTCGACCGCGTGCCCGGCGGTGACCAGGTTGATGATCTCGGACTCGGCGAACACCGCGCACACGGAAGAGATCGGCTGCGCGGCGGTCGCATTGAGCGACAGCGGCCCCAGGTCCTCGAGCTTGATCTCGAGGTAGCGCGCGGCACGCTCGGCGAAGCCGCCGGCCCCCGCGGCGCACTTGTCGTTCATCCGGAACTCCTTCACGCGCCCGCCCTCCAGGAGGCGCATGGCCCGGGTGCTCTGGGCGCCGATGTCGATGACGCAGCGCGTACCCGGGAAGAGGTGCGACGCGCCTCGCGCGACCGCCGTGATGTCGGTGATCTGGATGTCGCGGAAGGGCACGTTGTACCGGCCGAGGCCGGTCGTCGCGACGTAGCCGACCTCGTCGGCCGTCGCGCCCGCTTGGGCCACCGCACGCCCCAGCACCTCGCGCGCGAGGCCCTCGAAGTCCGGGCGCATCTTGGCGATGGCGGACCCGCGGACGGTGCCCGAGGGGTCGATGACGACCGCCTTCGCGCTCCGCGCGCCCATGTCGATCCCGGCGACGAGCTCGGCCATCAGGCCACCGCCAGCGACGCCACGCGCATGCGCTCGAGCGCGTGGATCGCCGCGCCGATCGCGCCGGTGAAGTGCGAATCGGGGCTGACGTTGATCCGTGCCCCGAGCTTCTCCTCGAGGCCGCGGACCATCCCGCCGTTCCGCGAGACCCCGCCGGTGAACGTGATCTCCTCGCTCGCGCCGACGCGGCGCACCAGGGCGACGGTCCGCGCCGAGATCGCGGCGTGCACGCCGGCGAGGATGTCCTCGACCTTCTTCCCCTGGGCGAGGTAGCTGAGGATGTCGGACTCGACGAAGACGGTGCACACCGTCGAGAGCCGCA
>MGON01000056.1:0-3662 GCA_001795345.1 Chloroflexi bacterium RIFCSPLOWO2_02_FULL_71_16 | reverse complement strand
GCCGATCTCGCTCACGTCCATGCCGACGGCCTCGGCGGAGTTCGTGAGGAAGCGGCCGCTCCCGGCCGCGCACTTGTCGTTCATCGCGAAGTCGAGGACCTCGCCGCGGTCGGACACGGAGATCGCCTTGGTGTCCTGGCCGCCGATGTCGATGACCGTGCGCGTGTTCGGGAAGAGGGCCCACGCGCCCTTCGCGTGGCAGGAGATCTCGGTCACCTGCGTGTCCCCGAAGGCCACGTTGAAGCGGCCGTACCCCGTACCGACGACGTAGCCGACGTCGTCGCGCGCGATCCCGGCCTCCGTGAGCGCGTGCTCGTACGCGCGCTCGGCCGCGCGGACCAGGTAGGCGCCCGTGTCCGTGAGGGCGCGAGCGACGATGCGTCCCTCCTCGTCCACGATGGTGGCCTTCGTCTGCGTAGAGCCGACATCCACGCCCGCCGAATACCTCATGACGCGACCCCCGCCGCGTCGGCGGCGTCGGCCGCGGCGGTCACGCGGCGCTGTTCGAGCGCCTCGAAGAAGGCGTCGATGCGGTTGCGCAGCTGCGCGTGCGAGAAGTACCGCGGGTCCTCGAGGTCCGACTCGATGAGGAGCGTCGGCAGGTCGAGGTCGTGGACGAAGTGCTCGCGCATGTCGCCCTGACCGGCGGAGAAGAGGCGGCAGCTCTTGACGGAGTGGATGACCAGGGCGTCCGCGTTCCAGTCGCGCGCGTAGCGCTGTATCTGGTCGTACCGCTGGAGCATGGTCCGGTTGCAGAGGTTCTCCGCGAGCATGTGGCGCGCGATGCTCTCGAGCGGCTTCGCGGGGTCGTGCCGGAACCCGAACTCCCAGAGGCCCCCGACCGTCGAGTAGGTCGACGCGACCGCGACCGCGCCCCAGCGGGTGAAGAGGTCGCGGAACGCCCGCAGGAACGGCCATGGCGGCGGCCCCTCGATGACGATGCGGAAGCGCTCCTGCGCCAGCGGCCCCTCGCCGCGGGCCACCTTGGCCGACATCTCGGCATACGCGGTCTGGAAGAAGCTGACGCACTCCTCGGTCCCTCGCAGGCAGTAGAGGGGCGCCATCATCGTCACGGAGTCGAAGTAGGCGTCGTACGGGGCGGGCCGCTGCTTGGTGAGGTCCTTGATCTTCGCCCAGAGCTCGCCCGCCTGCGCCGAGAGATCCACGGTCCGCCGAAGCTTCTCGCGGTCGAGGCGCTTGCCGGTGATGCGCTCGAGCAGCGCGATGAGCTCCTCGAGCTGCGCCACGACATAGCGGATGTCGTCGGCGGTCGGCTCGCCGCCCTGGGTGCGGATGAACGGGATGTCGATGTTCACCGCCGGCGAGCCCGTGAGCTCGGCGAGGTGCTCGAACCAGTTCAGGTACACGTTGCAGCCGACGTAGTTGCAGAGGAGCAGGTCGGCCTTGGGCACGGTCCCGAACGGCGCGACGCCGCCGGCGTGGAAGAGGCCGATGTCCGCCTTCACGTAGGCGCAGTTGTCCGTCGCGTAGCCGAACTCCTCGGCCTTCTGGATCAGCGGGAGGCTCACCTTGCGCACCGCGAGCTGTAGCGCGTTCACCTCCGGATAGACCGGGAGGATGTCGAACGCGCGCAGGATCTCGACGGGGTTGCCCGCGATGAGCAGGTGGGCGTTCTTCGCGTCGGACCGGCCCTCGGCGATGTCGGTGAGCTCCCCGTAGTAGCGGGTCATGAGCTCCTTCTGGAGCTCGTGGATCGTCCCCTGGTAGCGGACCGCTGGAGCGACGCTCATGCCGTAGCCTCCGTGAACAGCATCGATTCGACGAACGTCTCGACCTCGCCCCGCACGCGGTCGTAGAGCCACATCTTCTCTTCGAACTCGAGGAACAGGTGCGGGATGCCGTGCTCCTCGAGCGCGCGGCGATAGAGCGCGTAATCGAAGAGGCCGGGCTCGCAGAACTTCGCGCCGAGGAAGATGACCGCGTCGGCGCGCGAGCTCTTCACGCTCTCGATGAGCGCCTGTGCGCGCGGGCGGCGGAGGTCGTGCTTGGTGCTGAGGTGGACGCTGTCCTCGACGTACGCGCGGGCGAGAGCCTCGTACGGGTCGCCGCCGCCGGCCACCGCGCGGCGCGCCCAGCGCCAGCCCTGCAGGAAGTCGTCGTCGACGAGGTAGCAGCCCGCGGACTCCAGGCTCTCGATCAGCTCGAGCGGGGGCTGCTCGCAGAACGACCCCACCAGGACGACGCGGATCCGGTCCTTCGGCCGCTCCTGTCGCTGCTGGGAGCGCTCGATCGCGTCCCGGAGGATCGGAGCGGACTCGGCCGGATCCATCAGGGTGACGAGGCGCGCGAGCGTGTACAGCTCGGCGGTCGAGATACGCTCCGGCGCCTCCGTCCGCAGGGCGTAGAGGTGCCGCAGCAGCCCCCGCACGACCTCGTACGCGCCGATGGCGCGGGCCATGTCGACGTCGCGGATCGGCCTGCCGGCGACCGCGCCCAGGGCCTCGCCCACGCGGCGAAGCTCGGAGGCGAACCACGGCACGACGCTCGGCGACGTCATGTTCTGCGGCAGGTGGACGTAGATGGCCGGCCGCTCGGCGAAGTTGCGCTGCATCACGCTCGCGAGGTTGCGAGCGGGATCGCAGATCGAGTGGAACAGGAGGCCGTCGAACAGGTCGAGCTTCCCGATGAAGCCGAGCTCGAGCGTGCTCTTCACGATCGAGCAGATGAACGACTGGAACCTCGAGTCGGCGTGCGCCAGCTCGATGCGGTTGCCGCCGCCGAAGATGCCGACCGGGAGCATCCCGAGCGCGTACGGGAGCTCGACCGGGGCGTACACCGGGAAGCATCCGATGACCTTCCCGCCGGTGCGCTCGCGCCAATCGCGGACGGTCGGGAACTCACGGTCCTCGATCACGTCGCGGTACTGCTCCCAGCCGGTCACAGGTCGCACCCGAGGCACGCCAGCGGCTCGTCGCGCAGGCCGGCCTGGCGGAAGAACGGGACGAGCGACCGGTCGTGGACCGGGACGACGGTGTAGACGTGCGCCGCCCCCGCCGTGCGGAAGCTCCCGAGCAGGTCCCCGAGCAGCGTGCGTCCGACCCCGTGGCCGCGCCACGACAGGTCGATCCCGAAGGCCTCGATCCACGCGGCCGGCGCGGGCAGGCCGAATCCCCCGCGGACCTCGCCGGCCGCGTAGCCGACGATCGCCCCGTCCACGACGGCGGCGATGCCGACCGCGTCGGGGCGAGAGAGGAAGCGGACCCACTGGACCGACGTCTCGCTGCTCCCGAGACGCGCGGCGAGGGCCGCGAGGTCCGGAGCGTCGGCCGGCGTCAGCCGGCGGGTCTCGAGGGCCGTTCCCGTGGTCGCCATGGGGCGACCGTAGGGCCGAAGATCGTCAGACCGATGTCAGGCGTGGGTGGGGTGGATGGAGATCGCGACCGCGCGGGTCCCGTCGGCGGCCGCGACCGGGACGTGCGAGAAGCGGACCTCGACCGGACCGTCCGCGGCGCGCACGAGAGCGCGCGCGTGCCGGACGCCGCTGCCGCCCGCGAGCACGGCCTTCCCGAGGCAGGACGGACCAGCGAGCGGTCCGGCGCCGCAGGTGCGGCAGGCGAGCACCTCGTCGCACCCGCGCCCGACCAGGTCGCCGCGCTGCCGGCCGAGGAAGACCTCCGCCGAGCGATTCACGGCACGGATCT
>MGON01000055.1:5071-11552 GCA_001795345.1 Chloroflexi bacterium RIFCSPLOWO2_02_FULL_71_16 | reverse complement strand
TATTTCCGTTGGGGGGCCTCAAAACGGTAGCCGCCCCATGACGTCCGCCGTTGGCGGTCGGCTGATGCTGTGGTTCGCCGCGGCGCTCGGCTTCAGCTTCGCCGTCCAGGCGTCCTCCGCGCCGGGCCTCTTCGCTTCGCCGATATACGCGCCGCTCGCGCCGCATCTGGGGTCCTTCGCCGCCGTCTCCGTGATCGCCGGCATCGCCGCGCTCGCGGCGGCAGAACTGCCCCTCCCGCGCCCGGTGCGCGCAGCCTTCGCCGCGTGTGTTCCCCTCATGCCGCTGGCCGTCACCGTCAACTTCCTGCTGTCGGGACGGCCCAATGGCTTCGCGACATGGGGACTGCTGACGGTCGCGCTGCTGGCGACCGCCGTGATGGCGGCCACCGGCCGGCTGGCCGGGTGGAGACCGATCCGGACGACCGCAGGCGCCCTCGTCCTGGTCCAGGGGCTGTTGATGATCGCCAATCCGGAGGGCTTCCTTCCCGCCAGCTACGGAGGCCTCACCGCGTGGCTGTGGCTGTGGGGGCCGATCTTCGTCGTCTGCGGTGTGGGGCTGCTCGCAGCGGGACGGCTCGGATCGCCTCGAGCGGCGCTCGCGTTCACCGCTCTTGTCGCGCTGTGTCTGATCGTGCTGGTCGTCACCTTCCTGGGTACCGGGGTCTGGACCGGCGTCACCATCTACGGGCTCCTGCTGGTCTTCCTTGGGCTCGATGAGCCGAGGGGGCCCGAGCTGCGCCGCGTCGCGTCGCTGCTGCTGCTCGTAGGCGTCGCGCTGTCCCTCTACCACATCGGGGCGAGTCTGCTGGACCTGCTGCGCGGCCCTGCGCAGGTACCGGGCACCGAAGCGCACGACCTCTGGGACGACCTGGGGCTGGCGGTGGTGGCGGGCGCATGGCTGCATCGCGTCGTCGTCCGTCCCGCGCCCGCGAAGGTCGACCTGGCCGCGACGCTCGCCGTGCTCGGCGCCGGCGCGGGAGCGGCGGCGGCGCTCGTCGCCGCACCGAGCGCGCCTCTCGCCGAGCTCGCCGGCACCGCCGGGCGCGCCGTCGGGGGCGGCCTCGCGCCAGGCCTCCTCGTCGTCGGCTTCAGCGCCGCGCTGCTCGCCGACCAGCGCTGGCCCGGGCGCGCGTGGCTGGCGACGGTGATCCTGTCCACCGCCGCGGTCGGCTTGTCGCTCGGCCTGGACGGCGTCGTGGCCGGCATGCTCGATCTCGCCACCGAGTCGGCGCCGGCTCTCGCGGGCGGACCGGACGCGTTCGACGCGGTCACTCTGGTGTTCTTGTCGAGCGCTGTCGGGATCGTCGGCATCGCGCGCGCGCTCGATGCGCCGATCGGCGGGCGCATCTTCGCGGCGCTCGGCGCCGTCGTGTCCCTCACGCTGATGCGTTCGCTCATCACCGATGTGGCGATGCAGGACCTCCTGGGTCTCCCCGCCGGCTCCCCGCAGGCGGAGGCCGTCGCGGCGAGGCTCGGCGCGACGCGCGGTCTCCTGCTGCTCGTCGTCGCGGGCGCCGCGGCGGTCGGCGGGTTCCTGATCACGACGACGGTCAGCCGCCCGCTCGCGCAGCTCGTCGCCACCCTGCGGCGCTACGCCGGCGGGGACCGCAGCGCTCGCGCCGATGGCGGCGGTAGCGATGAGTTCGGCATGCTCGCACGGACGTTCAACGACTTCGCCGACGCAGAGGAGGCCGCCGAGGCTCGCCAGCGAAGCCTCATGACGGCGCTCGCCGAGGAGCGGCAACAGCTGCGCAGCGTGGTTGAGACCGCGCTCGAGGCGTTCGTCGGCATGGACGCCGCCGGCCGCATCGTCGACTGGAACGGCCAGGCCGCGGTGCTCTTCGGCTGGTCGCGCGACGAGGTCATCGGTCAGCTGCTCGCCGAGACGATCGTCCCGCCCAGCCTGCGCGAGGAGCACCGGCGAGGTCTCCGGCGCTTCCTCGAGATCGGCGAAGGACCGCTGATCGGGAAGACGCAGCGGATGCCGGCGCTGCACCGCGACGGCCACAGCTTCCCGGCCGAGATCTCGATCACGGCGACGCGCCGGGGCGATGACCCAAGCTTCAGCGCGTTCATCCGGGACGTCGGCGACCAGGAGCGGCGCGAAGCCGAGCTTGAGCGCCTTGCGCTCTATGACACGCTCACCGGGCTGCCGAATCGCACGCTGCTGAGGGACCGCTTCGACCTCGCCGTGGCCGCGGCGCGGCGCGACGGCACGGTGGTGGCGGTCGCGTTCGTCGACCTCGACCAGTTCAAGAGCGTGAACGAGGCGCTCGGCCATGCCGTCGGGGACGCACTGCTGCGCGAGGTCGGCCATCGGTTCCGCGCGGCGGTCCGCGAGACCGACACCGTCGGGCGGATCGGCGGCGACCAGTTCGGGCTCGTGGTCTCGGCGCTCGCGCAGGAGTCGGAGCCGAGCGAGGTCGCGCGGCGGCTGCTCAAGGCCCTCGCGCGGTCGATCGAGATCGAGGCACGGCCCATCTACCTGACCGCGAGCGCCGGGCTGGCCATTGTCCGGGTCGCGGACGCCGCGTTCGAGGAGATGATGCGGCAGGCCGAGATGGCGATGTACGAGGCCAAGCGCGGCGGCGGCGGCGAGCTCGTGCTCTACTCGGCGGCGCTCGACGCGAACCTGCCGGCGACCTTCGGGCTCTCGGGCGAGCTGCGCGCGGCGATCGACAACGACGAGCTGTGGGTCGCATACCAGCCGATCGTCGAGGCGCGCTCGGCTCGGTGCCTGAGCTTCGAGGCGCTCCTTCGCTGGGAGCACCCGCAGCGCGGCCCCATCCCGCCCGCCGAGTTCATCCCGGTCGCCGAGCGCTCGGGCCTCATCCGCTCGCTGGGCCTGTGGGTCCTGCGGCGCGCGCTCGCGGACCTCGCGCGCTGGCGCGCCGCTGGGCTTCCCCAGGGCGTGAGCGTGAACGTCTCGATGCGGCAGCTGGTCGACGCCTCCTTCACCGACGCGCTGCTCACGGCGCTGCGGGAGCTCGACCTGCCGCCGACGGGGCTCACGGTGGAGGTCACCGAGAGCGCCCTCGTCGGTGAGGGCGGCCGCGAGATCGGGCAGCTGGCCGCGCTCCGGGCGGCCGACGTCCACGTCTCGATCGACGACTTCGGGACGGGCTACTCCTCGCTCGCCTACCTGCACGACCTGCCGATCGATGAGGTCAAGATCGATCGGTCGCTCGTGGCCGCGGCGGTGACAGGCGAGCGCGCCGCGGTCATCGTGCGCGCTGCTTCGGCGCTCGCGAAGGCGATGGCGCTCTCGTTCGTCGCCGAGGGTGTCGAGGACCAGCGGACGTGGGGCTTCCTCGGACCGCTCGGGGCCATACGCGCGCAGGGCGACTTCATCGGCCGTCCGATGCGCTGCGAGGAGCTGCCGGCGTGGCTCGTAAGCCACCAGAAGCGGGTCGGCGGGGAGCTCGCGCGCGGGAGGCGGGTTCATTCGCGACGACCTAACTGAGGTCGAAGACGGCACGCGGTCCGAAACGATCGGCGCGGTCACGCGCGGACAGCGATGGAGCCGGACTGCTCGAAACGCGCCAGAAGTGGATGGGTGCGGACGGCGGCGGACCTTCCGACCCGCCCTTTCACGGACCGCATTCTTGGCGTGGCGACGAACCTATCCAAGGTTAGTGTGCTAACCTTGGATTACGCGGAGGTGAAGCCAAGGATGGCGAGGACGACGAAGCGGACCTATCGCGCCGTCCCCGGGTCGGGCGTGCGCCGGATCTGGGCGGGTGGCCAGCCGAGCCTCTCCGGAGGCCGTCTGGCTCGGCAGGGCTTCGTCTACTACGCGTTCGATGGTTGGCCGATCCGGGACCTGGCGCGAAGCTTCTCGGCAGAACTCGCGCAGGAACTCACCGAAGCCGAGAACGAGGTCCGACGGCTGAACGACGACCCGCCACGGACCCAGCTCCTCGAGGCCGTCGCTCGGCAACTGCTCCGATCCGAGGCCGTCGCCTCTTCTCGTATCGAGGGTTTCGAGCTGTCGCATCGCAAGCTCGCTGAAGCCGCGTTCGATCCAGAGGACACAAGCCTCAATGCGCGCGCCGTGCTGGGAAACGTCCGTGCGATGGACGAGGCGATCCGCTTCGCCTCGGAGCAGCTCGATCTGACCGTTACGGAGATCCGAACGATCCACCGTCGGCTGTTCGAGGGCACGCGCGACGCCGCGATCGGCGGGGTCATCCGCAACAGCCAGAACTGGATCGGTGGGCGCGACGACCCATGGGGCGCGCGCTTCATCCCTGTGCCTGAGGACCAAGTCACGAGGCTGCTGGACGACCTTTGCCGGTTCGCCGCACGCGATGACCTCTCGGCTATCGCGCAGGCGGCGGTCGTCCATGCTCAGTTCGAGACGATCCACCCCTTTTCGGACGGGAACGGACGGGTCGGTCGAAGCCTGATCCACCTCGTCCTGCGCCGGCGAGGCCTGGCTCCCTACTACGTGCCGCCCGTGAGCCTGATCCTCGCCGCGAACTACGAGGAATACGAGCGTGGACTGACGACATTCCGAGAAGAGCAGGTAGAGGAGTGGTGCGGGATCTTCGCGCGTGCGGTGACCATCGCGTGTCGGGGCGCTGGCGAACTCGCCACGCGGATCGAGGAGCTCAAGGCTCGCTGGCGGGAGCAGGCCGGATCACCACGGGCGGACTCGGCGGCAGCGAAGTTGATCGACCTCCTGCCCGTCCAACCTGTCTTGGATATGCGAACGGTCCAAGACGCCCTCGATGTGAGCGACGAGGCTGCACGCCTCGGGATCGCTCGACTCGAGAGCGCGGGGATCCTCTCGGAGATCACCAAGCGCAAGCGCGGTCGGGCATGGGAGAGCGTCGGCCTCTTTGCGCTGCTTGACTCGTTCGAGCGCCTCGTTGCGACTCCGACGGGTGGGTCCACGCCCATGCGTCGTGCTCCTCGGCCGACTCGTCGCCCGAGTAAGATCGCGGCGCGGTAGTTCTTGTGGTCGAACGGCCCACACAGCGCCCGGCGAAGGCACGGTCCAGCACATGCTGCTGCTCACACCTGGCCCGGGCGCGGTGGGCAGCACCACCATCGTCCTCGTCAGCTGGTCCGTGATCGAGTTCGGACCTTAGACCGGCACGCCATGGAGCCTCTTCGTCGCTTCTACGACAGATCCGCGAAGGGCTACGACCGTTGGATGCGGTACTACGACGGCCTGCTCCTCGGTGATCGGCGCAGAACGATCTGTTCCGTGGCCCGTGGGCGCACGCTCGAGCTCGGGGTCGGCACCGGGCTGAACTTCGCCTCGTATCCACGCGACGTGCAGCTCGTGGGGGTCGATCTGAGCGCGGAGATGCTGGCCATCGCGGGCCGTCGCGCGCGCGATCTCGGCATGGACGTGCACCTTCGTGTAGGCGACGCTCAGGCGCTCGATCTGCCGGACAGCTCATTCGACACGGTCGTTGCCACCCTCGTTCTGTCTGCCGTTCCCGATGTGCGTCGGGCGACGGCCGAGGCCTGGCGCGTCCTAAAGCCCCATGGCCGCTTCCTGATCCTGGACCACGTGCGAAGTCCGGTCGCGGTCGTGCGCTGGGCGGAACAGCTGCTCGATCCGCTCGTGTCGCGGCTCGCGCACGTCCACCTGCTCCGCGATCCGCTCGATCACCTCGGCCCGGCGGGCTTCGCGATCGAGCGCTCCCAGCGGTGGGCGTGGGGCACCGTCGAGGAGGTCATCGCCCGGAAGCAGCACTCCCGCTGTCCGCGAGAACGATCTCGCGAACACTGAGCGGCGCGAAGAAGGCGTGTCACCATTGCCTCACACCCCAGCCATTGCGTGGGGGAGGCTGAGAGCGTGTGAGGATGATGGACACCAAGGGCGCGGCTCGCGCGGTTCGTGAGCCTGGAGCGACAAGCGAGCCGGGCATCGGGTTGGCCGAGCGGTTCAGCCGCATCGGGATCCAGACCCGCATCATGCTGTACGTCACCGTGGGCCTCGTCACGATGTTCGGCGGCTTCGCCTATCTGGGATTCCGCGCGGTAGGTGACGCCACCCAGCTCGTCTACGAGGAGCGGCTGAGCACGGCGTACACGACCGCGAGCATCATCGAACGGGACTTCGTCCACATCGCGCGCGACGCCGATGAGGTCTTCGCGGACGTGGAGACGCGGGCCACGGAGCGGCTCCAGCCCGCGACGGCGCGGCTGGCGGCGCATCTCGCGACCACCGATCCGTTCCCGTTCTTCCGTGTCACCGGCGTCTGGTCCCTCACGGACGGGGGGACGACGAGCGCCGCGGCCGGCGAGCCCGCGATCGGCTCGCGAGAACAGATCGGCAAGATCCTGTCCGCCGCGACGGAGATGGGTGAGGCGCGCCACTTCGCCATCCCCGCGGTCGGTGCGACCTCAACGGGCGTCCCCTTCGGGACGATCGTCATCAGGCTCGCGCAGGCCGGGGGCTCGCCGCCAGCGCTCGTCGCGGTGCACGCGGTCTCGGTGAACAGCTCCGCCGACTACACCC
>MGON01000055.1:0-5062 GCA_001795345.1 Chloroflexi bacterium RIFCSPLOWO2_02_FULL_71_16 | reverse complement strand
CGCAGAGTGTGCCATCCGAGATGGGCTACCACCTCGAGGTCGTCGACCCCGACGGGCTCGCCGTCCTTGGGATCGGGGCCGACGAGCGGCCGGGCGAGGTGAGCCCGCATCTTGCGGTGGCCAAGGGGATCATGGCGCGGCGCGAAGCCGCGGTCATCGTGCACCAACCGGTCCCAGGGGAGGGGTCCTCGGCCCATGCGATGGCGGTCGTTCCGCTCGGCTCCTCGCGCTTCTACCTCATCCTCGAGCAGCCGACGGACGTCGCGCTGTCGCTGCCGATCGACCTTGGCCGCTCCGTAGGCCTGGCGGCGGTGGTCGGCTTCTTCGCGGCCCTCGTCGTCGCGTGGATCACGACGCGGCACGTCACGGGACCGACGGAGCAGCTCACCGTCGCCGCCCAGCGAATGGCGCAGGGCGACCTGGAGAGCCCGATCAAGATACGGGCGCAGGACGAGGTCGGTCGGCTCGCTGAGAATCTCGACGCGATGCGGCGGCAGTTACGGGACGCGTACCAGCAGGTCACTCACGCGAACGATCGGCTCGAGCTCCAGGTCGCCGAGCGCACTGCCCGCCTCACTGACCTCCTCGGCAAGGTCATCTCGGCGCAGGAGGAGGAGCGGCGCAGGCTCGCGCGCGAGCTGCATGACGAGACGGCGCAGACGATCGGCGCGCTGTCGATCGCCCTCGACCGTGCGCGTCACGGGCTAGGAGACGCCCCGCCGGAAGCCGTCGGCCAGCTGCAGGAAGCACAGGGCATCGTGCAGCGGCTGCTCGAGGACACGCGCCGCCTCATCCTCGACCTCCGCCCCATGGCGCTCGAAGATCTCGGTCTCGTCCCCGCGATCCGGTGGTACGCGGAGAGCCACCTCCTGGAGAAAGGCGTTGCCACGACGGTCGAGCTCGACCGGCCGGCGGTGCGACTGCCCCCGCACCTGGAGATCGCGCTCTTCCGCATCGCGCAGGAGGCGATCAACAACATCGCCAAGCACGCCGGGGCGGAGCGGGCGACCATCCGTCTCTTCTTCTCGGATGACGCCGTGCGCATCGCTGTCGCCGACGACGGCCGAGGTTTCGACGTCGATCGGGCCCTCGCATCTACCGGGAGCAGCTTCGGCCTGATCGGCCTCCAGGAGCGCACCCGTCTGCTGAGTGGGCGGATGGACCTTCGCTCGGAGGTCGGCCGCGGCACTCAGCTCACGGTGGAGGTCCCCATCTCGATCGGCGGAGCGGACGAGGTCTAGTGGGAAAGATCCGCATCCTCGTGGCCGACGACCACACGGTCATCAGGCGCGGGATCGTCGGCCTGCTCAATGCCCAGCCCGACATGGAGGTCATTGACGAGGCAGGAACGGGACGAGAGGCGGTCGCGAAGGCCCAAGCCGTGCTGCCAGACGTCGTGCTGCTCGACGTCGCGATGCCGGAGCTCAACGGCCTTGGCGCGACGCGGATGATCAAAGGACAGTCACCGGGAGTGCAGGTGCTCATCCTCACGATGCACGACCGCGAGGACTACCTCTTCCAGGCGCTGCGCGCCGGCGCCTCGGGCTACGTCCTGAAGGGAGCCGACACCGAGGACCTGCTCGCGGCCGTGCGTTCCGTGGCGCGCGGCGGGGTCTATCTCTATCCGCCGATCGCCAAGGAGCTCGTGAGCGAGTACCTGCGGCGGGTCGAGAGCGGGGAGGACCTCGCGAGCTACGATGGGCTCACCGACCGGGAGCGGGAGATCCTGCAGCTGATCGCCGAGGGCAAGACCGCGGCGAACATCGCGGAAGACCTGCACATCAGCCCGCACACGGTGCACTCGCACCGCGACAACATCATGTCAAAGCTCGACCTCCACGACCGCGCCGCGCTCATCCGCTACGCGATACGACGGGGGCTCGTGGACTAGGGCGTTCTACCCCCCAGGAATCCCCAGAACACCCGATATCCAACGGTGCGCGCAGCGAGCAGGCTCGCCCGCGGGGCCACCCCCCAGATGAGCGGTGTTGAGGTGTCGACCATGCACAGCCACATTCGAGCGCGAGCCTCGGTGATCCTCGCGGGCGGGGCGATCCTCGTGTCTGCATGCGGCGCCGGCTCCGCACCTGCGGTCGCGCCGACGGTCGCGCCGACGGTCGCGGCGACGGTCGCGGCGACGGTCGCGGCGACCACTGCCCCCGCGCCCGTCGCGACGGTCGCCCCAGCGACCTCAGGACCGGGCCAGGTCGTCGCCCACAAGGCGGGCGAGACACACAAACTCCAGCCCAAGCGCCTCGAGGCGGTCTTCGAGATCGACATGGGCGACCACTTCTTCGGGAACCCCGAGGGCGACAAGAACCCGACGTTCACGCTGCCGG
Organism: Chloroflexi bacterium RIFCSPLOWO2_02_FULL_71_16; assembly: GCA_001795345.1. Classification (GTDB taxonomy): domain Bacteria; phylum Chloroflexota; class Limnocylindria; order P2-11E; family P2-11E; genus GWC2-70-10. The sequence continues at coordinate 2,723 of MGON01000055.1, read as the reverse complement.
CCGGCAAGACCATCGGCATCCACATCCACAACGCAGGCGAGGTGTTGCACGAGATCATGATCGGGCGGACCCTTGTGATGAAGGAAGGCGAACACGGGTACGAGCAGAACCTGACCGAGCTCGTGCCGTCGGACGTCTTCTTCTACTACGGCGATGTGAAGGCCGAGGTCGGTGGGGCGACGTACGAAGAGATCGAGATGGACGAGGGCCTCGTCGACGTCTGGATCCGCCTCAACGTGCCGGCGGAGCTCAAGGGTGAGTGGGAGATCGGCTGCTTCGCTCCGGACCACTACGAGAAAGGCATGCACACGAAGCTCATCTTCAAGTAGCCGTTCGCGGCCGTGCTCGGGGATGAGCCGGCCGCGACAGCCCCGACGAGGACCTCGCGGTGATCCCGCTAGCGGCCGCGACGCTCGCGGGCCCTGCGCCGTGATGACGACCTTGGCCCGAGCCTGACCGGTGCGGACGTAGCGCGAGGCCGAGAGCCTCGAGGATCGGCGCGTGGTCGTGCGCGGTTCAGCGGAGAGCGATGTAGAGATCGATCGCGGGAGCGCCCTCCTGCCGACCGACGATGAATAGCGCAGCACCTTCCGCCGGTCCGACCGTGAGGGTCGTCGAGTTGTTGATCAGGTTCTGGTTCCCGCCGAGCCGGCCGCGCGTATAGCCGGGCAGCGCGTCGGCGACGTGGTCCTTCGCGCCGATCGCACCGGCCGCCGTGATGTTGCTCTCCATGAACGGCACGCCGACCGATATGCCGAGACCGAAGGCCACCGGGAAGATGCTCAGGATCCCGCCCAGAACGAGCACGAACAGGAAGCCGCCGCAGCCGGAGCCGCACCCGATGCAGCCGGGGCCGCGCCACTTCCCCTTGTCGCCGTTCACGATCGCGCTAGCTCAGCGAGAACGGAGGGTAGCGGTCGGTGAGCATGAAGATCGCGTATGCCTGGACGCGCAGCGCCCACCGGCCGACACCGACGACATAGTCGAACAGGCCGCGGGGGTAGCGACCGGTGAAGAGGATCGCGAACCAGGCCACGATGACCGCGACGACCGCGAAAAGGCTGAGCAAGATGAGCACGAGGAAGTGGGGGATGGCGAGCAGCCACTTGATGAGCGGAAGCCAGCGGTTCAGCTGGCGGGGAACGTCCGGGTAGTCGAGATCGAGGTGCACCGCCTGCTCGTCCTCGGTGGACGGGTACTCATCGCGAAGGAGAGCGAAGTACGCCGCGACGCGGTAGGAGAAGCGCGCCAGCGCCAGCTGGAAGTCGAACCACCAGCGCGGGTACCGCTGGCGGAAGAGGATCATCAGTGCCGTCGCGAACGCGAGAGCGAAGAGGATCCCGGGCCCGGCATCCCTGACCCGCTCGGCCCCGTCGCGCACGGTCGTCCCGCCGCCACCGCCGGCGACGATCGCCAGGATGACGAAGATCGGGATCGCCCAGAAGATCCGCAGGAGCGTCGTGAGGCGGTCCAGCTGCTCGGGGTAGTCGATCCGCAGTCGCGCCGGGTAGATGTCGGCCGCGCTGTCCATGGGCCCCCTCCCTGTCTTGGCGCTGATCGGCCGAAGGGTAGCGCCGCCCGTAGCTGTCCGCGTGAAATGGATCACTCGCGCTGGATCAGCGACGCGAGTGCTTCATCCAGAACTCGAACAGCAGATCCTTGGGGAAGCCCTCGCGGGCGCCGTGTGCCTGACCTTTGAACTCGTCGTCGAGCTCGCCGACGCCGTTGAAGACCGCCTTGCCCTTGAGCGCGGCGAGCTCGGCGGGCGTCGTCCCCGGTCGGAACTCGCCAGGAGCGCATGCCGGTCCTAGCGTGCGCGACGATCTAGTGGCCTGCGGCGCCCGTGCCTGTTCCGCTGTAGATCTCGGGTGCCTCCGGACCCTCGACGTCCAGGTGCGCGACTGCACCCTTGTCGAAGACCCGCGGCAGCGCGTGATCGACGATGATGTAGCGGCCCGGGACCTCGGCGGTGAACTCCACGACGGCCGCGCCTCCCGCTGGGATGAGCGTCGTCTGCACGCTGCGGACGGGGTCCAGAAGGCCCCCCTCCGGATACACGCGGTCGAAGATCTCGCCGATGACGTGGAAGCTCGAAGGAAGGAACCCGCCCACGCCGACGTAGATGCGGATGCGCTCGCCGACCTTCGCCTTGAGGGCGTTCGCCTCGGTCAGCCCGGCGGGCTTGCCGTTGAACACGACGTGGTCGGGATGCTCCGCCGTCGCCTTCGCCGCGTCGTACGCGAGCGCGCCCTTGGTGCCGGCGGGCTTGTTCGTGTAGAGCTCTCCCTGCATCAGGTAGAACTCGCGGTCCACCGCGGGCAGGCCGCCCTCGGGCTCGACGAGGATCAGCCCGTACATGCCCATCGCGACGTGCATGTGCACCGGCGCGGTCGCGCAGTGGTAGACGTACAGCCCGGGGCTCAGCAGCTTGGCGCGGAGCATCGTCTCCTGACCCGGAGGGGTCTGGGTGACGGTCGCGCCGCCGCCCGGTCCGGTCACGGCGTGCAGGTCGATGCTGTGCGGCCAGGCGCTCCCGGCGGAGTTCTTCATGTGCAGCTCGAGGGTGTCGCCGACGCGGGCCCGGATGAAGGGGCCGGGGACCGTGCCGTTGAAGGTCCAGTAGGGGAACGTGGTGCCATCGGCGGCGACGCCGACGACCTCCTTCGTCTCGAGGTCGACGCGCACCGTCGCGGGAGAGGTGCGGTCGATCGGCGCCGGGACCT
>MGON01000054.1:3581-7355 GCA_001795345.1 Chloroflexi bacterium RIFCSPLOWO2_02_FULL_71_16 | reverse complement strand
GATGTTCCCCTGCGCGCAGAACGCGGCGCCGGTCACGCCGCCGGCCCACTCGAAGCACTCAGATCCGGTGAACGTCGCCGCGCTTCCCCGCGCATCCACGATGCCGACCTGCCGCTTCTCGCGCTCGGGGTCGTCGCGCAGGAGTCGGTCCATGACCGCGTCCGGCGCGAGGCCCGAGGCGAGTAGCTCGAGACCCCGCGGGCCGTACGACGTGTTCGCGAACGACTGAGTGGCGACCGCGCCAACGCCCGCGCGCGCCCACGGGACGACGGGCCCGACCGCCAGGAACTTGGACTGGACGGCTATGCCCAGCTCTCCGGTGTCGTGATCGAAGGCACAGATCGAGAACGTCACTCCGTCCCAAGTATCGTCAGGGCGGATGCGGAGCGACACGGCGCCACGTCCTCAGGTCCCTCCGCCGCCGGAGACGCCGCGGGAGCCGGTGGCCGACACCCTGCACGGGGAGCGCATCGAGGATCCCTACCGCTGGCTCGAGGACGCCGACAGCCCGCGCGTTCGGACCTGGACGGATGCCCAGAACGCCCGGACCCGCGCGGTGCTCGACGCCGTCCCGCAGCGCGCGCGCTTCGCCGAGCGGCTGCGGGAGCTCCTGGCGGTCGGGCTGCTGGAGACGCCGCGCCCGGTCGCCGGGAGGCTCTTCCACGTCCGTCGCGCCGGCGCGCAGAAGCAGTCGGTGCTGTACGTACGCGACGGGCTCGACGGTGCCGACCGCCCGCTGATCGATCCGAACGCGCTCGATGCCGATGGCCTCGTGACGATCGACTGGTGGTACGCGTCGGGCGACGCGCGGTACGTCGCGTACGGGCTGTCGCGCGGCGGGACCGAGATGTCGACGCTGCATGTACGCGATGTCGCCACGGGACAGGACCTGCCCGACGTCATCCCGCACACGCAGCGTGCGCGAGTGGCCTGGGTGCCGGGCGGCTTCTACTACACGGTGCACCCGGCGCCCGGATCCGTGCCGCCTGGCGACGAGCACTACCACCGCCGCGTGAAGTACCACCGCCTCGGCGACGATCCGGCCGCCGACGTCCTCGTCTTCGGCGAGGGCCAGGCCAAGGAGCGGATCCTCGACGTGGCCACGTCGCCGAACGGCAGGTGGGTGCTCCTCGCGGCCTTCGACGGCTGGGTCCGCAGCGACGTCTACCTGCTGGACCGTGAGCACCCGGAGCTCGGCATCCGCACGGTCGTCGAGGGCGCCGACGCCATCACCGAGGGCGATCCCGCGGACGACCGCCTCGTGCTGCGGACGAACCTCGGCTCGCCGAAGTACCGGATCGTCACGGCCGACCCGTCTGATCCATCGCGCTGGACGACGGTCGTCGCCGAAGGGCCGCACGCGATCGAGGGCTTCCGGCTCACGCGCGACCGGATCGCGGTGCACACGCTCGAGCTCGCCACGTCGCGCCTGGCGCTCTGGACGCTGGACGGCAGGAAGGAGCGCGAGGTCGAGCTGCCGGAGCTCGGCGCGCTCAGCGGCTCGGGCAACGACATCGGGCTGTCCAGCGACGAGCGCGGCGACGTCGTCACGTACACGTTCCAGTCCTTCGCGCGGCCACCCGCGTCGTACGCCGTGGACGCGCGCACGGGCACGCAGCGCGAGCTCGTGCGGCTACCGCGCCCGGAGGGCATCCCCGAGGTCACGGTCGATCAGACGCGCTACCGCTCGAAGGACGGGACCGAGGTGACCATGTTCCTCGTCCACCGCGCCGACGTGCGGCCCACGGCAGACGTTCCCACGCTCCTCACCGGCTACGGCGGGTTCAACGTGTCACGTACGCCGCTCTACTCGGCCGCGGCCGTCCTCTGGGCGGAGTCGGGCGGGCTCTACGCGCTCCCGAACCTGCGCGGCGGGGGAGAGTACGGCGAGGGCTGGCACCGCGCCGGGATGCTCGGGAGCAAGCAGAACGTCTTCGACGACTTCCACGCGGCGGCCGAGCACCTCGTCCGGAGCGGCTGGACGCGGACCGAGCGCCTCGGGATCCAGGGCGGGTCCAACGGCGGGCTCCTCGTCGGCGCCGCGATGACGCAGCGCCCCGACCTCTACGGCGCCGTGGCCTGCGCCGTCCCGCTGCTCGACATGCTCCGCTACCAGCACCTGCTGATCGCGAGGTTCTGGATCGCGGAATACGGCTCGTCCGAGGATCCCATGCAGATCCGCTGGCTGCGCGCGTACTCGCCCTATCACAATGTGCGAGCCGGCACGCGCTACCCGCCGGTCCTGTTCACGACGGCCGACGGCGACAGCCGCGTCGACCCCATGCACGCGCGGAAGATGGCCGCCCTCCTCCAGTCGGACACCGACGGGCTCGTGCTGCTCCGGGTCGACCGCGACGCCGGCCACGGCATCGGGAAGCCGCTCGACAAGCAGGTCGACGACCTCGCGGACATGACCGGCTTCCTCGCATGGCGACTGGGCCTCGTGGCAGGCTAAAGTGACGGGACCGGTGAACATCCTGCGCATGCTCCGCGAGCACGCCAAGGACTACGACTGCAGCGTCTGCGGCGCGAACCACGCGCGCTCCGAGATCCGCCTGGTGGGGAAGATCGAGCGCTCCTACGTCGTGCGGGTCACCTGCTCGCAGTGCAAGACCGCCTTCAAGCTCCTGGTGATGCTCAAGGGCGAGGACGAGCCGGCGGTCAGCCGAGTCAAGGAGGAGCCCCCGCGCCGGCGTCGTCCGCCGATCACCGCGGACGACGTCCTGGACGCGCACGAGACGCTCCGCGCGCACACCAGCGACGTGGCCGCGCTGTTCAAGCGCTCACAGACGCGCCGTCTAGCGCGGCGCGCCTAGCCACCCGAGGTGGCGAAACAGAACGCGGTCATCACCGGCTACGGCTTCTACGCGCCGGCACGGGTGGTCACCAACTTCGACCTCGAGAAGTTCGTCGACACGTCCGACGAGTGGATCACCAGCCGCACCGGCATCAAGGAGCGGCGGTTCGCCGCCGAGGGCGAGACGACCTCGTCCATGTCGACGCGCGCCGCGCGCATCGCGCTCGAGCGCGCGCGCCTGCGCCCGCAGGACGTCGACCTCATCATCGTCGGCACCTGCTCGCCGGACTACCTCTTCCCGGCGACCGCGTGCCTCGTCCAGACCGCGCTCGGGGCCGAGCGCGCGGGCGCGTTCGACATCGAGGCGGCCTGCACGTCTTTCGTGTCGGCGCTGGCGGTCGCGAACGGGATGATCCTCGCCGGGACGGCCCGCAACGCGCTGGTCATCGGCGCCGAATGCCTCTCGCGCCTGCTCGACTTCAAGGACCGCACGACCTGTGTCCTCTTCGGCGACGGCGCGGGGGCCGTCGTCCTCGAGGCCTCGAACGCGTCGGTCGGGATCGAGTCCGCGGTCCTGCACTCGGACGGGTCGAAGGCCGGCCTGCTCTGGGTCGAAGGCGGCGGCTCGCGGGTCCCGGCGTCGAACGAGACGATCGCGCAGGGGAAGCACTACATCCGCATGGAGGGCGGCGAGACCTTCAAGCTCGCCGTGAAGTCGATGTCCGACGCCGCGGAGGAGGCGCTCGTCGAGGCCGGCGTCACGGCGGACGACATCGACCTCATGATCCCGCACCAGGCGAACATGAGGATCATCGACGCGGTGGTGAAGCGCCTGCGGTTCCCCGCGGACAAGGTCTTCGTGAACATCCAGCGCTACGGGAACACGTCGGCGGCCTCCATTCCCATCGCCATCGCCGAGGCGGCGGAGCAGGGGCGCCTGAAGAAGGGCGACCGCGTGCTGCTCGCCGCGTTCGGTG
>MGON01000054.1:1707-3555 GCA_001795345.1 Chloroflexi bacterium RIFCSPLOWO2_02_FULL_71_16 | reverse complement strand
ATGGAGTGGTGGGGCGTGCCGATCCCGGACCGCCGCGAGAAGAGCATCGTCGATCGCGCCGCGCGCCAGCTCGAAGATCTCGTGGATCGCGTTCGCCCGGTCTAGACGCGGCGCGCCTTCCTAGCCCTGCACCTCAAGATGCTCGTCATGCCACTTGTTGTCCTCGCGGACGAGCAGGTTCAGCGGGTTCGTGTCGACGACGAGATGGTCGCCCTCCTCGCGGATGCGGAAGAGGTCGAGGCCGTGCGGCGCCGGTCCTGATGTCAGGAGGGCCGTTCGCTTCTCGTAGATGGACTGGTGGCAGACGCAGTGGAACTGGTCCTCGCTCTTGTTGAAGGGGACCGCGCATCCGAGGTGCGTGCACTTGCGGTAAGCGGCGGCGATGCCGCCCGGCGCGTGGATGAGGAAGAAGCGCCACTGCGAGTAGAGGATCGGCTCGTCATTCGACGCGGCGAAGCGTGCGAGGATGGCGCTCTTCGGCTCGGGGACGGTGACCTGCGCGCCCAGGCCCGCGATCCGCGTGACCCGGAAGAAGGGCGCGAACACGGCGGCCATCTCGGTCACGGCGAGACCCGCGAGGCCGAGGAACCCGAGGCGCAGGAGCTGGCGGCGATGGGCCCGCGGAACGACCTCGTCCTGGACCCGGATCACGTCGCGACCCCTCCGGCCGGCCTGATCACTACGGCAGCGTAGTAGCACGCCACGGGCCGGCCAAGACCGGCCGGAGGAGCGACCGCAAGCGTCCTTCCCTGAAATTGACCGCCCAGAGGCCTTGACAGCAGCCCCCTGTGGCGTAAAGTCCCGTCCGCGTGGTGAGTAGTGGGGGACGGTGGGGAACCGTCCCCGCGAAACGGATGGGTACTTGGAAAGGCACTTTGCCGGCGAATTCGCCCACAGCGTGGACGAGAAGGGTCGGCTCGCGGTCCCGGCCAAGTTCCGCGGCCGCTTCAAAGAAGGAGCGGTCGTGACCCGTTGGATAGGGGAGTGCCTGGCCATCTTCCCGGTCGACGAGTGGGAGTCCATCAACGGCGAGATCCGCAAGCGGCCACGCACGGACCCTTTGCGCCAGCACTTCGTCCATTTCCTGGTCTCCGGTGCCCACGAGACGGAGCTCGACGGCCAGGGCCGGCTGGTGCTGCCGTCGCACCTCCGCGAGTTCGCCGGGCTGGCGGGTGAAGCGGTCGTGGTCGGGGCCTCGAGCAACCTCGAGGTCTGGGAGCCCGCGCGCTGGCGCGAGCGGCTCGCCCAGGTCGAGCCCTCCATCGGCGAGAAGCTCGCGGACCTTGGGATCTAGGGCCCATGAACCAGTACTTCTCGAAGCGGTCGTCGCGCACACAGGTCCCCGCGCCGGTGGGCGGTACCTCGACGGGACGGTGGGCGCGGGTGGCCACGCCGCCGCCATCCTCGAGCGGAGCGCCCCGGACGGGCGGCTCCTCGGTCTCGACGTCGATCCTGCGGCCCTCGAGATCGCGGGACGGGAGCTGGCGCGTTTCGGCGACCGGTGCGTCCTCGTCCGCTCCAACTTCGCGCTTTGCGACGTGGTGGCGCGGGAGCACGGGTTCGCTCCTCTCGACGCGGTCGTCCTCGACCTCGGGCTCTCGTCGATACAGCTCGCCGACGAGCGGCGCGGGTTCAGCTTTCGCTCGGAGGGTCCCCTGGACATGAGGGCCGACCCGACGCTCGGCGAGACCGCGGCCGACCTCGTGAAGACACGCTCGGAGCGCGAGCTGCGCCAGATGTTCGGCGAGCTCGGCGGTGAGGCCGAGGCCGGCCGCGTCGCGGCGGCCATCGCCCGCCGCCGGTCCATACGCCCGTTCGAGACCGCCGGCGACCTCGCGCGGTTCGTCG
>MGON01000054.1:1450-1606 GCA_001795345.1 Chloroflexi bacterium RIFCSPLOWO2_02_FULL_71_16 | reverse complement strand
GGTCTCGGCGCGGCCCTCGACGTCCTTCGCCCCGGCGGACGGCTCGCGGTCATCTCGTTCCACTCGCTCGAGGACCGGGTCGTGAAGACCTTCATGGCCCGCGAGTCGCGCGACTGCATCTGTCCTCCCCACCTCCCCACCTGCGTCTGCGGGCAT
>MGON01000054.1:0-1387 GCA_001795345.1 Chloroflexi bacterium RIFCSPLOWO2_02_FULL_71_16 | reverse complement strand
CGCGCCGGCGCGACGCCACGCCCCCGCGCGCAGTTCACACCGTCCCGTGCGCCCCGCGGTCCGGCGGGCCGACGCGGCCCGTCGAACGAACGTGACCTGGGAGGTCAGGTCGTTCGGCGCGGCCTCCGCGGCGATCCTCGCCGCCTTCGTCCTGGCGCTCGCATATCTCGGGAGCTCGACCGGCGTCGCCTCCGCGGGCTACGAGGCGCAGCGCCTGGAGGCGCGGCGCGACGAGCTCCGCAGGCAGAACGCGCTCCTCGACGTGGAGCTCGCCACGCTGGCGTCCCCGGCCCGGATCGAGCTCGAAGCACGCCGGCTGGGCCTCGAGCGCCTCGCCTTCGTGCCGGTCGTCCCGGCGGATCCGCTCGCAGCGGGGCGCTAGCCCATGGCCGTCTCGGCCGCGCGCCTGCGCGCTCTCTTCGCCCTCTTCGCGGTCCTCTCCATCGTCCTCTCCGTCCGCGTTGGCTACTGGCAGACCGTCGGCCGCGATCAGCTCCTCCTCCGGGCGACCGAGCAGGTCCGTAGCGACGAGGTCCTGCACGCGAGGCGCGGCACGATCCTCGACCGGTCCGGCACGATCCTCGCCACGAGCGTCGAGCTCCGGTCGCTCTACGCCGTTCCATCGCGCATACCGGACCGCGCCGCCGCGGCGCAGCAGCTGGGGGTGCTCCTCGGCCGCGATCCCGCGGCGATCCTCGAGCGCCTGAACAGCGGGGCCGAGTGGGTGTTCATCCACCGGCGCATGCCCGAGACGACGGCCGACGCGGTCCTGGCCCTCGGCATCCCCGGCCTCGGGGCCATCCTCGAGTCGAAGCGCCTCTATCCGAACGGCGACCTCGCCGCTCACGCGCTCGGGTTCGTCAGCGACGATGGCGACGGGCAGGGCGGCGTCGAGGGCCGCTACGACGAGCTGCTGCGCGGCATCGACGGCACGCTCGTGGCCGAGCGCGATCCCGCGGACCGCACCATCGCTATCGGCCTGCGCGAGGCCATGCCGGCACGCGACGGCGCCGACCTGACGCTGACCATCGACCTCGCCGTCCAGAGCGTGGCCGAGCTCACGCTGCGCTCCGCGATCGCGGACGAGGGCGCCGCGAGCGGCGCCATCGTCGCGCTCGACCCGCGCGATGGGGCCATTCGCGCGATGGCGTCGTATCCCACCTATCACCCGGGCGGGGTGGCGGCGGCGAAGCCCGAGTCGCTGCGCGACCGCACGATCTCCTGGTCGTTCGAGCCTGGCTCGACGATGAAGGCGATCACGATGGCCGCGGGTCTGGACAGCGGCGTCGTCACGCCCACGACGACGTACGAGGACACCGGCTACGCGGACATCGGCGGCCGGCGCCTGCTCAACGCGCTCGGAAGGGCGCACGGTCCGACGACGATG
>MGON01000053.1:32206-32459 GCA_001795345.1 Chloroflexi bacterium RIFCSPLOWO2_02_FULL_71_16 | reverse complement strand
CCCGTCCACTCCACGGTGACGGCGAGACCGCCGTATTCCCCCGACCAGGTCCCCTCGTGGACGCGCACTTTGGGGTCGTAGCGCTCGATGAGCACGATTCCGTGGGCAGCCACATGGCGCCGGCAGGAGCGGAGCAGCCGCGTGCGGGTCGCGTCGTCCGGGGTGTTCACGAGGTTGCTGAGCAGTAGCACGCAGGCGAAGGTCCGCCCAAGGTCGAGGTCCTCGATCTTGGAGCGAACGGTCTCGGCCCCGC
>MGON01000053.1:25523-32164 GCA_001795345.1 Chloroflexi bacterium RIFCSPLOWO2_02_FULL_71_16 | reverse complement strand
CGGGATGGCCGAGCGCCATGAGTGCGTGCGCGATCCGGCCGACGCCAGAGCCGAGGTCGAGCACTTCGGCGCCCGCCGGGATCACCGAGTGGATGAGCTCGGGCTCGCCCTCCGTGCCGATGGCGAGGTAGAGGCCGACCGGGCTGCCATCGGGTGTCGTGCCCACGTCCGGACGAGGACGCCGGGTCATGACGCCGCCCGCTCGAACTCCTCGTGGATGGCGCGCACCGCCTTCGCCTGGTCCGCCTCGGCAACGCAGAACGAGATGTTCAGCTCGCTCGAGCCCTGGGCGATGGCGATGACGTTCACCTTCGTCCGCCCGAGCGCGCCGAACACGCGCGCCGCGACGCCGGGCGTCCCGCGCATGCCCTCCCCCACCGCGGCCACGACGGCGATGGGGCGCTCCACGGAAACCCGCTCCACGTCGTGGTGGGCCAGCTCCTTCGCGAGCATCCGCTCGAGGGCCGCTTTGAGCCGGTCGCCCGTGTCGGCGGGCACCACGAGGCAGATGGAGTTCTCGCTCGAGGACTGGCTGATCATGAGCACCGAGACGCCCTCGGCGGCGGTGGTGTCGAAGACCTTCGCCGCGAAGCCCGGCACGCCGCTCATGCCGGCGCCCTGCACCGTCACCAGGCCGAGCCCTCCGAGCGAGGTCGTGGCCTTGACCACGCTGCCGTCGGGAACGCCCTGGCCGGTGATCGTGGTCCCCGGATCGTCGGGCGCGAACGTGTTCAGGATCCGTACCGGGATGCCCGCCTCGATGGCCGGCAGGACGGCCCGCGGGTGCAGCACCTTGGCGCCGAAGTAAGAGAGCTCGGCGGCCTCGGCGTACGAAAGCCGCGCCAGCGGCCGCGAGCCCCTGACCATGCGGGGATCGGCGCTCATGACCCCGCTGACGTCGGTGTAGATGCGGCACTCGTCGGCGCGGAGAGCGGCCGCGACGATAGCGGCGGTGTAGTCCGAGGCGCCACGCCCGAGCGTCGTCGTCACGCCCTCGGCCGTCGCGCCGATGAAGCCCGTGAGCACGGGAACTACGCCGTCGTCGAGGAGGGGCCCCAGCATCTCGCGCGAGCGCGCGTGGGTCTCCGCGAAGATCGGCGAGGCGCTCCCGAAGGCGTCGTCCGTCACGACCATTCCCACGGTCGCGAGCGGCTGCGCCTTCACCCCGGCGCGCCGCAGGGCCGCCGCGACGATGGGGGCCGAGGCGAGCTCCCCGTACGCGAGGATCGCGTCCCGGGTCCGGGCGGTGCACTCGTGCAGGATCGCGACGCTCCGCAGCAGCGCTCCGGTCCGTGCCGCGAGCTCCGCGAGGTCCGCGGCGGTCGTGTCCGCCGCAACGGGGGCCACGCTTCGGAGCAGGCCGTCGTGCGCGGCGGCGAGCTCGTCGATCACGCGCTGGGCGCGGTCACCGTCGCCCGCGGCCGCGGCGTCCGCCGCCTGCAGTAGGGCGTTCGTCGTGCCTGCCGTCGCGGAGACGACCACGACGCGCTTGCCGGCGGTCGCGCGCACGATCTCGGTGAGCCTCGCGAGCGCCTCCGGCGTCGCCACGGAGGTGCCGCCGAACTTGAGGACGGTCGTCATCGGGCCGGGCGCGCGATCCGGATCACGCCGCCGAGCATCTCAGGCGCCGCGCTGCGCGATGGCGATCACGTCGCCGAGTATGGCGGCAGCGGTCGCGTTCCCACCGGCCCCGGGCCCCACGAAAGTGAGCGTCCCCGCGAGGTCCGTCTCGAGACGCACGACGTTGGTGGGTCCCGTCGCCTGCCCTTCCAGGGAGGAGGCCCGGACCTCCTCGATCCCGACGCGCGCCTTCGTGGCGCGCTCGCCGAAGTCGGCGACGGCGAGGTAGCGCACCGCGGATCCGCGGGCGGCAGCCTCGGCCACCTGCTCGAGCGTCAGCGACCGCAGCGAGCTGCGCCGCACGCCGTCCGGGGGGAACCAGCGGCCCTCGAGGAGGCTCACCAGGATCGAGAGCTTGTACGCCGGATCCCAGCCGTCGACGTCGGCGCTCGGGTCCGCCTCCGCGTAGCCCTTCGCCTGCGCCTCGGCGAGGGCGGCGTCGAAGGCCGCGCCCTCCTCCATCCGCGAGCAGATGTACGTGGTGGTGCCGTTGAGCAGGCCGCTCAGGACCCGCGGGCGCACTGCGCCGAGAGCGCGCGCGGCGGCCACCACCGGGATCGCCGCGCCGACCGCGGCCTCGAATCGGAGCTCGCGCTTCGCCAGGCGCGCCGCCTCGTGGAGCTGGCGCCACTCGCGGGCCACGAGCTCCTTGTTGGCGGTGACGACGTGCTTCCCGCGCTCGAATGCCGCGAGCTGGAGGTCGCGCGCCGGCTCCATGCCGCCGATGACCTCGACCACGACGTCGACCTCGGGGTCGTCCAGCAGCGCGAACGGGTCCGCGGTCACGGGGACGCCGCCCGCGTCGCGCGGCTTTCCGGGATCGCGGGCGCACGCCCCCACGAGCCGCAGCGCGCGTCCGGCCGTGGCCGCGAGGCGCTTCTCCCGGTCCCCCATCGCCCGGGCGACCGCCGACCCGACCGTGCCGAGCCCGAGGAGCGCGACGCCCAGCGGCCGCGTCACCCGATGGCCTCCTCGAGGAGGTCGAGGGCCGCGGCGACGCTCGCCAGGCGGTTCCCGGCGCGGTCGAAGCCCAGCCGCAGCGTACGAACGGATGAGTGCCGGTCGCTGTCCACCGCGACGTACACGAGCCCTACCGGCTTGCCGGGGGTCGCTCCTGTCGGTCCCGCGATGCCCGTGATGCCCAGGCCGACCTTCGCGCCGAGCCGTTCCCGGGCCCCGCGCGCGAGCGCCCCGGCCACGACCGGCGACACCGCGCCGTGGCCGTGGATGAGGTCGGGCGCGACGTCCGCGAAGATCGCCTTCGCGTCGTTCGAGTAGACGACCGCGCCACCCAGGTAGTCGTCGCTCGATCCGGAGTGCTCTGTGAGGACCGCGCCCAGCAGGCCGCCGGTGCAGGACTCCGCGCTCGCGACCGTGAGCTTCTTGCGCTTCAGCCTCGGCTGGATCACGCGCATGCGCTCCGCCAGCGCCGCGTAGGTCGGCGCGGTCTTAGCGGGCATGCACGCGCAGCCGTCCGCTCGCAGGCATCAACAGCCCGGCCGCACGGACCACCACGTCCACCCCGGAAGCGAGGGTGAGCCCGAGGGCCGCGGCGAGCACGACCGCGGCGAGCGCCGCGAGCTCGGCGCTCGGCAGAGCGACCGCGAGAAGGAGGCCCGCCACAGCGATGGCGAGCACCACCGCCTTCACCTTGCCGTACGCGCTCGCCTCGACGGCCATCCCCCGCCCCGCCGCGAGGCCGCGCACGGCGGTCACGAGCAGGTCGCGGCCGAGGATGAACAGGACCACCCAGGCATCGACGGCGCCGCGGTCCCATAGCGCGACTAGCGTCCCGAGGACCAGCACCTTGTCCGCGAGCGGGTCGAGGAAGGCTCCGAGGCGGCTCGTGGCCCCGATCCGGCGCGCCAGCGGACCGTCGACCGCATCCGTCAGCGCTGCGACGCAGAAGACGGCCAGCGACGCCAAGATCGTCGCAGCCTCGGCGAGCAGCATCACGACCGGCACGACGGCGAGGGCTCGCGCCAGGGAGATCGCGTTCGGGAGCGCCTGCGGCGAGGGCATCGCGGCGAAGGCTAGCGCGCGCGCACCGGCGCGATCACTGGAAGGTGAAGGTGCGCTCCACGACCTGCCCGGCGGTGCCCAGCGCCCCGACCAGCTCGCCGTTGTGGATGACCTGGGTCGCAGCGGCGTTCCCGGTGCGGATGGTCACCTGCTTGCCGGTGAACGTCTGAACGGCGCCGGCCTCGAAGACACGCCCGGTCCCCTCGGCCTGCTTGCCGTCGACGCGCGCGAGCAGCCACGCGCTGCCGCCCTCGATCCGGATCGTCACGACCGCCGCGGTGAACGACACGGTCACCGTGCGGGTCTCCGCGGACTCGGCGCCGGCGGCGGTCTTGGCGATGAAGCGCAGCGCGTGGGTACCGGCCGTGTAGTCGATCGAGTCGGTGAAGCGCCCGTCGGCGCCGATGGTGACGGGCGCGCCGTTGACGGTGAGGCTCACGACGCCCCGCTCGACGCGGCCCGACACCGGCACACCGGAGTTCGTGTAGGTGCCGCCCTGCGCCGGCTGCTCGACCACCACCGCGGGCGCCTCGGGACCGGGCGTCCGCTCCGCCACGACCTCGTAGCGGATGGAGCGGTTGACCTGGCTCAGCTTGCCCGCGGCGTCGAGCACCTGGATCTCCACGTGGTTAGGGCCGGGCCGCAGCTTGATCGTCGCGCTGAACGTCCCGTCGCTGGCGGGCCGGATGTCGGAGATGGTCTCGGGGCCCGGGAACACGCGCACCGTGACGCGGCCGTCCGGGACGGTGCGCCCGCGGACGATGTACTCGCTCTCTCGGGCGAGGGTGTCCGCGGCCGCCGGCTCGAGGAGCTCGATGCGCGGCGGCGTCGCGAAGGAGGCGAACTGGTACGAGAGGTACCCGACGAACATGACGACCGCCGCGAGGACGACGACCGGCACGAGGATCGTCGGCGAGATGAACACGCCGCTACGCATGACCGGGCGCATCGGCTGGAACGTCCGCGGAGGCTCGGGCGTGGTGACCCGCTCCGCGGTGTAGAGCGCGACGAGGTCGGTGCTCTCGAGGTCGAGGTACTCCGCGTAGCTGCGGAGGAATCCCTTGGTGTAGACGGCACCGGGCAGCGCGTGGTGGTCGCCGCTCTCGAGGGCGGCCAGGAACTTCTCGCGGATGCGCGTGTCCTCGGCGGCCTGCTCGAGGGTGATGCCCTTCCGCTCGCGCTGCTCGCGCAGGATCTCGCCGAAGCGGGCCACTATTCGTCCGCCACGCCGCGCTGGGCCACGCCGTACACCTCGCGCATCTTCCCGGGTCCCTGCGCCGGCCCGACCACGCCGCGGCGCTCCATGAGATCGATAAGCCTACCGGCGCGGGCGAACCCGACCGTCATCTTGCGCTGGAGCATCGAGACCGACGCCTGCCCGGCGCGCTGGACGATCCCCACGGCCTCCTCGTAGCGGTCGTCGTCCATCTCCTCGCCGTCGTCGTCGCGGGCGCGCGACCGCTCCTCGTCCCGGACGATCTCCATGTGATACGTCGCCTGGCCCTGCTGCTTCCAGTGCCGGACGACGTGGTCGATCTCGAGGTCGGAGACGAACACCCCCTGCGCCCGGACGGGCTTCGGCGAGTCCGGGGCCAGCCAGAGCATGTCGCCGCGTCCGAGGAGCTTCTCCGCGCCGGTCATGTCGAGGATGGTGCGGGAGTCCACCGCCGAGGCGGTAGCGAAAGCGGCTCGGGCGGGGATGTTCGCCTTGATGAGCCCGGTGATGACGTCCACGGACGGCCGCTGGGTCCCCAGGACGAGGTGGATGCCGGTCGCCCGCGCCAGCTGCGCGATCCGGGTGATCTGCTTCTCCACCTGGATCGGCGCCTGCAGCATGAGGTCGGCGAGCTCGTCGATCACGAACACCACGTAGGGAACGCGGTCGACGCCCGTGTGTTTCTCGTTGTAGGCGGCGATGTTCCGCGCCGACTTGCGCGCGAAGAGCCGGTAGCGGCGGTCCATCTCGCTCGTCGTCCAGTACAGGGCGTTGAGGATCTGCTGCGGCTCGTTCATGACCGGCACGACCAGGTGCGGGATGCCGTTGAACGCCGGGAAGTCGACGCGCTTCAGGTCGCCGATGAGGATGCGGACGTCGTCGGGCGTGGCCTGGAGGAGCAGGCTGCAGAGGATCGAGCCGATGGACACGCTCTTCCCGGATCCCGTCTGGCCCGCGATCAGGAGGTGCGGCAGCTTCGCCAGGTCGGTGACGATGGGCTGCCCGGCCACGTCCTTCCCGAGCGCCACGGTCAGGCGCGAGGCCGCGCCCTTGAAGTCCGGGCTCTCGGCGACGTCGCGCAGCGAGACGAGGCCGATCGCCATGTTCGGGATCTCGATGCCGACGGCGCTCTTGCCCGGGATGGGCGCCTCGATGCGCAGCGTCCGGGCGGCGAGGGCCAGGGCCAGGTCGTCGGCGAGCGCCTCGATGCGGGACACCTTCACGCCCGCGGCCGGCTTCAGCTCGTACCGCGTGACGACGGGGCCGACGAAGGCCTCGGCGACCTTCGCCGCGACGCCGAAGTGCGCGAGCGTCTCCTCGATGACCCGGCCGTTGCGCAGGACCTCGTCCCGCTCGGAGCGGCCGTGCTTCCCCTCTTCGAGCATCTCGAGCGACGGGAGGACCCAGGGGTTCTCGCGCGGCTCGGCGTGCAGGACGCCCTCGGCCGCCACCGCGGCGGAGGGCAGCCCCTCGAGGGGCCCTCCGGGCGCCGTCGGCGAGTCGACCTCCCCGAGCGGCAGCTGCTCCGGCGCTGGCGGCGCGGGCCTGACCGGGCTCGGCCGAGCGGAGGCGGGCCGCGGCTCCGGCATGTTGATGCGCAGGGGGACGTCGTCGATCTCGTCGGTCGCGTCCTCTTCCTCGTCGTCGCTCTCGTCCAGGGCCGGCCGCTCGTCGCGCTTCGGAGGTGCGACGGTCCCGCTCGGCAGGGTCATGCCGCGGCGCAGCGCGAAGGCCGGGCGCCGCCGCACCACCGGCCCGACGAGGTCGGCGATGCTGCGCTCGG
>MGON01000053.1:1551-25501 GCA_001795345.1 Chloroflexi bacterium RIFCSPLOWO2_02_FULL_71_16 | reverse complement strand
GAAGAGCGCGATGAGCGCGACGAGCGCGCCCCACGTGCCGAGGAGGTCCTCCAGGCCGCGGCCCACGCCCCGACCGATGCCGCCGCCCGCTCCCGTCGTGCCGGGTGCCGCGAAGGCGACCTCGGCTATGCCGAGCAGGGCCAGGACCGCCAGGGTCCCGCCGAGCAGCGGCATGAGCAGGGCGCCGCGCAGAGCCGGCCACCAGAAGGCGGCGGCGAACAGGCCCAGCACCAGCGGGACCAGCGCCGCGCCGGCGCCGAGCAGCCCCACCAGGACCGCCCGCCACCAGCCCAGGATCTGCCCCTGGCCGGTCACGATGGCCACGAGGGAGAGGGCGGCGAAGGCGAGCACCGCGATCGCCGCGATCTCGCCGCGCAGCTCCCGCTCCGGGGCGGCGGTCGCGGGCACGGCACCGCGACGCGAGGTGCGCTTCCCGTTCCTCATGTATCTCCAATACTCGCAGGGGGTGCCTGCGGGGCGGCACGCCCCCGCGTAAAGGCTAAGGCTGCTTCGCAGCTCTCGGCGGCTCTGCCGCCTAGAGCTGCATCAGGACCGGGATGACCATCGGTCGGCGCTTCGTGCGCTCGTACAGGTACGAGCTCACGGTGGCGTGGATCTCGTCGCGGAGGGCGGACACCTCGGCGAGATGCTCGCCCGTCTGTGCCTGCCGCAGGCCGTCGGCGATCCGCTGCTTGGAGCCCTCGATCAGGTCCGCCGCGTCCTCCTCCGGCACGAAGCCCTTCGTGACGATGTCGGGACCCGCCACGACCTGGCCGGTCTGCCGGTCGATGGACAGGACGATCAGGAAGATGCCGTCGCTGCCGATCGACCAGCGGTCGCGCATGACGCTCTGGGTCACGTCGCCCACCCCGAGACCATCGACGTAGACCTGCCCGGAGTGGACGCGGGCGTCGAGCCGCGCCCCCTTCTCGTCGAACCGGAGCACGTCGCCGTTGGTCATCACGAAGGCGCGTTCCGGCGCGACGCCGAGGTCGATGGCCAGGCGCGCGTGGCGCACGAGCATGCGGTACTCGCCGTGGATCGGGACGAAGTGCATCGGCCGAAGGATGTTCAGGAGCAGCTTCAGCTCCTCCTGGCTGGCGTGGCCGGACACGTGGGGCCGCGTGTGCGGCTCGTAGACGACCTCCGCGCCGAGCTTGAAGAGGTTGTCGACGGTGCGCGTCACCAGCTCCTCGTTGCCGGGGATGGGGCTCGACGACATGACCACGGTGTCGCCTTCCTTCACCGCCACATGGCGGTGGTCGCCCAGGGCCATACGCGAGAGCGCGCTGGTCGGCTCCCCCTGGCTGCCGGTGGTGATGATGCAGATCTGGTCGTCCGGCAGCTTGCCGATCTCGCCCGGATGGACGAGCGACCCCGCGGGCACGTCGAAGTAGCCGAGCTCGCGCGCGGTCCGCGTGTAGTTCTCCATGGAGCGGCCGATGATCGCGGTCTTGCGGCCCCAGGCGGCGGCGATGTCCACGATCTGCTTGATCCGCGAGATGTTCGAGGCGAAGGTCGTGGTTATGAAGCGGCCCGAGGCCCGGGCCATGATCCCCTCGAGGATCTCGCCCACGTGCCGCTCGGACGGCGTGTACCCGGCCGTCTCCGCGCGCGTCGAGTCGGAGAGGAGCAGCAGCACTCCTTTCGCGGCGATGGCGGAGAGGCGCGCGAAGTCCGTCTGCCGCCCGTCCACCGGGGTGTGGTCGAACTTCCAGTCGCCGGAGTGCACGATCGTGCCGTACGAGGTGTCGATGGTGAAGCCGACCGCGTCGGGGATGCTGTGGCACACGTCGTACGCGTTCGCTTCGAACGGACCGACCGTGAAGGGCCTGCCGGTCACGATCTCGAGCAGCTTCGTCCGCTCCGCGAGGCGGTGCTCCTTCAGCTTGGTGCGGATGAGGCCCAGGGTCAGCTTGGTCCCGTACACGGGGACATCGGGGAGATCGCGCAGGACGTACGGCAGGGCTCCGACGTGGTCCTCGTGCCCGTGGGTCATGAGGATCGCGCGCACGCTCCGGCGCCGCTCCTTGAGGTAGGTGATGTCGGGGATGACGAGGTCGATGCCGAGCATCTCCTCGTCCGGGAACATGAGGCCGGTGTCGATGACGATGATGTCGTCACCGAGCTCGAGGGCCATCATGTTCTTCCCCACCTCGCCGACGCCGCCCAGCGGAATGACCCGAAGCGGAGGAGTCAAGGCGAGTGAGGATCCGGCTTCGCCGGTCCGAGCGAGTCCACAAGCAGCAGAGCGCGCGCGGCGCTTGGCGACGCGCGAAAAGAGGGCGTCATCGTCCGAACAGCGTCATCTGGTCGGCCGGCGGGGCCGGCTCGTCCGCCACCGCGGGCGTGGTCGCGAGGAAGATGGCGAGGGCCGTGAAATCGGCCATTAGCGAGGGCCGCAGGGACGGCTGCCGGAGCGCTGCGGCCGGATGGAACATCGGGAAGACGGTCACGCCGCCGACCACGCGCGGCTTCCCGTGGATCCGCGAGATCGACTCCCCGGGGAAGAACTTGCCCATGGCGTGGCGGCCCAGCGTGACCAGGACGCGTGGCTGGAGCGCGTCGAGGTGCCGGCGGAGCCAGATGTCGCAGGCCGCGACCTCATCCGGTAGCGGATCGCGGTTGCCGGGCGGCCGGTGCCGGACGACGTTCGTGATGAACACCTTGCTGCGGTCCAGGCCGATGCCCGCGAGCAGCTCGGCGAGGAGCTGGCCCGCCGCGCCCACGAAGGGCCGGCCCTGCTGGTCCTCGTGGAAGCCGGGGGCCTCGCCGAGGAAGAAGATCCCGCTCTCGCCGCTCCCCTCCCCTGGGACCGCCTGCGTCGTCCCCTTCCAGAGCGGGCAGGCGCGGCACGCCTGTACCTCGGCAGCGATCGCGGCGAGCGGATCCACGCGCCGGTCATTCTGCTCTAGGCCCCGGCGACCGGCGCGCGAGGTACAGGACGTCGGTGTACGGCCTCGCCTGCTGCTCGACGACGTCGAGCCGGAAGCCGGCACGCTCGAACATCGCGACCGCCTCGTCGCGGGTCGGGAAGTGGACGCGGCGCCGGCGGGATCGGGTGAGCCCGAGGCCGATGGCGACGAGCTCCTGGGCGTACGTGAGCGCGTAGCGCGCGTCGATGCGCCGCTCCTGTCCGCGCACGATGAGCGGCGCGCCGCCCGCGAGGGCCGTGGCCGCGTTACGGAGCACGCGCTCCTGGTCCGCCGGCGACAGCAGATAGAGGACGTCGACCATCGTGATCGCGTCGCAGCGAGGCGGCGGGACGCTGACGATGTCACCCGTTTCGAACCGGAGGGTGTCCCGGCCGGCGACGGTGCCGCGCGCGATGGCGATCCGGCGCGCGTCCGAGTCGATGCCGAGCACGCGGCGCTGCGCGCTCGCCTCGACCAGGAGATTGGCGAAGAGGCCGTCGCGGCAGCCGAGGTCGACCACGAAGCCACGGCGCGGCACGTAGGCCTCGACGACGGCCAGGTCGGCGAGGAACGCGCGCCCGTGCGCGCTCCAGCGCGCCAGGAGCGGCGCGCTCCGGTAGCGATGGACCGCGCGCTCGAGCGCGGCCGTCGTGGTCGATCCGGGCATCAGGCCCGCCGGGCGCGGCCGGCTAGCGCCGCGGTGGACCGCTGCGCCGAGGTCCGAAGCCTCCTCCGCCGGGCGGCCGGCCGAAGCCGCCGCGCTCACCGTCGCCACGCGGGCCCTCGCGCTCGCGGTACCGCTCGCGCTCGGCTCGCTGGCGCTGCTCGTAGGCCTCGCTCCCCTCCTCCGCGACGCTGCGCATCGAGAGGTTCACGCGGCCCTGGCGGTCGACCTCGGCCACCTTGACCTTGACCTGGTCGCCGACCTTCACCACGTCCTCGACGCGGTGCACGCGGTCACCGGACAGCTCGGAGACGCGGACGAGACCTTCCTTGCCGGGGAGGTATTCGACGAACGCGCCGATGGACATGATCCGCGTGACCTTGCCGTCGTACACCTCGCCGACCTCGGGCTCCTTCGTGAGGCCCTGGATCATCCGGATGGCCTTCTCGCGCCCCTCGGCCTTCGCCCCGGTGATGCGGATGGTCCCGTCGTCCTCGACCTCGATGTTCGACTCGGACTCCGACTGGATCGCGCGGATCATCTTGCCGCCGGGGCCGATGACCTCGCGGATCTTGTCGGGGTGGATCTTGATCGTCTCGATACGGGGCGCCCACCGGCTGAGCTCCTGGCGCGGGGACACGATCGCCTGGCGCATCGCCTCGAGGATCTTCATGCGGCCTTCGCGAGCCTGCGCCAGCGCCTCGCGCATGAGCTCGAGGGTCAGGCCCTTGACCTTGATGTCCATCTGGAGCGCGGTGATCCCCCGCTCCGAGCCGGCCACCTTGAAGTCCATGTCCCCGAGGGCGTCTTCCATGCCCTGGATGTCGGTGAGGATCGCATGCCGGTCGCCGTCGACGACCAGACCCATGGCTACGCCGCCGATCATGGCCTTGACGGGCACGCCCGCGTCCATGAGCGAGAGGCTCGAGCCGCAGACCGAGGCCATCGACGTCGAGCCGTTCGAGCTCAGGACCTCGCTGACCACGCGGATCGTGTAGGGGAACTCCTCCTTCGAGGGGACGACCGGGAGCAGGGCGCGCTCGGCGAGGGCGCCGTGCCCGATGTCCCGGCGGCTGGCGCCGCGGAGCGGACGGGTCTCGCCGACGGAGAACGGCGGGAAGTTGTAGTGGTGCATGTAACGCTTCGAGTCGACCGGCGAGAGCGTGTCGATGATCTGCTCGTCGCCGGTGGGCCCCAGCGTGGCGATCGATAGCACCTGCGTCTGGCCGCGGCGGAAGAGACCCGATCCGTGGGTACGGGGAAGGACGCCGACGGACGCCTCGAGCGTGCGTAGCTCCGCGAGCCCGCGCCCGTCCGGCCGGATGCCTTCCTCGATGATCGCCCGCCGGACCTCCTTCTTGAGGAACTGGTCGAACGCCATGGAGACCTCGGTCTCGGTGATCTCGCCCTCGGCCGGCGCGAGCGCCGCCTTGGCTTCGCGCTTCACCTCGTCGAGACCGGCCTCGCGCTCCTGCTTGTTCGGGTGCCGGACCTTCGCTCGGATCCGGTCACGGAGGAACTCGCCGATCTTCCTCGTCTTCTCTTCGTCGACCGCTTCCGGTACCCACTGGATGATCGGCTTCGCGGCGGAGCGCGCGAGCTCCGCCTGCGCGGCGACGGCAGCCGCGATGCCCGTCTGCGCGAGCGCCAGCGCCTCGAGGATCGTCTCCTCGGTCACCTCGTTCGCGCCCGCCTCGACCATGAGGATCGCGTCCTTGGTGCCGGCCACGACGAGGTCGAGGTCGCTTTGCTTCATCTCCGAGATCGTCGGGTTCAGCGCGAGCTTGCCGTCCACGGTCCCGACGCGGACGCAGCCCACGGGACCGTCGAACGGCGCTCCGGAGATGCTCAGGGCGGCGGACGCGGCGTTGACGGCGAGCACGTCGGGGTCGTTCTCCTGGTCCGCGGAGAACGCGTAGACGATGATCTGGATGTCGTTGCGGAAGCCCTTCGGGAAGAGCGGCCGGATGGAACGGTCGGTGAGGCGCATCGTGAGGACGGCCTCTTCCGACGGGCGGCCCTCACGGCGCGGGAAGGAGCCGGGGATCTTGCCCGCTGCGTAGAGACGCTCCTCGAAGTCGACGGTGAGCGGAAAGAAGTCGATGCCCGGGCGCACCGTGGGCGACACGGTCGCTGCGGCGAACACGACCGTGTCCCCGTAGCGGACGGTCACGGCGCCGCCGGCCTGCTCCGCGAAGCGGCCGGTCTCGAAGACGAGCGGCTTCCCGTTGATCGTGGTCTCGCTGGTGAAGATCGGCATGTGTGGTCTTGCAGGTGCGCCCCGGAAGCGATGAGGACCCGGGTCTCCCGGGTCCCGATGGTCTGCTAGCTCACCGGCGCAGGCCGAGCCGCCCGATGACCTCTTGGTATCTCTCGGGGCTCTTCCTGTGGAGGTAAGCGAGCAGGCGCCGTCGCTGGCCGACCATCTGAAGCAGCCCACGCCGGCTGGCACTGTCGTGCTTCGCCTCGCGCAGGTGCTCGGTCAGGTGCTTGATGCGTTCGGTGAGGACCGCGATCTGCACCTCCGGAGAGCCTGTGTCCTTCTCGTGCTGCCGGAAGTCGGCGATCACTTCGCCCTTTGGTCGGAGCGGCACCCGTCGTCCTTTCTCGTTTTCTGTCCTTTGTTGTCATGATCATGTTAGCCGAGCAGGGCCGAGCGCGCCTGCGCGACGTCGTCGGCGATCTGACGCACCAGCTCCTCCGCCGTGGCGAACCTGAGCTCGTCGCGCAGGCGCCGCACGAACGCGGTCGCGGCATCCTCGCCGTACACGTCGCCGCTCCAGTCGATGAGGAAGGATTCGAGCACTCGCTCGCCGCCCCCGAACGTCGGTCGCCGGCCGAGGCTCGTCGCCGCCGGATGACGGTCATCCGCGATCGTCACCCATGTCGCGTAGATGCCGTCGCGCGGCAGGAGGCGCTCGTGCGGGGTCGCGACGTTGATGGTCGGATAGCCGAGCGCCCGCCCGCGCTTGTCCCCGTGCACGATCCTACCCGGGACGGCGTAGGGGCGCCCGAGGATCGTCGTGGCCTCGTCGATCTCGCCCGCGAGCAGGAGGTTCCGCACCCGGGTCGAGCTCACGACCGAGCCGCCCATCTCGACGGGCGCGACGACTTCGACGTCGAAGCCCTGTGCGCGCCCGAGCTCGCGCAAGAGCGCGACGTCGCCCTCGCGGTCCCGACCGAAGCGGAAGTCATCTCCGACCACGATCCGCCTGACGTCGCCCGCGGCTCGGACGCGCGCGGCGAAATCCGGCGCGGCGATGGCCGCGAACGCGTCGTCGAACGGGAAGAGCACGACGGCGTCCGCGCCCGCCCGCCGGAGCAGCTCGGCGCGCTCGGTCGCGTCGGACAGCCCTGATGGCGGCGCGCCCGGCGCGAGCACCTGGATGGGGAGCGGATCGAAGGTCGCCGCGAGCGCCTGCGCCCCGCTCGCTCGAGCGCCACGCGCGAGACGCCGGATGAGCTCCTGGTGGCCGAGGTGGACGCCGTCGAACACCCCGATCGCGAGGTGCAGCGGTCCGGCCGGCCAACCGTCGAAGCCCCGAGCCGTGCCCACGCCCTGAGCCTAGGGAGTCCCTAGTCGCCGGGCAGCGATGCCTCCGGCCCGGCCGTGCCCGCGTCCAGGACGCCCGTCTCGGCCACCAGCGCTCTGGCACCGAGCGCCGCAGCGGGCGCCGGGGCAAAGGCCGGCTCGGGCGCGCGGAGCCGTCCGAGCTGGATCCGCAGCGGCACGAGGAAGAGCGCGGGCGACGCGACCGCGGTGATGAACCCCAGGTAGTTGCCGTGGAAGTAGCGGGCGAAGAACAGGAACCCGAGCAACGTGACCGCGTATCCGCCCAGGAGCGTAGGCAGCGTCGGCCGCACCCACAGCGCGCGCAGCGCGACGATCGCCAGCGGCACGGACGCCGCGGCCTGGAGGATCCAGAACGGGAAGTCCTGCTGCGCGTACTGGATCACCCCGAGCCCGAGCAGGATGGCCGCGAAGCCCATGCCTGAGATCGGGTACGACCACGCCGCGCCGCCGGCGTTGTACGCGACCACGTCGTCATAGAACGCGCGCAGGTCGTTCGCCAGGAACGGGCCAAAGGTCGCGAGCAGTAGCACCGCGCTCGGCCAGCCGTAGCGCCAAAGGGCGCGCGCCGCTCCTCCCACGCTGTGCACGCCGTCGCGGCGCAGGAGGTAGACCGCGACGAACGGCAGCAGCACGCCGGCGTGCAGCTTCGAGGCGGCGGCCACCGTGATGGCGAGCGTTCCGAGCGTGCGGTGCTCCCGCTGCAGGAGCGCGAGCCCGGTGAAGATGAAGAACAGGACGAACGCGTCGTTCTTGCCCTCGGCGACGAACGGGAAGAGCTGCGGGTTGAGCCCGACCAGCGCGACGAGCGCGAGCCGCCTGGCCGCCGCGCGCGGTCCGGGCGGGATGAGCGCCGGGAGGACCGCGAGGCTCGCGAGGTACGCGGGGACGTAGAGGAGCCGCTCGTCCCAGAACATGCCGACCCGGTCGAAGACCGCGACGAAGGGCAGCGTGAGCAGGAACGGCAGCGGGAAGTAGGTGAGGTGGTAGAGGGCCGGGTTGTTGATCATCGGCCAGTAGAAGAGCGGCGTGTCGAGGTAGTCCGCGACATAGGGGTCCATGCCGAGGAGCAGCTTGCGGGCGGCCTCCTCGATCATGATCGCGCCGTCGTGCACGAACGTGTACGGCTTGCCGGTGGCGCGGAGCACGATCATGGCGATCGCGGGGACGATCACGAACACGAAGACGATGCCGGCGAGGTGCATGACCCGGTCGCGCGTCAGGAACCGCTCACCCAGCGCGTGGTCGCGTATCGGATACGAGACCGCCAGGAGCCCGCAGGCGAGCAGCCACGCCGCTCCCCAGAGCCCCGGGAAGAGCTGCCAGAGCGGCGCGTCGGCGGTGATCTGGACGACCCGATGCCTGTCGAACAGCAGGACCCAGTTCAGGGTCGCGACGGCTCCGACCACCTTCGCGTCGAGGGACAGCGCGAGCCAGGGACGAGCAGCCCGCGCGATCGCCATCAGCCGTCCCGTCCTCACGCGACCTCCCACGGACCGAGGATCCGCTCCGCGGGCTCCGACAGGTACCTCGCGTCGAGGGCCAGAAGCCTGTCGTCCGCGGGGCGCAGCCGATCGAGGAGGCCGCGTCCGATCGTGCGGACCTCCTCGACCGTCGTCGCTTCCCCTGCATCCAGCGCGCCGACGGCCAGCCGGCGCAGGCCTCCCAGGTGAGCGGCGGACCCGAGCGCCCGGCCGATGTCGCGTGCCAGCGACCGCACGTACGTCCCGGAGCCGCACACCACCAGGAGCCGCAGCGACGGCGAGCGCCAGGACGCGACGTCCAGCCGATCGACGCGCACCGGGCGCGCCCCGAGGATCACCTCCTCCCCTGCCCGGTCGAGCGCGTAGGCACGGCGACCCCCGACCTTCAGCGCGGAGCGGGCCGGCGGGACCTGCTGGATGACGCCACGGAAGGGCAGGAGGGCCCGGTCGATCGCCGCTTCGTCCAGGTCCGGCGGTGGCGCGGCGACCCGGACCGTGCCCTCCGCGTCGTCCGTGGTCGTCTCGGTCCCGAACCGAACGAGAGCGGCGTACACCTTGGCGCCGCTGTGCAGCCGGTCGACGAAGCGCGTGGCCGGACCCATGAGGATCGGCAGGACCCCGGTCGCGAGCGGATCGAGCGTGCCGCCGTGGCCGACCCGCCGGACGGCGACGGCCCTCCGGACGACGGCGACGACATCGAAGGAGGTCCATCCGGCGGGCTTGTCGACGGCCAGGACACCGCCGGGCCAGTTCGCCTCGAGCTGCTTCGGCGGGACCCCTGGCTCAGGCGGCGCTGGCGGCACGTGCGGTCCGGAGCGCCTGGCGCGCGGCCTCGAGCACGCGCGCGCGCACGTCCTCGAGCGGCCCCTTCACGATCGCGCCCGCGGCGCGCGAATGCCCTCCACCGCCGAACGCTCCCATGAGCGCGGCCGCGTCGACCATCGGCGCGAAGGGCACGGTGCGGCACGAGAGCTTCACCTCGCCGTCGACCATCGCGTTGAACAGCAACGCCACCCGCATGCCGGTGCTCCGCGCGACCTGCTCGACCAGCCCCGCCACGTCCTCTTCCCGACCGCCGGCCCGCTCCAGATCGGCGCGGTCGATCCAGGTCCAGACGAGCTGCCCGTCCTCCTCTTGCTCCAGGCGCGCGAACGCGCTGCCCCAGAGCTTCATGGCCTCGGCCCGGCGGCTACGGAAGACGTTGTAGGTGATGGCGGGGAGGTCGGCGCCGCGCGCGATGCAGCGGGCGGCGAGCTCCAGCACGCGCGGGTCGGTGTTGGGGAACTGGAAGGACCCCGTGTCGGTCATGAGCGCGAGCAGCGTCGCCGTGGCCATCTCGCTCGTCCAGGGCACGCCAAGGGCATCGACCACGCGCGCCACCATCTCGCCGGTGGCGGCGCTCGTCGCGTCGACCCAGTTGACGCTGCCGAAGCGCGTGTTCGAGGCGTGATGGTCGATGTTCACGACGGGCGCCGCCGCGCCGAGAGCCAGCTTCGCCCGCGCGCCGTCGCCGAGGTCGACGGTGACGACGAGATCGGGGTCCGCGCCGGGCGCGTCCTGGCGGATGCGCGCAGCGCTCGGGAGGAAGGCGAACGTCCTCGGGACCGGGTCCGCGCAGTGGAGCGTCACGATCTTGCCCAGCGACTCGAGCGCCAGACCGAGCGCGACCGCCGAGCCGATGGTGTCGCCATCGGGGTCGCGATGGGACACGACGGCGATCCGCCGCGCCTGGCTCAGGGCGTCGACGACCTCCCTCATGCCTGCTTGTCGCGCTCGTCCGGCCTCGCTTCGCCTCGGCCGGCCTGCGCCGCCTCGCTCCGCTCGATCACCGGTGGACTCGCTCGGCCCGGCGGAGCCGGATCCTCGCTCGAACCTGCTTGCCGCAGCAGTGCCGAGATCCGCGCCGCGCGCTCGGCGGAGCGGTCCTCCACGAACACGAGGGCGGGGACGGACCGAAGATCGGTCCGCTCGCCGATCTCGTGCCGCAGGTACGGCTTCGCGCCCTCGAGCGCGCGCATGGCCTCGCGGCCCGCCTCCTCGTCCCCGAGGAAGCTCACGTGGACGCGGGCGGTGCGGAGGTCGGCGGTGACGTCGACCGCGGTGACCGTCGCGAACGGGATCCGGGGGTCGCGCAGCTCCTCGCTGATCAGCTGCGCGAGCACGCGCTGGAGCAGGGCGCTGACGCGGTCGGTCCGCTTGTACGGCATCTCATGCCGTCCGCGGACGGGCCGTGATGACGTAGGCCTCGATGATGTCGCCGACGGCGACCTCGTTGAAGCTCTCGAGCGTGATGCCGCACTCGAGGCCGGCCGTGACCTCGCGGGCGTCGTCCTTGAAGCGCTTCAGCGAGCCGATCCGCCCGTCGTGGACCGGGCTGCCGCCGCGCATGACGCGCGCCTGGACCCCGCGGCGCATGACGCCGTCCAGGACCGCGGAGCCGGCGATCGTCGTCTTGCCCGCGGTGAAGGTCTGGCGGACCTCGGCGTGCCCGAGCACCTGCTCGACCATCTCCGGCTCGAGGAGGCCCACCAGCGCCTTCTGGACGTCCTCGATGAGCTCGTAGATGACCTTGTACTGGCGGAGGTCGACACCGAGCTGCTCGGCGGCGCGCTTCGCGGCGACGTCGACCTTGTTGCTGAACGCGAGGATCACGGCGCTCGACGTGCCGGCCAGGTTCGCGTCCGACTCGCTCACGTCGCCCACGGCGGCGTGGATGATGTTCAGCGCGACCTCGTCCTGCGGCAGCTTCGCGAGCGAGGAGCGGATCGCCTCGAGCGACCCCTGCACGTCGGCCTTCAGCACGACGCGGAGCTCCTTGGCCTTGCCTTCCTTCACCTGCGCGAACATCTCGTCGAGCGTCGCGGGACGCTCTCCGGCCGCGCCGGCGGCGCGGCGCCGCTGCTCCTCCTCGACGAGCGCCTTGGCCGTCTTCTCGTCGGGGACGGCGCGCACGATGTCACCGGCCTCGGGCACGTCGGGCAGGCCGAGGATCTCGACGGGCCGGGAGGGCTCGGCGCGGTTCACCGTCTTGCCGCGGTCGTCCACCATCGCCCGCACCCGGCCGAAGCTGGTGCCCGCGACGACGATGTCGCCCCGCGCCAGGGTGCCGGTCTGCACGAGCACCGTCGCGACCGGGCCGCGTCCGCGCTCGAGATGCGCCTCGACGACGCGGCCGATGGCCGGACGCTCCGGGTCCGCGCGGAGGTCCTTGAGGTCGGCCACGAGCCCGATCACGTCGAGGAGGTCGTCGAGGCCCTGCTTCGTGCGGGCGGAGACCGGGACGAGCGGGACGTCGCCGCCGTAATCCTCGACGGTGACGTTCTGCTCGGCGAGCTGACCCTTCACGCGCTCGGGGTCGGCGTCGGACTTGTCGATCTTGTTGAGGGCCACGACCATCGGGACGCCGGCCGCGCGGACGTGCGAGATGGCCTCGACCGTCTGCGGCTGGACCCCGTCGTCGGCGGCGACGACGAGCACGGCGATGTCGGTCACCGACGCGCCGCGGGCGCGCATCGCGGTGAAGGCCTCGTGGCCGGGCGTGTCGATCCACGTGATGCGACGGCCGTGGTGCTCGATCTGGTAGGCGCCGATGTGCTGCGTGATCCCGCCAGCCTCGCGTGAGGTGATGTTGGTCTGGCGGATCGCGTCGAGCAGGCTCGTCTTCCCGTGGTCGACGTGCCCGAGGATCGTGACGACCGGCGCGCGCGGCTTCAGGCGGGCCGGATCGTCGTCGGTCCACAGGACCGGGCGTGCCGCCGCCGAGGTCTCCTCGGCCGTGGCCTCGGGCTCCTCCGCCGCCTCTTCCTCGGGCGCGACCTCGATGCCCAGCTCACCAGCGACGAGGGCCGCCGTGTCGTAGTCGATGGTCTGGTTGATCGTCACCATCAGGCCCAGGTTCACGAGCGCCCGGATGACGTCGACGACCGAGAGCTCGAACAGCTTCGCGAGCTCCCCCACCTGGATGGTGCGCGGCAGCGTCACCACGCCGCGGCCCTCGGGGACGAGGACGGCGACGGGCGCGGGCGCCTGCACCTGCTGGGGCGGCGTCGATCCGCGGTCCGGCCGCCGTCTCGGGCGCGGTCCGCGCATCGGCGGGATGCGACGCGGTCTTGCCTTTGGCATCAGCTCGTTCTAGCCCCGTTCTTCCCTCGCCTCTCCGGCGAGGGCGCTCCGCTGCTTCTGGACTCGCTCGGGCCGGCGGAGCCGGACCCTCGCTCGACCCTAGGCCGATCTGTCGCGGCTCGCTGCAGGTCCTCGAGCAGACGTGCGCGTGTGGCCTCGTCGACCTCCGTGGCCAGCGCACGGGCGACCGAGCCCTGTGTCAGCCCGCGCTCGAGGCAAGCCGGGTCGGCGCACAGGTACGCGCCCCGTCCCGACGCCTTGCCGCGGAGGTCCACCGTCAGCTCGCCGGTCCCAGCCGCCCGGACCACCCGGACGAGCTCTCGCTTGGCCCGCTCCGTCCGGCATGCGACGCACGTCCGCTGCGGCAGCGGACGGCGAGCCTTACCGGCGATCCTTCCTCTTCTTCCCGCCGAGCAGGGCGCGGTCCTCATCCTCGAGCGCGGTCTCGTCGGCCAGGGCCGACTCCGCCTCCGCCTCGACGACGAGCTCCTCGCGGATGAGGTTCTCGTCCTCCGGTTCGGCGGGCACGGCCTCGGCCAGCTCCGCCTCAGGCTCGGGCTCCGGCTCGCTCTCGGCCGCGACCTCGGACTCGCTGCGGATGTCGATCCGCCAGCCGGTCAGCTTCGCGGCGAGGCGGGCGTTCTGGCCCTCCTTGCCGATGGCGAGCGAGAGGTACCGGTCCGGGACGACCACGTACGCCGTCTTCTCCTCCGCGACGCAGTCCACCCTCACGACCGGCGCGGGCGAGAGCGCGCTCGCCACGAACTTCTCGGAGCCCTCGTCGTACTGCACGACCTCGAGCCGCTCGCCGCCCAGCTCGTTCGAGATCGCCTGCACGCGGAGCCCGCGCTGGCCGACGCAAGCGCCCACCGGGTCGAGACCCGCCTGGCGCGACCGGACCGCGATCTTGGTGCGCGAGCCGGGCTCGCGGGCGATGCCCATCACCTCGACCTGCCCGTGGTAGATCTCCGGCACCTCGAGCTCGAACAGCCGCTTCACCAGTCCCTTGTGCGCGCGGCTCACGATGATCTGCGGACCGTGGATCGAGCGGCGCACCTCGAGAACGAGCACCTTGCGGTGCTGGCCGACGAAGTACCGCTCGTGCGGCGCCTGCTCGGACCGGGGAAGGATCGCCTTGGCCTTGCCGAGGTCCATGATCGCCGACCCGGCCTCGAAGTGGTCGATGACGCCGTTGATGATGTCGCCCTCGCGGTCGGCGTATTCGGCATAGACCTGCTCGCGCTCCGCCTCGCGCAAGAACTGCTGGATCATCTGCTTGGCGGTCTGCGCGCCGATCCGTCCGAGGGCGGCGGCCGACTCCTCCATCGGGATCACGTCGCCCAGCTGGGCGTCCGGCTTCAGCTTCTTGGCCGAGTCGAGCTGCAGCTGGATCCTGGGGTCCTCGACCTTCTCGACGACCGTCTTCAGCAGGTAGATCTTGAAGGCGCCGGTCTGCACGTCGACCTTGACGTCGATGTGCTCCTCGTCGCCGTAGGCGCGCTTGATGGCCCGGCCGATGATGTCGCTGACGACCTCCTTCGGGAGGCCCTTCTCGGCGGAGAGCTGTGCGAGCCCGGTCACGAGATCCCGGTTCATACCGCCCTCCTTCTCATCGCGCTTGTCGGGCCTCGCTTTCGCATCGGCCCGCCTGCGCCGCCTCGCTCCGCTCGATCACTTCGGGACTCGCTTCGGACCGGCAAAGCCGGATCCTCGCTCGACCCATTTCAGGCGACAAAAAAAGTGGGGTCGACCCACTCTCAGAGCGCCCGAACGGCGCGGGCCGGGCCCGCGCCACGCATAACTATATCACCGCGGCCGACCTTCGGAGGGCCGCGCGCACTCGCTGCTCCGTCGTCGCGGCCTTCGCGGAAGGCACGCCGCGCAGCGCGGACGCGGCCTCGGCCGGGGTGTAACCCAGCGCCAGGAGCGCGGCGACAGCCTCGTCCTCGATGGGCGCGGTCGTGGGAAGGCCACCGTCCCCGACCGCGCCGGCGACCTTCGTCCGGAGGTCGACGATGAGCCGCTCCGCGGTCTTCTTGCCGACCCCGGGCGCGCGGGCGATCGCGCCCACGTCGCCCGACGCGATCGCCGCGGCGAGATCGGGCGCGCGCGAGACCGACAGGAGCGCCAGAGCGGCGCGCGGTCCGACGCCGCTCACTGACGTGAGCAGCTCGAAGAGCGCGAGCTCCTCGCGCGACCCGAAGCCGTAGAGGAACTGGCCGTCCTCCCGCACCACGTGGTGCGTGTGCAGGGTGGCCTCGCTCGCCTCGGGCTGGCGCGGGACGAACACCTTGTAGCCCACTCCGCCCACGTCGACGACCACATGGTCCGGGCCGCGCGCCACGATGGTCCCGCGGATCTGCGCGATCACTGGGTGCGAGCGACGGCCGCGGCGAAGTCCGCGCGGTGCGCGTGCGTGAGAGCGATGGCCACTGCGTCGGAGACGTTGTCCTGGCCGATGGCGGCGTCGAGGGCGAGGACGAGCTGGAGCATCCGCTGGACCTGCCCCTTGTCGGCACCGCCGGAGCCGGTCACCGCGAGCTTGACCTCCTGCGGCGTGTACTCGGCTATCTCCAGGCCGGCGCGCGCGGCGCACACCAGCGCGATCCCGCGGGCCTCGGCGACGCGCATCGCCGTGCGCGCATTCCGGTTGAAGTAGAGGCGCTCCACGGCCATCGCGACCGGCCGGTGGGCCGCTATGAGCCGGTCGATCGCGTCGGCGATGGAGGCGAGGCGCTCGCCGGCGGAGCCGTTCTTCGGCGTCGGGATGAGCCCGCGGTCGACCACGGTGGGTGGCTCACGCGCCGGATCGAGGAGCGCGAAGCCCATCCCCGTGGTACCCGGGTCGATGCCGAGGATGATCCCGCGGACAGGCCGACCGGTCTCGACGCCCGTCACACCGACGCCGTCTGGAGGACGTCTTCCGGGATGTCGAAGTTCGCGTGGACCTTGTGCACGTCGTCGAGATCCTCGAGCGCCTCGACGAGGCGCAGGAGCGTCTGGGCCGCGTCTTGCCCGACCCGCACCGTGGAGGTCGGCCGCATCGAGAGCTCCGCCGAGGCCGTCTTGATGCCGGCCGCCTCGATGCCGCGCTTCACGCGCTCGAAGTCCTTCGGCGCCGTGTACACGGTGACGAGCCCCTCGTCGGTCTGCACGTCCTCCGCGCCGGCGTCGATGGCGACCAGCGAGACCTCCTCGGCCGCCTCGCCGTCGGCGTCGATCTCGATCACGCCCTTCTGCTCGAACAGCCACTGGACCGAGCCGCTCTCGGCGAGCTTTCCTCCGTGCCTGCCGAATGCGGCGCGGATCTCGGGGGCGGTGCGGTTGCGGTTGTCGGTCGTCGCCTCGACCATCAGCGAGACGCCGCCGGGGCCGTAACCCTCGTAGACGACGCTCTCCAGCTGCGTGCCCTCTCCCCCGCCGGTCGCGCGCTCGATCGCCCGCTGAATGCTGTCCTTCGGCATGTTCACGCCGCGAGCGCGGTCGATCGCGAGGCGGAGCCGGAAGTTGGCCTCGGGGCTGGGCCCGCCCTCCTTGGCCGCGACCATGATCTCGCGCGCCATCTTGGTGAACTGGTTGCCGCGCTTGATGTCGGCGACGCCCTTTTGGCGCTTGATCTGGGACCATTTTGAGTGGCCGCTCACAGGAGCGAATACTACGGGTAGATAGGGCGAGCGAGGATCCGGCTTCGCCGGTCTGAGCGAGTCAACAAGTGATCGAGCGGAGCGAGGCGGCGCAGGCGAGCCGCCGCGAAGCGAGGCTCGACGAGCGCGAGGACGCCGCGAGGACGCGAGGAGAAGAATGGCCCTGATCGCTCCCGAGAAGATCCGCAACGTCGCCGTCG
Source organism: Chloroflexi bacterium RIFCSPLOWO2_02_FULL_71_16 (assembly GCA_001795345.1). Lineage (GTDB taxonomy): Bacteria > Chloroflexota > Limnocylindria > P2-11E > P2-11E > GWC2-70-10. Next base: position 8,901 of record MGON01000053.1, on the reverse strand, counting down.
TAGGGCACGGCGGATCCGGCAAGACGACCCTGATCGAGACGCTCCTACACGTGGCGGGCACGACGACGCGTCTCGGCAAGGTCGACGACGGGACGAGCATCCTGGACACCGACCCCGAGGAGCAGAAGCGCCACATCACCATCAACGTCGCCATCGCGGCCCTCTCGCACGAGGGAACGAAGATCAACTTCCTCGACACGCCGGGCTTCGCCGACTTCGCGGGCGACCAGAAGGCCGCCCTGAGGGTCGCGGACAGCGCGCTGGTGGCCATCGACGGCTCGGCTGGGATACAGGTCGGCACACAGCTCGTGTGGCAGGACCTGGAGCGGCAGAAGAAGCCGCTGGTCGTGGTCGTCGGGCGGCTCGACCGGGAGAACGCGGACTACGACGGCGTGCTGAAGCAGCTGCGCGACGCGTACGGCATCCGCGTCGTTCCTCTGCACACGCCGATCGGCACCCATCAGGAGCTCGAGGGCACGGTCGATCTCCTGCACGGCACCGTCCTCCGCGGGCCCAAGGACCCCATCACGGAGATGCCGGAGCGCGAGCGCGAGCGCGTGGGCGAGTACCGGCGCCAGCTCGTCGAGGCGATCGTCGAGACGAAGGAGGATCTCCTCACGCGCTATCTGGAAGGCCAGGAGCTCTCGTACGAGGAGCTGCGCGACGCGCTTCACGCCGCGGTGCGCGAGGGCCAGGTCGTGCCGGTCATCGCGACGAGCAGCTCCCGCAAGGTCGGCTTCGCCGCGCTGCTCCACACCATCGTCGAGATGCTTCCGTCGCCCCTTGAGGGCGGCGCGGCCGTCGGCAAGACGCCTTCGGGCGACGAGATCGCCCGCAAGCCGTCGCAGGACGAGAAGCTCTCGGCCTTCGTCTTCAAGACGCTCGCGGACCCGTTCGTCGGCAAGCTGTCCTACGTCCGCGTGTATTCGGGCGTGCTCCGCGGCAACGGACCGATCTACGACGCGACCGCGCGGGAGGCCGAGCGCGTGGGTCAGATCTTCTTCCTTCGCGGCAAGGAGCAGGAGCTCACGGACAGCGTCGGCGCGGGCGACATCTGCGCCATCCCGAAGCTCGCGGCATCGACCACCGGCTCGACGCTCTGCGACAAGGACGCCCCCATCCTCTACCCGCCCATCGACTTCCCCCAGGCCTCGTTCAGCCTGGCCATCGAGCCGTCCAGCAAGCAGGACCTCGACAAGCTCGGGGCGGCGCTTCACCGTCTCGTGGAGGAGGACCCCACGCTCCACGTGCGGCGCGACGATGCGACGCACGAGACGATCCTCTCGGGGATCGGCGAGTCGAGCACCGACGTCGCGGTCCACAAGCTGAAGGACAAGTTCGGCGTCGCCGTCGAGACGCGCACGCCGCGCGTCCCGTACCGCGAGTCGATCCGGGCCAAGGCCTCCGCGCAGGGCCGCTACAAGCGCCAGACCGGCGGCCACGGCCAGTTCGGCGACGTCTGGGTCGAGATCGAGCCGCTGACGCCGGGGTCCGGCGTCGAGTTCGCGACGCGGGTGACCGGCGGATCCGTGCCAAAGAACTACTTCCCCGCCGTGGAGAAGGGCATCCGCGAGGCGGCGGACAAGGGCGTCATCGCGGGGTATCCGCTCTCGGACTTCAAGGCCACGCTGTACGACGGCTCGTACCACACGGTCGACTCGAGCGAGATGAGCTTCAAGATCGCGGGCTCCCTGGCGCTGCAGAGCTGCGTGAAGGAGGCGCAGCCATACCTGCTCGAGCCGATCGCGGACCTCGAGGTGCTGGTCCCCGAGGACCACATGGGCGACGTGCTCGCCGACCTCAACTCGCGCCGCGGCCGCGTCCTCGGGATGGACGACGGCGGTGCGGGGCTCCGCCGCATCCGTGCGCACGTCCCGCTCGCGGAGACGTTCCGCTACGCCACGGATCTGCGCTCGATGACCGGGGGCCGGGGCACGTTCTCGCAGGCGCTGCTGGGCTACGAGGAGTGCCCCTCGCACGTCGCTCAGAAGGTGATCGCCGAGCACGAGGCGGCCGGCGACGAGACCGCCGCCACGCGCTAGTCCCGCGCGGCGTCCAGCCCGGGCATGAGCGCCCCGCTCGCGGGGTTGAGGGCGCGCGCCCGCTCGAACGCCGACCGCGCGGCCGCCGCGTCGCCCCGCTGGAGCGCCAGGAGACCCCGGCCGAAGTGCGCCTCCCAGATGTCCGGCTCGACGGCCAGCACCTGCGCGAAGCCGGCGTCGGCCGCCGCGGCCCGTGCGGGGTCGCCGTCCACCGCGGCCTGCCCCGCCTCCTCGAGGACCTTCTCTAGGTCGGGGCGCTGAAGGCTGAGGCGCAGCCGCCGGGCGCTCGCGACGACCTCGGCGTCCTCGCTGCGTCGGATGAGCCGCGCCAGCCTCGAGACGGCGGTCGCGGGCGCGCCGGTCGCGACGTGGAGCCGCGCGAGCAGGAGCGCGTCCTGGTCGCGAAGCGGCTGGACGGCGTCGGCATGCTCGAACGCGACGACCGCCCCGGCGGTGTCGCCCGAGGTGCGCCGGACCTCGCCGAGCATGTAGTGCGCGCGCCAGGAGCCCGGCCGCGTCTCGGTGAGTGCCTCGAGCGCGCCCAGGACGATGGCCTGCTCGTCGCGCTCGATCGCGGTCGCTCCCATCACGAGGATGCGGTCCTCCACGACGCTTGACGCGGGGTCGGCCCGGATCGCATCCGCGTAGGAGGCCGCCGCGTCCGCGAGGGCGGCACGAGCCGCCTCCAGGTCGCCGGCGCGCAGCAGCGTGACGTCGACCTCGGCGTCCATGCCCTCGAGGAGCGCGCCGTAGGCCCTCTCGTTCGCGGCTACCGGGGTCCGCAGATCGACGTTCGTATCGAGAGCCAGGGCGTCCGCCAGCCAGGCCGCGAGCCGCCCTTCGGCGAGGTGCAGCTCGCCCGGCCCGATGGACTGCTCGCTCGTGGCGGCTGCCTCCGCGCGGGCGACGTCGACGAGGGTGACGGCGAGACGGCGCTCCCCGTCCGACTCCTCATACGTCCCGGTGAGAGCGAAGGCCGCCTCGAGCGAGCGGCCGTACTCGGCCGCCAGCTTCGGGTCGGGCGCCGATCCGAAGATGAGGTAGCCCGGCTCGGCTTCGGCCGAAGGCGCGGCGCGTCCTTCCTCGCCGGCTCCGGGCATCGCGACGAGGAAGACCGGGCGCAGCTCCACCGCGGTCTCCTGGGCGAAGCGCTCGACAAGCCGGCGCGCGAGCTGGCGCGCCCAGGCGCCGTGCCGGGTGCCTCCGGGCGACCCTTCGCCCCGGGTCCGCGTGCCGAACGGGACGACCGCGATGATGGCTCTGGTCACGGCGTCCCCCGCGCGTCCCGGCCGGCTAGCTCCAGCGGATGCGCCGGAAGTTCCGCGGCCCGACCTGGATCAGCTGCGTCCCGCTGGTCGGGACCGTCGTCGACCCGTCCGCGACCACGCTGTCCACGCGCACGCCGCGCTGCTCGACCTTGCGCCGCGCGTCGGACTTGCTGGACGCGAGACCGATCCGCACGAGCAGGTCCACGATGCCGATGGCGGCTTCGCCGTCGCGCGAGAGCGTCCGCTCGGGGACCTCGGCCGGCGCCTCGCGGTCGGTGAACTGCCGACGGAAGGCGGCGGCCGCATCTTCCGCCGCGGCCTCGGAGTGCAGCTCCGTCACGATCCGGCGGGCGAGCCGCTCCTTCGCATCACGCTTGTGGAGCTCGCCGCGCGCGAGCGCGTCCAGGGTGGCGCTGACCTCCGTCATCGGCATCTCGGTGGCCCACTCGAACCAGTGCGGCATCGACTCGTCCTTGATGGCCATCACCTTGCCGAACATCTCGTTCGGCGCGTCGGTGAGCCAGACGGCGGTCGCCGGCTTCGACTTGCTCATCTTCTCCCCGTCGAGTCCCTCGAGCAGGTGGACGAGCATCATCTGCTGCGGCGGCTGACCGAGCATCTCCTGCAGCTCGCGTCCCGCGAGGATGTTGAACAGCTGGTCCGTGCCGCCGAACTCGACCTCGGCCTGGATGGCGATCGAGTCGTACGCCTGGAGGAGCGGGTACAGCAGATCCTTGATCGGGATCGGGGTACCGGCCGTCTGGCGCTTCCGGAACTCCTCGCGGGCCAGCATCTGCTGAACGGTGAAGCGGGACGTCAGCTCGATCACGTCGCGCAGGCCGAAGCGCCCGAACCACTCGTCCTGGAGGACCGTTCGCGTGCCGGTGCGTGGAACGATGAGGTGGAACTGGTCGAGGTACGTCCGAGCGTTCTCCATGACCTCGTCGCGCGACTTCGTGGGCCGCGCCAGATCGCGGTCCGTCGGGTCGCCGATCTGCGTCGTCCAGTCACCGACGATGAGGACGATCTCGTGGCCCCACTCGGCCAGCTTCTTGAGCTTGCGGAGTCCGACCGCGTGGCCGATGTGAAGGTTCTTGGTCGTCGGGTCGAACCCCTGCTTGACCCGAAGCCGGCGCTCGCCTGACCGCAGCAGCCGCTCGAGCTCCTCACGGACGACGACCTGGGCGACCGCGCGCGTGAGGAACTCTTCGAGCTCTTCGGCGTTAGGCCGGGCAGGCATGGGCCCTAGACTATGACCATCAGCCGTAACCACCGCGATCACGCGCTTCGGCGCGGACCGTACCGGACGCTGCGGCGGAAGCCCAATGGCAGCCCTGTTCGGCGGGGTCTGGCCGTCGTACCGCCGGTCCTGATCGCCCTCCTCATCGCGCTCGCCGCCGTGCCCCTGGTCGGTGGCGTGATGGTGCTCGCCTCCCTCACGGCCGACCTGCCGTCACCGCAGGATCTGGCGAAGGACCCCCTGGCCCTGTCGACGAAGGTCTACGACCGCACGGGCGCCGAGCTCCTCTACCAGTTCGAGGTCGAGCGGCGCGAGATCGTGACCCTCGATGACGTCCCGGAGATCCTCATCGAGGCGACCCTGGCCATCGAGGACAAGAGCTTCTGGACGACCCCCGGGGTCGACGTCCTCGGCATCGCGCGCGCCGCCTACGCCGACCTCACGGACCATCCGGTCGGTCAGGGCGGTGCCTCCACCATCACCCAGCAGCTCGTGAAGCAGCGGATCATCGGCAGCGAGTACAGCCTCCAGCGGAAGATCCGCGAGGCCATCCTGGCGATCCAGGTCACCCGCACTTACTCGAAGCGGGAGATCCTCGAGCTCTACTTCAACCAAATCTACTACGGGAACCAGGCCTATGGCGTGAAGGCCGCATCGCAGACGTACTTCGGCAAGAGCGACCTGCACCAGCTCACGACCGCCGAGGCGGCCCTCCTCGCGGGGCTCCCGCAGTCGCCCTCGGTGCTCGACCCCTCCAAGTCCGAGAACCTCGAGCGCGCCGAACAACGCCGCTCCGCGGTGCTCACGCAGATGGTCGCGACCGAGGCCATCACCGAGGAGGAGAGAGAGGCGGCCGAGGCCGAGGCGATCACCGTCGTTGGACCGCAGGTCACGACCATCACGGCGCCGCACTTCGTCTTCCAGGTGCGCGACCAGCTCACGCGCATCCTCGGCGGCGACGAGTCCGCCGTCACGCGCGGTGGCTTCAGGGTCACGACGACGCTCGACCTGGCCAAGCAGAAGGCGGCCGAGACCCACGTGCGGACCCGCGTCGACGCGCTCCACAACAGGAACGTCTGGAACGCGGGCCTGGTCTCGATCGATCCCCGCACGGGCGAGGTCCTGGCCTACGTCGGCTCGGTCGACTACTACAACAGGGAGGACCCGAAGGTCCAGGGTGAATTCGACGTGGCCGGCCTCGGCGAGCGCCAGCCGGGGTCGGCCTTCAAGGTCTTCAACTACCTCACCGCGCTGAAGAAGGGCGCGACGGCGGCGACGGTCGTCGTCGACGCCCGCACCGACTTCGGGGGCAAGGACACAGGCACGTTCCGGAACTGCGTGTACTGCCCCGAGAACGCCGACCTCCAGTACCACGGGCCGGTCTCGATGCGCCAGGCCATCCGCGAATCGCGGAACGTGCCCGCCGTGAAGTTCCTGCACCAGTACTCGGGGGTCGAAGACGTCATCAAGACCGCGAACGAGATGGGCATCACCAGCGAGATCGACCCCTCTAAGATCGGGCTCTCGCTTACGCTCGGCGCGAAGGAAGTGAAGCTCGTCGACATGGCGAGCGCCTTCGGCGTGCTCGCGAACATGGGCGTGCGCGTCGCGCCGACGTACGTGCTGAAGGTCGAGGATCCCAACGGACGGGTGGTCTGGGAGCACAAGGACTACGAGCAGCGCCGCGTCCTCGATCCCGGTATCGCCTACATCATGACCGACATCCTGAAGGACACGACCCGCCCCGACCGCAGCTACATCTTCGGCAACTGGACGACCATCGGACGGCCGGCGGCGCTGAAGACGGGAACGACGGACAACCTGAAGGACGTCTACTCCGTCGGCTTCGTCCCGCAGCTCGTGACGGGCATCTGGATGGGCAACAGCAACGGCGACCTCATGAGCAGCCGCGACTTCTCGAGCGCCATGGGCCCCGGAGTGCTCTGGCGCGACTACATGAAGGAGATCCTCGCGGACGTCGAGCCGGCGGACTGGGAACGGCCGGCCAACGTCGTCAGCGCGAGCGTCGTCCTCGCCCCGGGCGCCTTCGGCGGATACGGCTCCGGGATGCGGCCCTCCGGCCTGTCGCCCTTCGCGAGCACCGAGCTGTTCCTCAAGGGCACCGAGCCCCGGACCGTCGACGACTGGTACGTCCCGGGCTGCCCCAAGGAGGACGGATCGACCAGCGTCGGCATGCGCATCCGCGAGATCGGCCAGCCGGTCTGGCAGCCGTACACGCAGCTCTGGATCGACCAGGCGAAGGCCGGCGGCCGCTCGTACGGGCGATACACGTGGAACCTCGTGGGCGAGGAGCCCTGCCCAACTCCGTCGCCGACGCCGAGCCCGACCCCCACCCCGTCGGCCACACCCGCTCCGACCCGGACGCCGCGGCCCACTAGGACCCCGCGCGGGTCGAGCGATCCGTTCCCCACGCCGTCCGTGCCGCTGCCGCCGATCACCTTTTCGCCGACGCCGTCGCCATCTCCGTCGCCAACGCCGCGCTGACCTAGTTCCAGCCGCGCCCGGATCGCAGGATCGCGCTGCGCCTGGGCCCGCCGGCCGTCACAGCGTGACGATCGTCGCGCCCTCGCCACCCTCCGAGCGCGACGCCGCGGCCACATCGCGCACCAGGGGATGCGCAGCGAGGGTGGTGCGCACCGCCGCGCGGAGCGCGCCCGTCCCCTTGCCATGGACGATGCGCACGCGCTCGTATCCGGCCACCGCCGCGTCGTTCAGGTAGCGGTCGAGGACCGCGAGCGCCTCCTCGGCCCGGGCGCCGCGCAGGTCGAGCTGCAGGGGC
>MGON01000053.1:0-1513 GCA_001795345.1 Chloroflexi bacterium RIFCSPLOWO2_02_FULL_71_16 | reverse complement strand
TCGGAGCGGTGCGCGCAGGGGGTGCCGGCGCGGGCGCGATGCGCTCGCGCGCCGCCTCGGCCGCGGCCAGCGCGGCCCGGGCATCCTCGACGACGTCACGCCGGGACGCGCGGTCGCGCGCTTCCTCGGCCTGGCGGAAGGCTCGCCGCGCCTGCAGCAGGACCTCCTCGGCCTCCGAGCGTGCCCGCCGCAGCTGCTCGCGCGCTTCGTCGCGGATACCGTCCGCCTGGCGCCGCGAGCGCGTGAGCTCGTCCTCGGCGCCGGCCGCCGCGACGCGCGCGGCCTCCAGGCGCTCCGCGAGATCGGTGCGGGCGCGCTCGGCCTCGCGCAGCGTGCGCTCGAGCGACCGGTGCAGCTCGGAGAGGTGGGTCCCCGCCCGCTCCAGCACGCCGCCGTCCAGGCCGAGGCGCGAGGCGATGGCGAACGCGTTCGACGCGCCCGGGAGCCCGAGATGGACGCGGTACGTGGGGCGGAGCGTGACCGGATCGAACTCGACGCTGGCGTTCTGCACGCGCGGCGTGTTCAGCGCGAAGGCCTTCAGCTCCGGGTAGTGGGTGGTCGCGGCGACGAGCACGCCCCGCTCGAGCAGCGTCTCGAGGACGGCCATCGCGAGGGCCGCGCCCTCGTCCGGGTCCGTCCCCGCGCCGACCTCGTCGAGGAGCGCGAGGTCGCCGGGCTCCGCGTCGGACAGCGTGCGGACGATGTTGCGCAGGTGGGAGGAGAAGGTCGAGAGCGACTGCTGGATCGACTGCTCGTCGCCGATGTCGGCGAACACGCGGCGCACCACGGGCAGCGCGCTCCCCCGCGCCGCGGGCACCTGCAGGCCGCACGCGGCCATGAGCGTCAGCAGCCCGATCGTCCGCAGGGTCACCGTCTTGCCGCCGGTGTTCGGGCCGGTCACGACGAGCGTGAGCATCTCGCCCCCGAGCTTGACGTCGATCGGGACCACCGCGCCGGGTCCTGGGCCGGCGGCGCCCTCGCGCCGCGCGACCTGCGCGACGAGCAGCGGGTGGCGCGCCTGGATCAGGTCGAGCACGCCTTCGGCATTGAGCCGCGGCCGTGCGCACTCGAAGGTCTCCGCGAACAGCGCGCGCGCGATGATGAGGTCGAGCGCCGCGAGCGCCGCCAGGGTCGTCTCGTGGTCCTCGGCGGCGGCCTCGACGCGCCGCGAGAGCTCGTCGAGGACCCGCTCCACCTCCGCGCGCTCGGCCAGCTCGGCCTCCCGGACGCGGTTGTTCGCGTCGAGGATCTCGAGTGGCTCGACGAAGACCGTCGCTCCGCTGGCCGAGCGGTCGTGGACGATGCCCTTCACCGCGCCGACGTTCTCCGCGCGGATCGGGACGACGTAGCGCCCGCCGCGCTGCGTGACGATGGCCTCCTGGAGGTACTTCGCGAGGGCGGAGGAGCGGAGGAGGCCGTCCACCCGCTGCTGCAGCTGCGCCTGCGCCGTCCGCAGCTCGCCCCGCGCGCTCGCGAGCGCGACGCTCGCCCGGTCGAGGACCTCGGCTTCGCC
>MGON01000052.1:291-9273 GCA_001795345.1 Chloroflexi bacterium RIFCSPLOWO2_02_FULL_71_16 | reverse complement strand
CGTCACCGGCGTCGGCACTTCCGACCTCGCGCGCCTCGGTCTCGCGCGGATGTACCAGCGGAACGAGCTCTTCGACCGGCTGCCCGCGCGCGAGAACGTCGCGCTCGCGCTCGCGGCGCGCCCCGGACCGTACCGGCTGACGCGCGCCGGCGGCGCCTCGGAGCGAGCCCAGGCGGACGCCGTGCTCGCCCGCGTCGGCCTCGAGGGGCGCGAGGCCGCGGCGGCGAACGCGCTCTCGCACGGCGAGCGCCGGCAGCTGGAGCTCGCGCTGGCGCTGGCGCAGCGGCCCAAGGTCCTACTGCTCGACGAGCCGACGGCCGGGATGTCGCCGGCCGAGACGGCCGCGATCACGAAGCTCATCGCCGACCTCGACCGCTCACTCACTCTGCTCATCGTCGAGCACGACATGGACGTGGTCTTCCGCATCGCCGACCGGATCACCGTGCTGCACGAGGGGAAGGTCATCGCCGACGGGCGGCCGGACGAGGTGCGGGGCGACCGCCTCGTGAACGAGGTCTACCTGGGGCGGGTGCTCGAGGCATGACGAGCTACCGGGGGGCTCCGCCCCCCGAGGACCCCCCGGCTCCGGCGCTCGAGGTCCGCGATGTCCACGCGTACTACGGGAACAGCCACGTCCTGCAGGGCGTCGACCTCGAGGTGGCGCGCGGCGAGGCCGTCACGCTCCTCGGCCGCAACGGCGCCGGAAAGACGACGACGATCTCGGCGATCGTCGGCTTCATCCGGCCGCGGCGAGGCCGGGTGCGCGTTCTCGGCCGCGACGTGACCGGCTGCGCGCCGCACGTGATCGCTCGGGCCGGCATCGCGCTCGTGCCGCAGGGCCGGCGCGTGTTCGGGGACCTCACGGTGCGCGAGAACCTCACGCTCACGGCGCGAAGCGGCGGTGGCTGGGACCTGGCCCGGGTGCTCGAGCTGTTCCCCGGCCTGGCGCGCCGGCTGGACAGCCTCGGCGACCAGCTCTCCGGGGGCGAGCAGCAGATGCTCGCGATCGGCCGCGCGCTCATGCGCGATCCGGAGGTCCTCCTGCTCGACGAGCCCTCCGAGGGCCTGGCGCCGAAGCTCGTCGACGAGATCCGCGAGGCGCTGCTGCGGCTGCGCGAGAGCGGGCTCTCGCTGCTCCTGGTCGAGCAGAACCTCGCGCTCGCGACGGCGGTCGGCCAGCGCATCTACGTCATGAACAAGGGGACCGTCGTCTTCTCTGGCACGCCCGCCGCGCTCGCCGCCGAGCCGGACGTCGAGTCGCGCTACCTCGGGATCTAGGCGTGGAGGCTCGGGGCCCGGCGCAGCCCTATGCGGACGCGGCGACCCTGCCCCGCGTCGGCGACGACGAGCGCTTCATGGACGAGGCGATCGCGGAGGCTCGCGCCGCCGCGAGCGCCGGCGACGTTCCCGTCGGCTGCGTGGTGGTGCGCGGCGGCGCGGTCGTCGGCCGGGGCCGCAACCGGCGGGAGGCCGACCGCGACCCTACTGCGCACGCGGAGGTCCTGGCGCTGCGCGACGCGGCCCGCGCGCTCGGACGCTGGCGCCTGGGCGACTGCGCGCTCTACGTCACCATCGAGCCGTGCGCCATGTGCGCTGGCGCGGCGATCCTGGCGCGGATCCCGCTGGTCGTCTTCGCCGCGCCGGAGGAGAAGACGGGGGCGGTGCGCTCGACGGTCGAGCTCTTCGACGATCCGCGGGCGCTGCACCGGCCCAGATGGCGGCTCGGCGCGCGCCGTGCGGAGGTCGAGCGGATGCTCGCGGAGTTCTTCGCGGCGCGGCGCGGCCCGGCCGAGGCCGAGGGTTAGCTACGATCGGCATGACCAGGTGGAGGTGCTCCAGTGGATGAACAGGCTCTGAACAAGGTCGCGCGTGAGCTCGTCGCGCCGGGCAAGGGCATCCTCGCGGCCGACGAGAGCTCCGGCACCATCAAGAAGCGCTTCGACGCGATCGGCGTCGAGAGCACCGAGACGAACCGCCGCGACTACCGCGAGCTGCTCTTCCGGACGCCGGGAGCGGCCGAGTACGTCAGCGGCGTGATCCTGTACGACGAGACGATCCGCCAGAAGGCGGCCGATGGCACGCCAATGGTGAAGGTCCTCCAGGATCAGGGCGTTCATCCAGGCATCAAGGTCGACCTCGGCGCGAAGCCGCTCGCGAACCGGCCCGGCGAGACGGTCACCGAAGGGCTCGATGGGTTGCGCGAGCGTTTCGCGGAGTACAAGAAGCTCGGCGCCACCTTCAGTAAATGGCGCGCGGTGATCAAGATCGCTCCGGGTTCGAGCAGCGCTGCCAGCGCCACCATCCCCACGCGGGGGTGCATCGAGGCGAACGCGCACGCGCTCGCGCGGTACGCCGCGCTCAGCCAGGAGGCGGGGATCGTTCCCATCGTCGAGCCCGAGGTCCTCATGGACGGCGACCACTCCATCGACACGTGCTACGACGTGACTCTTGTCACGCTACACGCGGTCTTCCGGGAGCTCGCGGGCGCGCGCGTCGTGCTCGAGGAGATGCTGCTCAAGCCGAACATGGTCCTTTCCGGCAGCGAGGCGAAGGGTCGCGCGACCGCGCAGGACGTCGCGCGATACACGCTCCACTGCTTCCGGCAGGCGGTCCCGGCGGCCGTTCCGGGCATCGTTTTCCTCTCCGGCGGGCAGTCCGATCAGGAGGCCACGGTCAACCTCGACGCGATCAATCGTCGCGCGATGGAGATCGGTGGCGTGCCGTGGCAGCTCAGCTACTCCTACGGCCGCGGCCTCCAGGCGGCGCCGCAGAAGGCCTGGGCGGGCAAGAAGGAGAACGTCGCCGCCGCGCAGCGGGCCTACCACCACCGCGCGAAGCTGACGTCGGCCGCGCGGATGGGGAAGTACTCGCCCGAGATGGAGAGGGAGACGGTCGCGGTCTAGGCCGGGGCGGGCTCCGCGGGCAGCGTCACCGGCGCGGTCCGCGGCGGCGAAATGCGCAGGGCCAGCGCGACGGCGATGAAGCCCATGATCGCCGCCGACACGAACATGAGGTGGTAGTCGCCGAGGAGCACGCGGAAGAACCCTCCGGCGTACGCGGCCAAGGCTGCTCCGACCATGTGCGAGAACCAGATCCAGCCGTAGAGGGTGCCGAGCGACGCGCGGCCGAACCTTGATGCCGTCAGGCTCACCGTGGGCGGGACCGTCGCGATCCAGTCGAGGCCGTAGACGACGGCGAAGATCACGAGCCCCTGCATCTCGTACACGAACGGGAGCGCGAGGAGCGAGAGCGCGCGGAAGCCGTAGTACATCGCGAGCAGCTTCCGCGGGTCGTAGCGGTCGGTGAGCCAGCCCGACGCGAGCGTTCCCACGATGTTCAGCGACCCGAGGAGCGCGATCGCTCCTGCCGCGACCACCTCGGTGAAGCCGTGCTCGACCGCGTGCGGGATGAGGTGCGTACCGATGAGACCGTTCGAGGTGTAGCCGCACACGAAGAAGGAGCCGGCCAGGAGCCAGAAGTCCATGGTGCGGAGGGCGGTCCGCAGCGGCGTGCCCTTCGCGTCGAGCGCCCGCTCGCGCGACATCGACGCCGCGGTCTCTCCGAACGGGCGGAGGCCGACGTCCTCCGGGCGGTCGCGCATGAAGAGGAGGACCGGGAGCAGCACGATGGCCGTCGCGACCGCGATGACCGACATGGCCGAGCGCCATCCGTCGACGACGAGGATCGCTGCCATCGCCGGGATGAAGACGAGCTGGCCCGCGGACACGGCCGCGCCGAAGAGGCCCACCACCATGCCCTGGTGCTTGCGGAACCAGCGGTGCGCGACCGCCGCGCTCACGACCTGGCCGGCCGCCCCGGTCCCCAGGCCGATGGCGAGGCCCCAGATCACGTAGAAGTGCCATAGCTCCTGGATCTGCAGGAGGGCCCAGATGCCGCCGGCGATCAGCCCGATGCCCCCCAGGAGCACCTTCCGAGGGCCGAACCGATCGACCAGGCCGCCGCCCAGCGGTCCGCCGAGACCGAACGCGATGAGGCTGAGCGCGACGGCGAGCGAGATGCTCGCGCGGTCCCATCCGAACTCGCTCTCGAGCGGCAGGATGATGAGCCCCGGCGTCGCCCGCACTGCCTGCGCCGTCAGCAGCGACGCGAACATGACCGCGACGACGACCCAGGCGTAGTGCAGGCGCACGCTGGAAGTCTGACAGCCGGAGCCGGATGAGACTGTTCCGCACGCGACAGAAGGGCCCGCGAGCGTCGTGACGTGGGAGCTCAGCAGCTAAACTTGGGTGTGGAGAGGTGTCCGAGTGGTTGAAGGTGCCGCTCTCGAAAAGCGGTAGGCGCAAGCCTCGTGGGTTCGAATCCCACCCTCTCCGCCAGCCGAGCTCGGCTCCGGACATATCCTCCCGTTTGGGAGAGGTCGCCTAGTGGCCTAGGGCGCTGACCTGGAAAGTCAGTGGGTGAAAGCCCCGTGGGTTCGAATCCCACCCTCTCCGCCGCGGCCTAGGGCGCTGACCCGGAAGGTCAGCGGCTGAAAGCCTCATGGGATCGGATCCCACCCTCTCCGCTGGATCGCGGCTTCGCCGCGCTCCAGCGGCCAAGACGCTACGGAAGCGCGACTCCGAGTGACGGACCTCTATCGAAGCCAGGACCTAGATCCGCTATGTACCATGGTCTTGGCTGTGCTAGGTGGGGGGCTAGCGGTCCCCTGTACCCGAGATCCGCTTCATGCGGGACTGAATCCCCTCCCGAGGCCGGCCGTCGCGGATCCTGCTCGCGCACGGAGGCGTTGAAGGCCGGGTCCTGTGCAGCAGCGGGCCGTGAACCCCGTCAGATCCGGAAGGAAGCAGCGGTAAGCGGAGTTCGCTGGGTGCCGCAGGGCGACCTGGTCCGAGCCGACGACGCGGGTGAGACCGTGATGGTCCGTTCGACGGAGGGTGCACGGCCAAGACGCTTGTCGCTCGCGCCTTCGGCGCTCGCGTCTCCTTCGCACATCCTCGCTCGCTTCGAGCTCGCGTTTTCCTTCCGCACCATGCCTCACGTGCTAGTTCGGACGGATCTCCAGGTCCTATCCTCACAACGTGCCTGAAAAGACTGCCCTCTACCGGCGCTGGCGCCCCCAGCGGTTCGCGGAGGTCGTGGGCCAGCAGCACGTCATCCGGACCCTCCGCAACGCCATCGCCTCCGGACAGGTTGCCCACGCGTACCTCCTCGCCGGCCCGCGCGGCATCGGCAAGACGACGATCGCGCGCCTGATCGCGAAGGCCGTCAACTGCCCGAAGGCCGCCGACGGCGAGCCCTGCGACACCTGCCCCGCCTGCGTCTCCATCCGCGAGGGCCGCTTCCTCGACCTCATCGAGATCGACGCCGCGAGCAACCGCGGCATCGACGAGATGCGCGACCTGCGGGAGAAGGTCCGCTTCACGCCGTCGGAAGGCCAGTACAAGGTCTACGTGATCGACGAGGCCCATCAGCTCACCTCCGAGGCGTTCAACGCGCTGCTCAAGACGCTCGAGGAGCCGCCCGCGCACGCGATCTTCGTCCTCGCCACGACGGAGTCGCAGCGCATCCCGGCCACGATCGTCTCGCGGACCCAGCGCTTCGACCTCCGCCGCATACCGCACAAGGACATGACCGCGCACCTCGAGAAGATCGCCGCGAGCGAGGGACTGCGGGCCGAGCCGCGGGCTCTCGAGGCGATCGCACGCCATGCCCAGGGCTCGCTGCGCGACGCCGAGAGCATCCTCGACCAGCTCGCGTCGTTCTCCGAGGACCGCTCCGTGACCGTGGCCGACGTCACCGACCTGCTCGGCACCGCGGACTGGGAGGAGATCGCCTCACTGTTCGACGCGTTCGCGAAGGACGACGGCAGCGGCGCCGTCGCGCTCGTCGGGCAGCTGTTGGACGAGGGCCGCGACCTCCACCTCTTCGCGCGCCGCGCCATCGAGCACGTGCGCGCGCTCGTCCTCGTCCGCGCGACCGGCAAGCCGCCCGAGACCATGCCGGAGGACGCCGCCGCGAGGGTGCGCGAGCAGGCCGCACGCTTCACCCACGAGCGCCTCGCGCGGGTCGCGAAGCGCCTCGTCGAGGCGGAGCAGCAGCTGCGCACCGGCGAGGGCACGCCGCTCCCGCTCGAGCTCGCCGTCCTCGAGCTCACCGCCGCTCCCGAGAAGGCGGAGCCCGCGCCTCCGTCATCGGCAAGGGCACCGGGAGCGAGCCCGGGTCGCGAGGTCGAGGGGCGCGCGCGGTCTCGGGCCGAGGGAGCGGCACCCCCGGTCCAGCCGACGCCGATCCGGCCGGCGCCCGCGCGAGCGCCCGAAGCGCGAGAGCGTCCCCGATCCCAGGCAACGTCGCGACCCGAGGCGGGCGGCACGAGCGCCGTGGACCTCGATGCCGTCCGCAGCGCCTGGAGCGCGGTCGTAGAGCGCATCGGCGACCGGAGCGTCTCGAAGGCCTCGCAGCTCATGACTGCGGAGCCGCTCGCGGTCGAGGGGGCGACCATCGTCGTCGGCTTCGCGGACGACTTCGCGCGCAGCCGGTGGCAGGAGCGCGACCGTCCCGAGCTCGAGCAGGATCTCTCGAGCGTCCTTGGCACCGCGGTGCGGGTGAAGTGCGTTCGCCAGATCGCGCCCGAGACTGCACCTCCCGCGACCGAAGACCCAATGCTGAGAGCCGCCCTGGAGACGTTCAGAAGGCCTGAGCGCATATTGGAGGTCGAGTGATGCACCGCTTCGAAGCGCCCATCGCCCCAGCGAAGCGGATCGGGAAGCGGAGCGATAGAGGCGTGAGAGCGTGAAGGATCTGCGCGATCTGCAGCGGCTCGCGAAGGAGATGCAGGCAGGGATGGAGCGCGCGCAGGCGCAGCTCGCGGAGGAGACCGTCGAGGGAACGGCCGGCGGCGGCGCGGTCACGGTCGTGATGACCGGCACGCAGGAGATCCGCAGCGTCCGCATCGCGCCGGAGGCCGTCGACCCGTCCGACGTCGAGACGCTTCAGGACCTCGTGCTCGCCGCGACGCGCGACGCGCTCACGCGCTCGAAGGAGCTGGCGTCGTCGAAGCTCGGCGGCATCACGGGAGGCCTCCAGCTCCCCTAGTGCCGTCCGCTCTCGCGCGCCCGCTCGCTCGCCTGATCGATGAGCTGTCGAAGCTGCCGGGGGTCGGCCCCAAGACCGCGCAGCGGCTCGCGTACCACATCCTCCGCGGCAGCGGCAACGACGCGGAGCTCCTGGCCGCCGCGGTCCGCTCGGTGAAGACCGACCTTCGCTACTGCTCCGTCTGCTTCAACATCGCGGAGTCGGACCCGTGCGAGCTGTGCTCGAGCGACGAGCGCGACCAGCGCGTCGTGTGCGTCGTCGAGGAGCCGCTGGACGTCCTTGCCATCGAGCGCACCGGCCAGTTCAAGGGCGTCTACCACGTCCTCCACGGGGCGATCTCGCCCGTCAACGGCGTGCGGCCGGACGACCTACGCATCGCCGAGCTGGCCACGCGGGCGCGGGGCAGCGGCATCGAGGAGCTCATCCTGGCCACCAACCCGAACCTCGAGGGCGAGGCCACCGCCATGTACATCGCGCAGCTGCTATCAGGAAGTGGCGCACGTATCACCCGCCTGGCGCGGGGCCTCCCGATGGGCGGCGATCTGGAATACGCAGATGAGGTCACCGTGAGCCGGGCCTTGGAAGGACGCCGGGCGCTCTAGCGGAGCCGGCGGGTCCGGCCTGTCTCGCTGTCCAGCAGTGCGCGGGAGCGCATTGAAAGAGGCCCAGCATTGCGCGGGAGCGCACCAAAGAGGTACGATGTACGTCCGCGTCACAGCCCGCTGGCCAGTTCCATAGGGAGGTCGCCGGGGCAACGATCCTTAACAGTTGAAAAGTGGCAGGAACGCGCGAATGCGCGGACCTCGTCGAAATTTAGTGAGAAGAGCGCGATCGAACTCAGCTAGTGAGGACCGTCCGCAAGGACGGTCTTATTTAGTCGGAGAGTTTGATCCTGGCTCAGGACGAACGCTGGCGGCGTGCATAAAACATGCAAGTCGAACGGGCCCAAAGCCGCAAGGCTGAGGGCTAGTGGCGAACGGCTGAGTAACACGTAGGTGACCTGCCCCGAAGTGGGGGACAACTCTCCGAAAGGAGAGCTAATACCGCATGTGACCATCGGTTCATTCCGGTGATCAAAGTCGCAAGACGCTTTGGGAGGGGCCTGCGGCGGATCAGCTTGTTGGTGGGGTAATGGCCTACCAAGGCTACGATCCGTAGCTGGTCTGAGAGGATGGCCAGCCAGACTGGGACTGAGACACGGCCCAGACTCCTACGGGAGGCAGCAGTTAGGGATCTTGTGCAATGGGGGAAACCCTGACACAGCAACGCCGCGTGAGGGATGAAGGCCTTCGGGTCGTAAACCTCTTTTCTGAGGGAAGAAACCTGACGGTACCTCAGGAATAAGCAACGGCTAACTACGTGCCAGCAGCCGCGGTAATACGTAGGTTGCGAGCGTTGTCCGGAATCACTGGGCGTAAAGCGCACGCAGGCGGCTTCGGAAGTCCAAGGTGAAAGCCCTGGGCCCAACCCAGGGAGGCCCTTGGAAACTCCGGAGCTCGAAGGCGGGAGAGGCAGATGGAATTTCCGGTGTAGCGGTAAAATGCGTAGATACCGGAAGGAACACCAGTGGCGAAAGCGATCTGCTGGCCCGCTCTTGACGCTCAGGTGCGAAAGCTAGGGGAGCGACCGGGATTAGATACCCCGTTAGTCCTAGCCGTAAACGATGGTCACTAGGTGTTGTCGGTATCGACCCCGGCAGTGCCGTAGCTAACGCATTAAGTGACCCGCCTGGGGAGTACGACCGCAAGGTTAAAACTCAAAGGAATTGACGGGGGCCCGCACAAGCAGCGGAGCGTGCGGTTCAATTCGATGGTACGCGAAGAACCTTACCCAGACTTGACATGCAGGTGGTACCGAGCCGAAAGGTGAGGGACCCGCAAGGGAGCCTGCAATGGTGTTGCACGGCCGTCGTCAGCTCGTGTCGTGAGA
>MGON01000052.1:0-250 GCA_001795345.1 Chloroflexi bacterium RIFCSPLOWO2_02_FULL_71_16 | reverse complement strand
TCGTGAGATGTTGGGTTAAGTCCCGCAACGAGCGCAACCCTCGCCGCCTGTTGTATCCCTCAGGCGGGACTGCCGAGAGAAACTCGGAGGAAGGTGGGGATGACGTCAAGTCCGCGTGGCCCTTATGCCTGGGGCTACACGCACGCTACAATCGCCGGTCACAGCGGGTCGCAACTGCGCGAGCAGGAGCTAATCCCTTAAAACCGGCGTCAGTTCAGATCGGAGGCTGAAACTCGCCTCCGTGAAGTCG
>MGON01000051.1:15659-17134 GCA_001795345.1 Chloroflexi bacterium RIFCSPLOWO2_02_FULL_71_16 | reverse complement strand
ACGGCCACGACGGTCCACGCGATCGAGCGCGCGAGGGGCGACACAGCGCGACCCTGCGGCACCTGTCCGTACGGCGGCGCGGTCGGATCAGGCGCCCCACCTTGCGATCGTGCGCCAATGTCCACGCCCTATATATGCGTGGCCGCCGAAATGGTTCCGTGTACCGAGGGATCTACCCGCACCTCTGGCCGTTCCCCTCCGTCATTCGTTGTAGATGTCAGGAGCCAGGACGGAGACCACGATCGCCGCACAGGCAGCAACGGGCGAGCGGGCGGTGGACTGGGAGCGCGTCTACACGCTCCACGCTCCTGCGCTCCTCCGTTACCTGCGGCGGCTGTCGCGAGATCCGGCGACCGCGGAGGACCTGATGCACGAGACCTTCGAGCGGGCCGCGCGCGCGGGACGGGTGCCTGCCGAGACGGAGCTGCGCCCGTGGCTCTACCGGATCGCGACGAACCTGGCGGTCGACCACCTCCGCCGGCGGCGTCGCTTCGCATTCCTTCAGTTCTCGGGCAGGGAGCGTGACGAGCGCGCGCCATTCGATGCTGACGCCGACCTCGTCCGCCGCGCGCTGCGGGCGATCCCACCGGAGCAGGCGGCCGCACTGGTGCTTCGTCTGCATGAAGGCTTCTCCCGCGCGGAGATCGCGCAGCTCACGCCACCGTCATCACGATGGATCGTCTCAGCGAGCCACTCCTTCGCGCGCTCGCGTCGCGCTACGGCAGCGACGCGATCGTCATCCGCGTCGATCCGGACCGTCCGCGGATCGGCTACTAGAGAGCGTTGTCATCGCCGCGACCCGATGGCAGCCACTTGGGGTACCATATTTGAGACCGCACCCTGTCATGTCTATTCCGCGGGCCCGGCAAGCGGCCCGCCGCGCGCCGATCACCTCTCGGGCGGAGGAACTGATGAGCGAAAGATCTGATATCGAGAGTGGCCTCGAGGAGCAGCGCGAACGCAAGGATCGGCCGTCCGAGCGCTACCTCGTCGCGCGCTTCGCCATTCAGGTCGCGAAGCAGCTCGAGCGCGAACGGACTCGGCAGGGACTGAGCTACGAGCAGCTCGCCGGGCGTGCGGGTACATCGAAGTCTCACGTGATCCGGCTTCTGAGCGGTACCTACGCCGGGATCAGCAACCGCAGCCTTGCGAAGCTCTGTCGCGCTTTGCGGTGCGAGATCGATGTGACCATAGAGCCCGTCGCGGTGAAAAGGGCAGGTGCGGCCACCGTGAACGCGCGGGCGACCCACGCCGCAGCGCATCGGCCAGCAGTCGCAGCTGCCGCTCTAGCACTGCGTCGGCACGGCTCGGCTCTGTGAGATCAGGCCAGGATGATGGCGGCGACCGTCAGCAGAGCGCCGCGGATCATTGCTCCGGTGGTCGGCCCGGGCCGATGAGGTCGGCCCGCAGGCGATCGATGGCCGCCGTGGCGAGCCCGTTCGTGGTCAGGTAGGCCTCCACCCCGCCGTAGCGCT
>MGON01000051.1:14700-15642 GCA_001795345.1 Chloroflexi bacterium RIFCSPLOWO2_02_FULL_71_16 | reverse complement strand
GTCCCGCGGATCGTGGCCTCGGCCTCCACGATCGACCGTTCGACCCGTGCCTTGTCCTCTTCTGACCACGCCTGGCTCCACTCGTCGTAGCGGCGCGCCAGGCGCTCGTCGCTGATCGCGAAGTCCTCCACGATGGCGCGGTCGGGCACGCCGGCGATCCGCAGCAGCATCGCCGCGACGATCCCGGTCCGGTCGCGCCCGGCGAAGCAGTGGAAGAGCAGCGTGCGCGGACACGTCGCGAACATCTTGAAGATGGCCGCGATCCGCTCGCCGTTGCCGTCCAGCATCAGGCGGTAGCGCTCCGTCGGGTCGTCGATCGCCGAGATGCGCGCGGTGACCCCGGGGTCGTTCAGCGGGCGGTGCACGAAGAGGACGCCGCCGATCTCCGCGAAGGGGTTCGGCCTGCGCTCGAGCTCCTGCTCGCCGCGAAGGTCGACGATAGTGCGGACGCCGTCGTCCAGGAGCGAGCGGCGGCCGTCCTCGGTCAGGTCGCAGAGCGTGTCGCCGCGCACGAAGACCCCATGACGCGTCGCGCCGCCCGAGGCGACGGGGAGCCCGCCGAGGTCGCGAGCGTTGAAGCAGCCCTCCCAGTCGAAGTGGCGCCGCGCCGCGGCCCGCTCGGCCACCTCAATCGCCGCCGATGTCGGTGAGCTCGATGCCGACGTAGTAGTGCTTGAGGATCTCCTCGGCGGACTTGCCGGCCATGGCCATCCCCTGCATGCCCCACTGGGACATCCCGATGCCGTGGCCGAACCCGCGCCCGCGGAAGACGAAGCGCCCAGGCAGCTCGTAGATGTAGGAGTTCACCTCGACGGAGTAGATCGCGCGGTCCTCGCCGCGCTCGATCTTGTATCCGATCGCCACGCGCTCCGCGCCCAGCTCCTCGAGCGTGCGGATGCGCGCCGCGTCGAGGTAGTGGACGCCCTCAGTGTCGCCACCCGC
>MGON01000051.1:14342-14628 GCA_001795345.1 Chloroflexi bacterium RIFCSPLOWO2_02_FULL_71_16 | reverse complement strand
CGTGCCGCGGTCGCCGACGACCGCGGCCTGCAGCACGCGTCCGCTCGAAGCCACCTGCCGCAGCTCGACCCGGTCCGGCAGGCCCACGTTGATGCCGCGCTGCCGCAGGAACGCCCCGAGCTGCGCCGGCGTGAGCTCCTTCTTCCACTCCCAGCTCGTCTTGCCCCACGACGAGTTGTTGGCCGCCTCGTCCCACGGGGACGGCACGCTCCGCAGATACGCGATGCGGTTCCCCCAGACGTTCTCGGAGTCCTCGGTCACGCCGCCGGTGTTGGCCGAGTAGAGG
>MGON01000051.1:13863-14289 GCA_001795345.1 Chloroflexi bacterium RIFCSPLOWO2_02_FULL_71_16 | reverse complement strand
TGTCGTAGGCGCTGCGGCGGCCGAGATGCGTGAACAGGTACGTGCGCGCGGCGATCGCCTGAGCCGCCTGCGCCTCGGCGTGCCAGTTCACCGGGATCTCGGACCCGACGACGGACGCGAGGTAGTCGCGCGTCGAGACCTCGTTCACGACGATCATGTCGCCCGCGTCGTCGAGCTGGAGCTCGAGCCTGCCCCGGAAGATCCGGCCGTTGTACGAGAGCAGCCCGGACTCGGCCTCGTAGTGGATCGGCGCCACGATCCTGTCGGAGCGGATCAGCGGGTCGCCGATGGGGTCGACGAGCGGCTTCACGATCGCCGCGAGCTCGAACGGCACGAGGACCGTGGGGCGGGACGCGACGACGAGGGGCATGCCGTCTCCGAGGATCCACTGGCGGCGCTCGATCCACTCCGCGCGGCTGCGCGGGC
>MGON01000051.1:9159-13837 GCA_001795345.1 Chloroflexi bacterium RIFCSPLOWO2_02_FULL_71_16 | reverse complement strand
GCGCCATCGGGCCCGGTCACGCGGATCGTTCCCGTCGAGGCGATCCGGGCCGAGACCGTGCCGAGCCCGGCGACGTTCACGCGGATCGTCGGCGGGAGCGCGCCGAGCGGCGCGGCCGAGGCTGGCGCGGGCGGGAGCGCTGCGGCGAAGGCCATGACGAGCAGGGCCATCCGAGCGGCGAGAGCGGTCACCTCGGCCTCCGCGCTCCTATGGGCGCCCGTACACCTCGGGCTTGAGCACTCCGATGAACGGGAGATTCCGGTACCGCTCGTTGTAGTCGAGGCCGTATCCGACCACGAAGCGGTCGGGGATCTCGACGCCGCGGTAGTCGACCGTGATCGGCACGATGCGCCGGGCCGGTTTGTCGAGCAGGGTGCAGAGCTTCACCGACGCCGGCTTCTGCTGGTCGAGGTGCTCGAGCACGTAGCGGAGCGTGAAGCCGGTGTCGAGGATGTCCTCGACGACGAGGACGTGCCGGTCCTTGATCGAGTGCGCCAGGTCCTTGAGGATGCGCACGACGCCGCTCGACTCGGTCGAGTTCCCGTACGAGGAGACCTCGAGGAAGTCGAGCGACAGCGGGATCGGGATCTGGCGCATGAGGTCCGCGAGGAACGGCAGCGCGCCCTTCAGGATGCTGACCAGGACCGGATCCTTCCCGGCGTAGTCGGCGGTGATCCGCGCCCCGAGCTCCGCCACCTTCCCGGCGATGGCCTGCGCGTCCAGCAGCACCTCGGCGATGTCGTCGGTCGGCGATCTGGGGCTCTGGATCTGGGTCGTCACGGAGGCGACCATTGTCCGCTAGCCCACGAGGGCGTGGAAGCGAGGGAGCGCCCGAGGTGCTCGGCGGCTGTACTTGGCGCCCAGGCGCTCGAGATCGCCGCGGTATAGGAGGATGACCGTCTTCTCGGGATAGAGCTCCCGGAACCGGCGGAGCTTGCGGTTCTTCCTGGTGACGAGCGGCTGCCGGAGGGTCGTGATCTCGAGGTAGAGGCCCAGGTCGGGCAGCCAGAAGTCCGGCGTGAAGCTCTCGGTCGGCGCGCCGTCGGGGCTCCACGCCACGGGGTAGGTGTGCGGCTCGTACTCCCAGCGGAGGCGGTAGAAGTCCAGGAGATGCGCGAAGCGCTGCTCGCTCGAATGAGCGAAGGTCAACGGGGCCGATGGCCCGCGCTACAGCGCCTAGGAGCCATGCGCAGGAGGTTCCTCATGCGGCATGGCGACGACGGCGATGTACAGCGAAGTCTTACAGCCCCGCGTGGTGGCCTCCGGCGAATAGCCCGTGCACGTCGCCACCATAGTCGCGCAAGAGCTCGTGTGCCGACAAGACGTCGTCCACGCCGAGGACGGTCTCGCCGTCGTCGACGGCCGCCGGCTGCACGACGACCTCCTTCGTCCAGACCACGCCCACGCCCTGCGTCCCGCACGTGTGGCAGACGCAGCGCAGGAACCAGTATTCGTCCCGGTTCCCCACGACGTTGACGTCGCTCCGGTCGTACGCCGCGCCGCAGTTGGCGCACCGCACGCTTCCGAAGATCCCGTCCAGCCATCCGAGCCCGTTCATCTCGCCGACCGGCAACGCATCCTCCGTGCCAGCCCCGTCCGGCCGGTATCAGCGGCGGATGAGCCGGATCCCGACACCTGTCAGCGCCGCGGCGGCCGCGACCAGAACGGCCACCAGGAGCGGCGAGGGCCCTTCACCCGACAGTGACGATCCAGCGGGGGTCGCCGTCGGACCGGCCGTCGGGCTCGCGGTGGGCGAGATCTGTACGGCCACGGGCGTCTCGGTCGGTGAGGGGCTCGCGGGCGCGGCCGCCGCCGTCGGGGTGGCGCTCGGCGGCGGCGCCGTCGCGGTCAGCGTGCTCGGTATCAGCGTCGGCGGCGGTGGCGACGGCCGCACGGTGGGCGGCGGGGTCGGGCGAGCGGTCGCGGGCGGCGGCGTCGCCGCTGCCATGACGGTGACCGTCCCTCGCATGGTCGAGGGATGCACGGCGCAGAAGTATCCGAACGTCCCCGCCTGCGCGAACGAGACCGAGCGCGATCCGGTCGTGAAGAGCCCCGTGTCGAAAGAGCCGTTGTCGGCCCGCGCCGAGTGCGCGATCCCGTCCTGGTTCGTCCACGTGACGCTGTCGCCCACGCTCACCGTCACGGACGCGGGCACGAACCGGACACCCTGCATCGCGACCGCGGCGTTCGCCGCGGCAGCCGCCTGCGCCATCACGAGCACCAGCGCTATCGATGCGAGCACCGGGAAGAACAGGTGCGAGCGAGCGTCCGGCTTGGCCGGCGCGAGCGAGTTCCACGAGCGGTGTCGAGGCGGCGAGGCCGAAGGCCGAGCGCGATGACTAGGATCGGAGGCGTGAGCATCGCGACCGCGCCGTTCGCCGCGCTCGGCGGACAGGCCGCCAAGCTCGGCCTGCACCTGACGGATGCGCAGATCGGGCAGTGCGGCGCCTACGCCGCCGCGCTCATCGAGACCAACCGCAGCGTGAACCTCACCGCCATCACGGATCCGGACGCCATAGCCCTGAAGCATTTCCTCGACTCCTTCACGGCATACGCGGCGCGGTCCTGGACGGGTCACGAGCGCCTCGTCGACGTGGGCAGCGGCGCGGGGTTCCCGGGCCTCGCGCTCGCCATCGCGCTGCCGGGGCTCGCGGTCACGTGCGTCGAGGCCACCGGGAAAAAGGCACGAGCGATCGAGAGCTTCGCCGGGCTGCTCGGCATCGAAGCGCAGGTGCTCCACGCCCGTGCCGAGGAGGTCGTGCGCGACCAGCGCCAGCGCGCGCGCCACGACGTCGCCACGGCGCGGGCGCTCGGCTCGCTCGCGCACTGCGCGGAGCTGCTCCTCCCGTTCCTCAAGGTCGGTGGGGACGCCATCGCGTGGAAGGGTCGCATCGACGCCGAGCTGCCCGCCGCGGAGCGGGCGCTCGCGGCCATCGGCGGCGAGATCGCCGCCGTCGTGCCCACGGCGTCGCTCGGGCTGGGCGCGGAGCTGCCGGGGCGCCACCTCGTGGTCCTGCGCAAGACGCGCGCGACGCCGGACCGCTACCCGCGCACCCCCGCGGACATGAAGCGCCGGCCGTGGTGATCGTCCCGTCCATCGACGTGCGCCGCGCCCGGGTGGTCGCGCGTGGCGCGGTGATCGACATGACGCCGTCCCAGCTGGCCGCGCG
Source organism: Chloroflexi bacterium RIFCSPLOWO2_02_FULL_71_16 (assembly GCA_001795345.1). GTDB lineage: Bacteria > Chloroflexota > Limnocylindria > P2-11E > P2-11E > GWC2-70-10. The sequence goes on along the minus strand of MGON01000051.1, from coordinate 10,667 downwards.
CTTCGTCGCGGACGGCGCCGACGAGCTCCACCTCGTCGATCTCGACGGTGCCGAGCGGGGCGACCACGCGAACCTGCCGCTGCTCGCGTCGATCGCGCGGTCGTCTGGCGTCCCGGCCCGTCTGGCGGGCGGGATCTCGTCCGTGCCGCTCGCGCGCGAGGCGCTCGACGCCGGGTTCGCGGGCGTCCTCTTCTCGTCGGCCGTCTTCGGCGATGACGACCTGCTCGGTGATATCGGAGCGATCCCGGGCGCGATCGTCGAGATCGAGGCGCGCCGCCCGCCGGACGCTTCGACATCGGGCTGGCTCGAGCCGCGTGGCGGCACGCCGCGGCTCGCGGAGATAGCGCGGGGGCGCGGCGTCCTCGCGGCGGCGCGACGCGCGCTGGAACGAGGGGTCCGCGACCTCTACGTCATCGACCTCGGATCGGAGGGAGCGCTCAGCGGACCCGCGATCGACCTTCTCGAGCGCATCCGCGACGCGCTCGGGCCAAGTGCCGCGCACGTTCGCTTCCACACGGGTGGCGGCATCGGCTCGCTCGACGACGTGCGGGCGCTCGCGCGGTGGGGGGCCGCGTCGGCGGTCATCGGGCGGGCGCTCGTCGAAGGCCGCTTCACCATCGAGGAGGCGAAGGCCGCTGCGCGCGAGGCGCCGCCCGCGTGAGCCGTATCGCTCTCCTGAGCGACGTTCACGGCAACCTCGTCGCCCTCGAAGCCGTGCTCGCGGCGATCGGCCGGGCCGACGCCTTCTGGGTCATGGGCGACACCGTCGGCTACGGGCCGGATCCCTCGGACGTGCTCGCGCGGCTCACCGAGAAGCGCGCGCGCATCGTCGCTGGCAACCACGATCTCGCGGTGGGGACTGGGCAGGGGCTCGAGGTCTTCAACGCGCACGCGGCCGAGGCCGCGAGGATCCACCGCGGGTGGCTGTCGGCGGCCGAGCGCGACGGGCTCGCCGCGCTGCCCCTCACGCTCGAGGCCGACGGCTTCACGCTGTGCCACGGGAGCCTTCGCGATCCCGTCTGGGAGTACGTCTTCACCGGACGGCAGGCTCAGGCGACGCTCCAGCTCGCCACCACCCAGCACTGCTGCAACGGGCACACCCACGTGCCCGCCCTCTACCGGATGGACGGGGACCGGGTGGCCGCCACGCCGTTCCTTGCGGACCGGCCGGTCCCGCTAGAGGGCAGGCTCCTGGTGAACCCGGGCAGCGTGGGCCAGCCTCGCGACGGCGACCCGCGTGCGGCCTATGCGATCCTAGACACCGACGGTGGAACGATCACCCTCGCCCGGGCGCGGTACGAGGTGGAAGAGACGCAGCGGCGCATCCGGGCGCGCGGTCTTCCCGGCATCCTGGCCGACCGGCTGGCGGTGGGTCTTTAGCGCCCTCTTCGTCGCGCTCGTCGCGTGCGGCGGTGGCGCGGCGCCGGCCGGCGTGAGCTACCCGCGCGACGTCCCGTTCGAGGATCACGGGACCGCGATGCAGGCGGAGATCGGGCAGAGCACCCCGG
>MGON01000051.1:4850-9149 GCA_001795345.1 Chloroflexi bacterium RIFCSPLOWO2_02_FULL_71_16 | reverse complement strand
CGCTCCCGACGCGGAGGCGAAGGCCGAGCTCGAGCGCATCGCCCCGGCCGGGCGCGCCGTGCCCGACGACCGGGTCGCCATCGCGGTGTTCCAGGGAGAGCAGCGCACCGGCGGCTACTCGGTCAAGGTGGGATCGGTCACCCGGCGGACGGCGACGACCCTGGAGGTGCGCGCCGTCTTCAGCTCGCCGGCCCCGGACGCCATCGTCATCCAGGTGCTGACGTCGCCCGCGCACATCGTGTCGGTCGCCAGGGCCGACGTGACCGGCGTCGACCGGGTCGTCCTCGTGGACGCGAGCGGGAAGCAGCAGGCATCCGTGACGGTCCCCATCCGCTAGCAGGCCGCGCGCATACAGTTACGCCGGGTGGAACGACCGCCGGAGGAGGACCCGCCTGACACGGACGGGACGCCCTCGCTGGAAGAGCGTCAGCGGGCCGCGGGGCGCCTTCCCGGCGATCGCTACGTGCGCATCGTCCGACCCGCCGACTTCCGGCGCGGCCGCGGCGGCATCTACGTCGCGACGGACAAGGCGACCGAGCCCGAGACCGCGCTGGGCCGCCTTTACGACCGCGCTCGCCGGATCCTCTTCGGGCGGCCGATCGTCACGGAGGCCGAGCACGAGGAGCGGCTGACCAAGCGGACCGGCCTCGCCATCCTCGCCTCGGACAACATCTCCTCGTCGGCGTACGCGACCGAGGAGGCCATGCGCGTCCTGGCGATCGCCGGAGCCGGGGCCCTCGCGCTCACGATGCCCATAGCGCTGGCGGTGGTCGGCGTCCTGGCGATCGTGGTCCTCTCCGAATCGCGGGTGATCCGTGCCTATCCCCAGGGCGGGGGGAGCTACGCCGTGGCCAAGGAGAACATCGGGACGCTCGCCGGCCTGATCGCGGCCGCGGCGCTCCTCATCGATTACGTCCTGACCGTGTCGGTCTCGACCGCCGCCGGCGTCGCCGCGGTGAGCAGCTTCGTCCCGGAGCTCCACGACGACCGGGTGATCTGGGGCATCCTCGTCATCGCGATCCTCACCGTGGGCAACCTCCGGGGGATCCGCGAGGCGGGGGTCATCTTCGCGGCCCCGACCTACCTCTACATGCTCGCCCTCTTCGGGCTCATCGCGTTCGGTCTCTTCCGGGTCCTGACCGGGGACATGCCCACGCCCGCCCAGCCGCCCCAGCCCTTCCCCGCCGAGGGCACGGAGCTGCTGGGGGTCCTGCTGATCCTGAGAGCGTTCTCGTCCGGTGCGGTCGGCCTCACGGGCAGCGAGGCCATCGCCAACGGCACCCCTAGCTTCAAGAAGCCGGAGGCGAAGAACGCGGTCACCACCCTCGTCCTCATGGGCACGGTCTTCGCCACGATCTTCCTCGGCCTGACGTTCCTGGCGACGCGCATCGGCGTGGTGCCGGACCTCCACGAGGCCGAGACGCTGAACAGCGTGCTCACCCGTTCGCTCGTGGGCGACGGGCCGTACTGGGCCATCGTCCAGATCGCGACGGCGGTCATCCTGCTTCTCGCGGCGAACACGGGCTTCACCGGGTTCCCGCGCCTGGCGTCCGTCCTCGCGGACGACCGCTTCATGCCCCGCCAGTTCTCGTTCCGCGGCGAGCGCCTCGCCTTCTCCGTTGGGATCGTCTCGCTCGCGGCCCTGGCCGGCTTCATCCTCTGGAGCTTCGAAGGAAGCGTCACGCAGCTCATCCCGCTCTACACGATCGGCGTGTTCCTGGCGTTCACGCTCTCGCAGAGCGGGCTGGTGCTGCGCTGGTGGCGGCTGCGCCCCAGGGGCTGGCAGCTCAGCATGGTCATCAACGTCGTCGGCGCCGCCGTGACCGGCGTGACGCTGGTCGTCGTCGCCACGACGAAGTTCCTCCTCGGCGCGTGGATGGTCCTGCTGGTCCTGCCGCTGCTGGTCCTCATGCTCTACGCGATCCACCGGCACTATCGGTCGGTGGCCGACGCGCTGACCCTCGAGAGTCTCGACCATCCGATGCCGCGGCTGATCCCGCCGCACGTGATCGTTCCCATCGCGCGGCTGGACCGCGCCGCGGTCGGCGCGCTCGCGTTCGCGCGGTCCATCTCACCGAACGTGCAGGCGGTCCACATAGCGACCAGCGAGGCCTCCGCGCGCCAGTTCCGCGAGCGCTGGGCACGCTGGACCGGCAAGGACGCGACCGACGGGGCGCGCGAGATCCCGATGCACGTCATCGCCTCCTCGTACCGGTCGCTGATCCAGCCGCTCCTCTCGTACATCGACGACATCGACGAGCGCGATCCGCGGCCCGTGACCATCGTGCTGGCGGAGTTCGTGCCGCATCACTGGTGGGAGCTCGTCCTGCACAGCCAGACCGCGCTGCGCCTGCGGGCGGCGCTGCTCTTCCGCCCGAACACGATCGTCATCGACGTCCCCTACCACTTCAAGGACGCCGCAGGCCTGGACGCGCATACCAAGGATCGCGGCTAAACTCCGCCGACCCGATGCCCTGGAAGAAGATCCTCGTCCCCGTGAAGGGGACCGCGGTCGACCCCGACGTCGTCCGTCTGGCGATCACGATCGGCAAGCCGTCGAAGGCCCAGATCACCGCTATCCACGTGATCGAGGTCCGCTGGAACCTGGCGCTGGACGCGGTGCTCGAGGACGAGCTCGACCGCGGTGAGGAGCTGCTGGCGAACGCGGCGAAGGTCGGGGAGCAGGCTGGCGGCACCCTGCTGACCGAGCTCCTGCAGGCGCGCGAGGCGGCGGCCGCGATCGTCGACACCGCGCGCGCGCAGGGGACCGACCTCATCCTGCTCGGAATGCCCTACCGGACGCGCCTGGGCAAGGTCTACGTGGGACGCACGGTCCAGGACGTGTACGTGACCGCTCCCTGCTCGGTGCTCGCGTATCGTCAAGAGGAGCCGAAGTGAAGGTCGTCATCAGCGGTTGCGGGCGGGTCGGGGGCTTCCTCGCGGGACTCCTGGACTCCGAGGGCCACGAGGTCACGATCGTCGACCTCGACAAGGGCGCCTTCATGCACCTGCCGGACGGTTTCGGCGGGACGACCCACCTCGGCAACGGGGTCGACCTCGATGTCCTGCGCCAGGTCGGCGTCGACCGTGCGGATGCCTTCCTCGCCCTCACCCAGGGCGACAACCGGAACCTCATGGCGGCGCAGATCGCGAAGGAGATATTCCGGGTGCAGCGCGTCGTCGCGAAGGTGAACGACCCGATCCGCGCCCAGATCTACCGCGACAAGGGGATCATCACGTTCTCGCGAACGACCATCCTCGGCCTGCTGGTCCACGCGATGCTCATGGACGAGACCGAGATCGGCGAGAAGCTGCTCGGGCGCATGCTCGAGGTGGAACGCGGGCTCGCCGGCCGGGACGCCAAGCCGCGGCGCGTGCCGGCGGAGGCCCGGCGCTAGATGTACGTCCTCGTCGCCGGCGGTGGGGAGGTCGGCTTCCATCTCGCGAAGGCGCTCATCGAGGCCGCCCACGAGGTCGTGGTCATCGAGAGCGACCGCCGCCGGGCCCAGTGGATCGAGGAGCAGCTCGGATCCGTCGTCCTGAACGCGCCGGCCGACGAAGGACGCTACCAGATCGAGGCCGGGTGCCAGCGGGCGGACGCGGTGCTCGCGGTCACCGGCGACGACGCCAAGAACCTCGTCATCTGCCAGCTCGCCCGGCACAACTGCCCTGGCGGCCGCGTCATCGCCCGCGTGAACGACCCGAAGAACGAGATCGTCTTCAAGGCCCTGGGTATCGACGAGACGGTCTCGTCCACGCGCGTGCTGATGAACGTCCTGGAGCAGGAGCTGCCGACCAGCGGGTTCCTGCCGCTCATGCCGCTCACCGGCTCACACCTGGAGATCATCGAGGCCGAGATCTCGCCCGGCACACCGGCTGTCGGCCGCTCGGTCCGCTCGCTGAAGCTCCCCGAGGGTTCGCTCGTCGGCGGCATCGTCCGGAGCGGAAAGGTCGTCCCGGCTGTCGGCGAGGCCGTCCTCGAGGTGGGGGACCGGGTGATCGTCTTCGCTCCCACCGTGGCCGAAGCCGACGTCCGGAAGGTGCTCGCCGGCTAGTAGGGCGGGCGCTAGTCCCGGAAGAACCTTGACAATGCCATTGTTAGGGGATATAGAAATGACGTGGCACGTGGGAGCCGGCCCGTCTACATCATCTCCGTGGCCGCGAGCCTGACCGGGTGTCATCCGCGGACGCTGCGGATCTACGAAGAGGAAGGTCTCGTCGATCCGGTGCGCACCGAGACGAACATCCGGCTCTACTCGGACGAGGACGTCCACAGGGTGCGCGTCATCCGCTATCTGA
>MGON01000051.1:2345-4797 GCA_001795345.1 Chloroflexi bacterium RIFCSPLOWO2_02_FULL_71_16 | reverse complement strand
GACGTCGGCGACCTCCTCGAGGAGATCGCTGACCAGTTCGAGGACGAGGGCGAGGACGGCGACGGGACGGCTCGCTACTAGGACTTTGGTTTGCGCACGATCAACAAGGTCAAGCAGTGTCCGGGAGGACAGTAGAGAGGCCAAGCAGTGCCCGGGAGGGCATTACGAGAGCCAAGCAGTGCCCGGGAGGGCAGTAAAAGAGGTCAAGCAGTGCCCGTGAGCGCAGAAAAAGAAGCCAAGCAGTGCCCCGGAGGGCATAAAGAAGGGGAGAACGACCTGAGATGACGGACGAGACCAAAGAGACCACCGAGCGGACCTATCCGGGAGAGCTTCCGCTCGTCCCGCTGCGCGAGGCCGTGATCTTCCCCAAGATCGTCACGCCGCTCGGCGTGGGCCGAGAGCGCAGCGTCGCCGCCATCGACGCGTCGATGCGCGCGGAGAAGCACTACGTGATCCTGGCCGCGCAGCGCGACGCCGAGATCGACGAGGTCACGAGCGATCAGGTCTACTCGGTCGGTACCGTCGCCGAGATCGTCCGCCTGCTGCGCATCCCCGACGGCAGCGCGCAGGTCATCGTCCAGGGCCTCGACCGGGTCCGCATCACCGAGTGGCTCGGCGAGCCGCGCTTCTTCCAGGCGCGCTTCGAGGTCATCCGCGACGAGCAGGGCGACCCCGTCGAGCGCGAGGCCCTCATGCGCAACGTGAAGGGCACGTTCCAGCAGTACGTCGACAACGGCGGCTCGATCCTGCCCGAGATCGCGATGACCGCGAAGTCCATCGACGACGCCAGCCACTTCTCGGATCTGATCGCCACTAGCCCCGATCTCACGCTCGAGCAGCGCCAGCAGCTCCTCGAGACCAAGAACGTCATCGAGCGGTTGCGCTTCCTCTCGGTGTTCCTTGCCAAGCAGAACGAGATCCTCGAGCTGAAGGCGAAGATCCAGAGCGAGGTCCAGTCGACCATCGACAAGACGCAGCGCGAGTACATCCTCCGCGAGCAGATGAAGACCATCCAGAAGGAGCTCGGGGAGGACGAGGGCAGCGCGGAGCTCAACGAGCTGCGCGAGAAGATCGAGGCGGCCGGGATGCCCGAGCCGGTGAAGGACAAGGCGCTCAAGGAGGTCTCTCGGCTCGAGAAGATCCCGCAGGCGTCGCCGGAGACGGGCGTCATCCGCACGTACGTCGACTGGCTCGTCTCGCTCCCGTGGCAGAAGGGCGCGACCGACGACTGGGACATCGACGAGGCCGGCCGCATCCTCGACGAGGACCACTACGGCCTGGCGAAGGTCAAGGACCGCATCCTCGAGTACATGGCCGTCCGCAAGCTGGCGAAGGATCTGCGAGCGCCCATCCTGTGCTTCGTCGGCCCGCCCGGCGTGGGCAAGACGAGCCTCGGGAAGTCGATCGCCCGCGCGATGGGCCGGAAGTTCGTGCGCATGTCGCTCGGAGGCATCCGGGACGAGGCCGAGATCCGCGGCCACCGCCGCACCTACGTCGGCGCGCTGCCGGGCCGGATCCTGCAGAACATGAAGACGGCCGGCGAGGTGAACCCGGTCTTCATGCTGGACGAGATCGACAAGGTCGGCGCGGACTTCCGCGGCGACCCCAGCTCCGCGCTGCTCGAGGTCCTCGATCCGGAGCAGAACTTCTCGTTCTCCGACCACTACCTCGAGGTGCCGTACGACCTCTCGAAGGTCATCTTCATCACGACGGCGAACATCGAGGACACCATCATCCCGCCGCTCCGTGACCGGATGGAGATCATCCGCCTCCCCGGCTACACCGAGGACGAGAAGATGCACATCGCTACGGGCTACCTCCTGCCGCGCCAGCTGAAGCAGCACGGCCTCGTCGCCGAGGCGGTGCCGGCCCCCGAGGCGACCGAGGCGGCCCCGGACGCATCGACGCCGGACGCCGCGGCGGAGGCCCAGGTGCCCGCCGCGGGGAACGTCGCCGCCCAGGAGCTGGCGAAGGCCGATGGCGCCCGGCTCGAGATCACCGAGGGGGCGCTCAAGAAGATCATCCGCGAGTACACGCGGGAGGCCGGCGTCCGCAACCTCGAGCGCGAGATCGGCGCCATCAACCGCAAGATCGCGCGGAAGGTCGCCAGCAACGAGGGCGACAAGTTCACCGTGGACGCGGCCGACGTCGCGACCTACCTCGGCCCCGAGCGTTTCGAGTACGGGCTCGCCGAGAAGGAGGACATGGTCGGTGCCGCCACCGGTGTTTCGGTGTCGGAGCACGGCGGCGACGTCCTCACCGTCGAGGCCACGATCGTCGACGGGACCTTCGGCGAGGGCAAGGACTTCCAGCTGACCGGCCAGATCGGCAAGGTCATGGAGGAGTCGGCCCGCGCGGCGCTCTCGTGGGTCCGCGCGCACCAGCGCGAGCTGGGCATCCAGCACGACTTCTTCAAGGAGCACGCGATGCACATCCACGTGCCCGCGGGCGC
>MGON01000051.1:2130-2198 GCA_001795345.1 Chloroflexi bacterium RIFCSPLOWO2_02_FULL_71_16 | reverse complement strand
GCTCCGCGGCCGTGTCCTGCCGATCGGCGGAGTGAAGGAGAAGCTGCTCGCCGCTCACCGAGCGGGCA
>MGON01000051.1:761-1958 GCA_001795345.1 Chloroflexi bacterium RIFCSPLOWO2_02_FULL_71_16 | reverse complement strand
GCCGCCGCCCCTGAGCTAGCCGGCACGGTGGAGCGATGCCGGTCGAATACAAGGACTACTACAAGATCCTCGGGGTCCCGAAGGGCGCCAAGGCCCAGGACGTCAAGAAGGCCTACCGCCGCCTCGCGCGCCAGTACCACCCCGACCTGAACAAGGGCGCCGACGCCGAGCGGCGCTTCAAGGAGGTCAACGAAGCGCACGAGGTCCTCTCGGACCCCGAGAAGCGCAAGCGGTACGACCAGCTCGGCGCGAACTGGCAGCAGTTCTCGCGCGCCGGCGGTCAGCGCCAAGGCGACTTCGAGTGGGTCTTCACCGGGACGCCCGGCCGCGGCTTCGAGGGCGCCGGCGATCTGGGCGGCTTCTCCGACTTCTTCCGCACGTTCTTCGGCGACCTCGGCGGGATCTCCCAGGAGGACCTCGTCCGCGGCCGCGGGACGAACGGAAGGTCGCGCCAGCGCGCCGGCGCGGACGTCGAGGCCGAGGTGGAGATCCCCCTCGCCGAGGCGTACCGGGGCGCCGAGCGCAGCATCTCGCTGCAGCGTCCCGACGGCACGACGCGCCGCCTCGACGTCAAGATCCCGGCCGGCGTGCGCGACGGGCAGCGCATCCGCCTCGCCGGTCAGGGCGCGCCCGGCGCCGGCGGCGCGCGAGCCGGCGACCTGTACCTGCGCGTGCGCGTGCTGCCGCACCCGTTCTTCCGCCGCGAGGGGGACGACCTCCATGCGGAGCTGCCGGTCTCGCTCCACGAGGCGCTCCTCGGTGCCGAGGTCCCCGTCCCGACGATGAAGGGGCGCGTCCAGCTGAAGATCCCGGCCGAGACGCAGAACGGCCGGACGATCCGACTCGCGGGACAGGGCATGCCGCGCGCGGCAGGGGGCCAGGGCGACATGTACGTGACCGTGAAGGTCGTGCTCCCGCAGAAGCTGAGCGGCGAGGAACGCGAGCTGGTCGAGAAGCTCGCCAAGCAACGCGCGAATGAGAATGTCAGGAGCCACCTCCTCTGATGGACCCCAACAAGCTGACCGAGAAGTCCCAGGAAGCGATCGTCGCGGCGCGGACGCGCGCGACGGAGCGCGGCCACGCCGAGATCGAGGTCGAGCATCTCGCCTCGGCGCTCCTTGCCCAGGAGGGCGGCACGACGGGGAGCCTGATCCGGGCCCTTGGCGGGAACCCGCAGCAGCTGCAGGCCGCCGTCGA
>MGON01000051.1:0-742 GCA_001795345.1 Chloroflexi bacterium RIFCSPLOWO2_02_FULL_71_16 | reverse complement strand
CCGCGCGTGAGCGGCGGGAACGTGCAGGTGGGCGCGTCCGCGCGCCTTCTCCGCGTCCTGAACCAGGCGCAGCGGGAGATGGAGGCGCTCACGGACGAGTACGTCTCGACCGAGCACCTCTTCCTCGCGATGGTCGACGACACCGGGTCCGTCGGGCAGCACCTCAAGCGGCTCGGCATCACGCGCGAGCGCGCCCTCGAGGCCCTGCGCGAGATCCGCGGGAACCAGCGGGTGACCGACCCGAACCCGGAGGGGAAGTTCCAGGCGCTCGAGAAGTACGGCCGGGACCTGACCGACCTCGCGCGCCGGAACAAGCTCGATCCCGTGATCGGCCGCGACGAGGAGATCCGCCGGGTCATCCAGGTGCTCTCGCGCCGCACCAAGAACAACCCGGTGCTCATCGGCGACCCCGGGGTCGGAAAGACGGCGATCGTCGAAGGCCTGGCGCAGCGCATCGTGCGCGGCGACGTCCCCGAGGGCCTGAAGAGCAAGCGCATCTTCGCGCTCGACCTGGGCGCGCTGCTCGCGGGAGCGAAGTACCGCGGCGAGTTCGAGGAGCGCCTCAAGGCGGTACTCAAGGAGATCACCGCCTCCGAGGGCCAGATCGTCCTGTTCATCGACGAGCTCCACACGGTCGTCGGCGCCGGCGCCGCCGAGGGCGCGATCGATGCGTCGAACATGCTGAAGCCGATGCTCGCCCGCGGCGAGCTGCACACCATCGGCGCGACCACGCTCGACGAGT
>MGON01000050.1:18701-21077 GCA_001795345.1 Chloroflexi bacterium RIFCSPLOWO2_02_FULL_71_16 | reverse complement strand
GCGGTGGCGAGCCCGACCGCGGCGAACGCGAGGGGAAGGCCCAGCTCCGCGCGGAGCGCCCTCGCGGCGAGCCGCGCGATAGCGGCCGCCAGGGCGACCACCACCACGACGCGAGACGCGAAGAACGCCGCGTCCACCGCAATCGTGGAGGGAGGCACCTCCCGGCCGGTGGTCATCGTCGCCAGCACGTCCACGGTCGCGCCCAGGCTCGCCGCCGCCGCGAGCGCCACGAGCAGCGTGCTGAGGCCATGGCGCTCGTCCCGGAGGGACCGGGCGAACCGCCGTGGCGAGGTGAGCGCGGTGACGGTCTCGCCGACGAGAAGACCCAGCGTCGAGCTTTCCGAGCTCGTGGAAGCCTTCATTCGCGGGGTCCCCACGACATCCTCCGGAGTATCGAGGCGCCGCCTACGGGCTAGAGCGGCGCTAGCTCTCCCGCGCCGATCCGCTCGCGCCCGCCCATGTACGGCCGCACCACATCCGGGATCACGACCGATCCGTCCGCCTGCTGGTAGCTCTCGAGCACGGCGATCATGAGCCGGGGCAAAGCGAGCCCCGACGCGTTCAGGTTGTGGACGAGCTCCGCCTTCGCCTTGGGGTCACGCCGCACCTTGATGTTCGAGCGCTCGGCCTGGAAGTCACCGACGTTGCTCACCGACGAGACCTCGAGCCACTCGTTCGCCCCGGGCCCCCACGTCTCGACGTCGTAGCCGCGCAGCGAGTTGAACCCGAGATCGCCCGTGCAGCGTTCGACCACTCGCGCTTGCAGCCCGAGCTTCTCGAGGACCTCCACCGCGAGCTCGCGCAGGAGCTCGAGCTCCCGCGGGGAGTCCTCGGGGAGGCAGTGCACGACCATCTCGACCTTGTCGAACTGGTGGCCCCGCTTGATGCCGCGCACGTCGCGACCCGCGCTCATGTGCTCACGCCGGAAGCACGCCGTGTAGGCGACGTAGCGCCGCGGCAGCTGGTCGGGCGTGAACACCTCGTCGCGGTGCATCGCCACCAGCTGCGGCTCCGCCGTCGGGATCAGCCAGAGGTCGTCCTGCGCGTCGCGGTAGAGGTTCGCGTCGAAGTGAGGCAGCTGGCCGGTCGCCACGAGCGTCTCGCGCTTGGTCACGAACGGCGGATAGACCTCGGTGAAGCCGCGCGCGACCTTGAGATCGATCATCCAGGCGATCAGCGCGCGCTGCAGCGCGGCGCCCGGACCGCGCAGCATGTAGAAGCGCGAGCCCGAGAGCTTCGCACCGCGAGGTATGTCCAGGATGCCGAGCGCCTCGCCGATCTCCCAGTGCGGCTTCGCGGGGAAACCGAGGTCGCGGACCGGGTCCCTGCGGACCTCGACGTTCTCGGTCTCGCCCTTTCCGGGCGGGACGGCCGGATCGATGACGTTCGGTATCCAGAGCAGATCGTCCTGGAGCTGCGCTTCGAGCGGGCCCAGCTCGGCATCGATGGACTTGATGCGCTCCCCGATCTCGCGCATGCGCGCCTTCACCTCGTCGCTCGGCGGCCCGCCCTTGCTGGCGCGATTGCGCTCGGCCTGGAGCGTCTCGACCTGGGTCCGCAGCTCGCGGACGGTACGGTCGCTCTCGATGATCCGGTCGAGCGGCGCCTCGAAGCCGCGCAGCTCGAGCTCGCGCCGCACCTGCGCCGGGTCGAGCCGGATGCGGTCTATCGGTCGCATGACCGGATGCTAGGACGGCTCCGGCTACGCTCGCGGCGATGGCGCTCCCGCTCGTGCAGCTGGTCGCGTTCGAAGGTCCGGACCGCTACTCCTTCGTCGGCGGCCTGGCGACCCGCATGAACGACCTCGCCGAGGCGCTCGTCGACCGGGGCTACGACGTGCGGCATCTCTTCGTCGGCGACCCGTCGGCGCCCGCGACCGAGGAGCGCCTCGGCGGCCATCTCGTGCTCGAGCGCTGGGGACAGTGGATCAGCGCCTACCACCCCAAGGACGTCTACGACGGGGAGGACGGGAAGTGGCTCGATCTCTCCCGCACGGTCCCGCCCCACCTCGTCGCGGACGTGATCGCGCCGGCCGCGGCCAGCGGACGGCGGACCGTCGTCCTGTTCGAGGACTGGCAGACCGCCGACGCGGCGATCGGCACGGCCCTGCTCCTCGCTTCGCGCGGGCTGCGCGGCTCGGCGTCGCTCTTCTGGAACGCGAACAACACCTACGGCTTCGGCCGCATCGACCTCCCCACGCTCGCGAGCGTGACGACCATCACGACGGTCTCGCGCTTCATGCGCGCTGCGCTCGCGGAGCTGGACGTCGAGGCCGGGGTCATCCCGAACGGCATAGCGCGGCGCTGGCTCAAGCCCGTGCCGGCCGCGGACGTGCGCACCATGCGCGCCGCGTTCGGCGACCGGCCGACCTTCGTG
>MGON01000050.1:15636-18624 GCA_001795345.1 Chloroflexi bacterium RIFCSPLOWO2_02_FULL_71_16 | reverse complement strand
GTGTGGGCGCGCGCGCGGGCGCGCGGGCTCACGGTCGACCCGCTCCGCCTCGAGGCCGAGGCGCCCGTCCACGCCGTGGCCCAGGCGATCGGCGCCTCCACCGCCGACGTCGTCTTCCTCGACTTCTTCATCTCGGAGGCCGCCCTGCGCGCCCTCTACGCCGCGGCGCACGGCGTCCTCGCGAACTCCGAAAAGGAGCCCTTCGGCCTGGTGGGCCTCGAGGTCATGGCGAGCGAGGGCATCGCCTACGTCGGTCGCACCGGCGAGGACTACGCGGTGCCGTACGGCAACGCCGTCGTCGTGCAGACCGACGACCCGCGCGAGCTCGCCGCTCACCTGACGTTCCTGGGCGAGCGACCGGAGCTGGCGAAGCGGATCCGTGCCGACGGGAAGCTGACGGCGGAGCGCTTCGCGTGGCCGCGGATCATCGATGGCCTCGAGGCGGCCTGGGGGGCGGCGCAGCGGCTCGGTCGCTGAGCGCAGCGCCGCCCCAGCTCGCCCCTACGGGCAGGTCGGCATGATGATCGGAGCTTCGGACGTCGCCTTTCCGTGGATCTCGATCCTCTTCGCGACGGTCGAGATCGTCGCATCGAAGTTCCCCGACGAAGGGCCGGTCTTCTGGAACCGGAGCGCGATGGTCATCCCGTCCAGGATGTTGGTGTTCGGGTCGTCCGAGTGGAGGAACCCGTGCGCCTTGACGGTGGCGACGCAGCCGTCGATGGCGACGGTCTGGGCGAAAGCCCGGCCGCACTGGACGTTCTGATACGGGAAGGAGCCACTCTCCGGCGCCGTGGAGAAGTCCACGTCTAGCGACCCGGTCATGCGCACGGTGCAGAGGGATACTGCGGGACCGCCAAGTACCATGACGACGCTCCCGATCCCCGGCGTGGGCGGGTCTTCGTCGGCGCGGAGCGCGAACGAGTAGGTCGTCTTAGAGCTGTTATCCGTGACGGTCGCGGGCATCCACGCGAGCGTTCCCCCGGGCATGGATGGATCCGCCGCGGCGACCGGCGCGAAGAAGATCATCACTCCAGCCACGATCGCCACGCCGAGTGCTGTCACGAGCGTGTACCTGATCCAAGCGGTGCGGGCCATCTCCGTGCCTCCTCTGCTCGCTCACCAAGCGAGCGAGCGGCGAGGAGTCTAGTTCCCGGCCGAGTTAGCCGGGCAGCATCGCGCCGCCGCGCGCCGGGACGAGGCCGGCCAGGCGCGACGGATCGAGCAGCGGCGAGCGGATGTGGTCCGGCGGCTCGGCGCCGGCGAACCACCACACGACCTCGAGGTTCGCGCGGAAGAGCGCGTCGAAGACGTGGTCCTCGGGGCTCGAGTTGCGGCTCGAGTACCACCAGAACCAGTCGCTGCCCTCGGCGACCATGAGCGCCTGGCGCACGTTCGTCGGCATCTGGCGGAGCGACCCCCATTGGCGCTGCGCGAAGCTGCGGGTCTGCTCGAGAGCCTCCCACGCCGCGCGGTGGCCGGGCTCGCCGATCCACACGCGGTAGTTCGCGTCGATCCAGGAGCCCGAGTGCAGCTGCGGCAGCTCGACCGTCGGTGGGTTCGCCTCGAGGTGCTCGCTCACGCGCACCGTCTCGAAGCGTCCGTCGGCCTCGAGCTGGCCGTACAGGCGGCGCAGGAAGTCGTTGCCGTTGTTCCGGTAGCCCTCCCAGGCGTTCTCGCCGTCGAGGATGATCGAGGCCAGCCACGGCCCGCCCTCCTCCGGGAGCCGCTCGCGGGCGCGCGCCAGCTTCCCGATGAGGTCGCCGACGGCGTCGCCCGGATCCATGCCGCCGTAGGCGAATCCGATGCGGTCGGAGAGCACTCGGTCGCGGAAGATGGCGAACGCCCCATTCGGCAGGCGATAGGGGCGGTAGAGCAGCTGCGGCTCCATGAGCGACTCGTGCTCGTCACGGTGCAGCTCCATTCCGACCGAACGCGCGAGCACGCCCTCGTCCGAGGCGAACCACCTGAGCCCGGCCTGCACGATGAGGTCGGCGACCTCCGGCGAGACCGCTCCCTCCGAAGGCCATACGCCGCGCGGCTTCAGCCCGAAGGCGCGCTGGTGGAATGCGACCGCCTCCTCGAGCTGGTAGGCGGCGTCCTCCGGGAACGCGAACGCGCGCTCCGGCAGCTCCGCGTGCGGATCGCTGCGCAGCGCCGTCCGGCTATCGACGAGCAGGGGCAGGATCGGGTGGTAGTAGGGCACGGTGAGGATCTCCACCTGACCCTGCCGCTCGAGGCGGTGGTAGAGGTGCGGCGCGCCCGAGGCCATCATCCGCTGCCGCCCCATCACGTAGCGGACCTCTTCACGGGTGAAGTTCCGCCCGCGCTCGCGCAGGGCGGCGAGCCGCTCGTCGCTCGAGATGTCGTCCGGGTCCATCCACGCGAGGTTGAACCAGAGCGCGAGGTCGACGAAGTAGTCGTCCGAGAAGAGCTCCGGCCGCTCGCCCGCGACCATCTTCATCTCGAGGAGCCGGCGGTACTCGTCGTACTGGCTGATGACGTTCCCGTGATGGATGGAGAAGAACCGGCGGATCATGTGATCCTTCTCCTCCGGGTCGAGCTCGGCCTCGACCGTGCGCATCGTCAGCCGGGTGTCCTCGTCGTCGGCCCCCTGCGCGTAGTCCTCGAGCTGGTCGCGGAGGGACGGGACCATCGTGAAGTTCACCTTCACGCCGGGGAACTCCTGGAGGAGCTTGGCCATGTGCAGGTAGTCCTTCGACGCGTGAAGGCGGACCCACGGCAGGACGAACTCGCTCGTCTGGGGGTGCTTGTAGTAGGGCTGGTGCATGTGCCAGATGATCGCGACCGGGAGCTTCCCGTTCACGCGAGGGCACCGTCCATCGCGGCCTCGCGGAAGCGCTGGCGCACGAACTCCGGGTCGAGGGTCCCGAGGAGCCACGCCGCGCGCGGCCCCATCGGCTTGCCCAGGAGCGCGAGGTAGATCGCGGCGAACGCGTCCCGCGAGACCTTCTCGCCCTCCGTCAGTCC
>MGON01000050.1:14744-15587 GCA_001795345.1 Chloroflexi bacterium RIFCSPLOWO2_02_FULL_71_16 | reverse complement strand
CTCGCCGTCCCGACCACCTCGGCCGCGCGCCCAAGGAACCGGCGCTGCGCCGGGGTCAGGTCGCGGGCGGCCTCGGGCAGCGAGTCCTGCACCGTGAACCTCGCCTCGTCCGGGGCCCAGCGGTCCAGCCAGACGCGCGCGAGGGCGATCCGCCGCTCGAGGTCGGCGGCCTCTCCGTCGGTGAGCGGCCCGCCCTTGCGCTCGGCGGCCTTGGCTGCCGGGTCGACGCTCGGGATCTGCAGCCAGTCGGCCACGATGGAGAACCGCACGCGGAACGGGACCGGCGTCGGGTCGCCCGTCAGCTGCGCGAACGCCCACACGCTGGAGAGGTCGCCGGCGGGATCGGCAATGTACGCGTCCGCGGCGCGGTCGTACTCGTCGACGAGCCGCGGCAGCGTCATGCCGGCCGGGTCGAACTCGACGTGGCGCTGCGGCGGCGTCCGCAGCATTAGGAAGCGGACGAGGTCGGGCGGGTAGAGCTCGGCGAGCTCGTGCGCCGCGGCTCCGATCCCCTTGGAGGTCGACATCTTCTTGCCGCCGAGGGTGAAGAACTCGTGGAAGATGCCGGCCGGCGGCTCCTTCTCCCAGACGGCCCGGTAGAGCGCGTTCGACCGCTCGCGCGAGCCGCCCGCGGTCATGAGATCCTTGCCCGCCTCTTCCCAGGTCACGCTGAAGTGGTCCCACTTCGCGCACCACTCGACGTTGTAGGGCAGCTTCGCGCGTCCCCCGAAGGGCGAGATCCGGCCGGTGTGCCCGCAGCCGTTCGCCCACTGCACCACCTCGTCGTCCCGACCGAAGGCCTTGCGGTCGAGGAGGCACTCGTACGCGATGGTGGTGCCGTCG
>MGON01000050.1:13335-14727 GCA_001795345.1 Chloroflexi bacterium RIFCSPLOWO2_02_FULL_71_16 | reverse complement strand
GGTCCCGACGCGGCCGCAGTTCTCGCAGATGACCTGGATGGGGAGCCAGTCGTCCGGCCGCTTCACGTTCGCGACCTCGCGGTAGACCTGGCGCACCCGGTCCGCGCGCCGCAGGACCAGGTCGATCGGTCGGTCGAAGCGGCCCTCGCGGTACATGTCGCGGCCACGGTAGAACTCCGGCCGGATGCCGAGCCCGGCGAAGGTCCCGATGTAGCGCTGCGCGTGGTACCAGCCGAAGTCGCCGCTGCCGTCAGGCGCCGGGATGGTCCAGAGCGGCTTGCCCATGTGCGGCGCGAGGGTCTCGTTGAGCCGCATCGTCGCGGCATCCATGGGATCCATGTCGTCCACGCCGTACACGAAGCGCACAGAGAGGCCGTTCCGGAGGCAGGCGCGGTAGACCGCGTCGCTGATGACGGGGCCGCGCAGGTGACCGAACGGGACGGTGCCTGATGGCGTCTTCGAATCATGGATGGTGTGAGCGACATCGCGCGGCAGGGACCGCGCGATGTCGTCAGCCCAGAAGGTCATTCGATCAGAGGGTACCCGCGTTGCGGGACGAGCGGGTCGGCCGCCGTCGGCTCAGTTGACGGCGACGATCCTCACCTCGATCGAGCCGGCCGGCACGCTGAGCCGCACTTTCTCGCCAGCGCGGTGGCCGATGAGCGCCTTGCCTACCGGGGACTCATTGCTGATGCGCCCCTCGGCGGGCGCGGCCTCGGCCGATCCGACGATCACGTACTCGGTCTTCTCGCCATCGCTCTCGACGATGACCTTGCTTCCGACCTCTACGCGGTCGTGATGCCCGTTCTGGTCGATCGTGACCGCGTTCTTCAGCATCTGCTCGAGCGAAAGGATCCGGCCTTCGAGGAAGGCCTGGTCGTTCTTGGCCTGCTCCAGCTCGGAGTTCTCGGAGAAGTCCCCGAACTCCATGGCGTTGTGGATCCGCTCCGCCACCTCGGCTCGGCCCTTGGTGCGCAGCTCCTCGAGCTCGGCCTCCAGCTTCTTCAGCCCCTGGGCGGATACGTAGACAGGCTTGTCGGCGTTCATGTGGAGCTCCCTCCGGGACGGACGTTCACGTCCGTACTTGTGCCGGAATGAAAAAGGCCCGGGGGCGGTGACCCCCAGTACCTCTCGACCGGGTGGGTTCGGTCGTCCCATTGTACACAGGCCGGGCCGCGCGGACCCGGAAAATGGGCCCGCCGGGCGGTCCGGAAGCCCGTCACCCGGCGAGCGGCGGCCCCGCGGTCGCGAGGGCGTACCGGTCGGAGGGCAGGAAGGAGCGCGCCATCTCCGCCACCTCCTCCTTGGTCACGGCGCGGAGCTGGTCCGGGTACCGCTCGAGGTGGTCGTCGCCGAGCCCGAAGAGCTCGGCCTCGAGGATCATCCCCGCGA
>MGON01000050.1:12912-13303 GCA_001795345.1 Chloroflexi bacterium RIFCSPLOWO2_02_FULL_71_16 | reverse complement strand
TCGCCGACCAGCTTGTCCTGCGCGAGGGCCAGGTCGTCCGCGGGGAAGTCGCCGGCGAGGACCTTGCGCAGCTCCGCCACCGTCGTGGTGATGGCCGTCTCGACGTTCTTGGGATTCACGCCCATGCGGACGACCCAGGGGCCCTGCCCCTTCGTGGCCGCGACGGTGCTGAAGATGTAGTAGGCGAGGCCCAGCTCGTCGCGCACGACCTTCCCCGCGCGGCTCGCGAACGTATCGGCGGCGAAGACCATGTTCGTGACGCGCGCGGCGACGAAGCGCGGGTCGCTGCGCGGCAGCCCGAGCCATCCGAGGATGACGTCGGTCTGCGTCTTGTCGGGGACCACCTCGTCGCGCCGCTGGAGCGCGGAGATGGCGGCCGCCGCGACGCGCC
>MGON01000050.1:12634-12885 GCA_001795345.1 Chloroflexi bacterium RIFCSPLOWO2_02_FULL_71_16 | reverse complement strand
CCGGCGAGCACGAGCACGCCGCCCCGGCCCAGGATCTCGCGCCGGTGGAAGGCGCGCAGGTCGTCAGCGGTCGCCGCCTTCACGACGCCCTCGTCCCCGAGCGGCCGGGTGCGGAAAGGATGCCGCTGGGGGTACGCGAGCTCGCGCCAGACCCGGTCGGCGACGCCGCGCGTGTCGCGCGACTCCTCCTCGAGCGCGGCGATCGTCTGGGTGCGGACGATCTCGAGCTCGATAGGCGCCAGCGCCGGACG
>MGON01000050.1:11750-12494 GCA_001795345.1 Chloroflexi bacterium RIFCSPLOWO2_02_FULL_71_16 | reverse complement strand
GCTCGGACCACTGGCCGGCCTCGAGCGCGAGGAGCGCCACGACCGAGCGCAGCCCGGGGATCGGCGTCACGGCGACGCGTAGCCGCCCGACCCGGCGGCGATGGACGCGCAGGGCCTGCGTCGCGAGCATCACCGCTCGGGTACGAACCAGCCGACGGTGCGCGACCGCTCAACGAACGTCGCGGCCGCCGCGCCGCGCACATCCTCGGCGGTCACGGATGCGAGGCGCTCGTGCCACTCCGCGATCGAGGTCGCGGCGCCGGTCGCGAGCAGCTGACCCAGCCGGTACGCGCGCCCGGTGACCGTATCGCTCGGATACGCGCTGCCGGCGAGGAGCTGGCGGCGTACGCGCGCGAACTCCTCGTCGGGGACCAGCTCTCGGGCCATGCGGTCGGTCTCCTCGAGGATGCGTCGCTCGACCGCGGCGTGATCGCCGTCCGGCCGGAGCGTCGCCTCGATCCAGAACAGGTACGGGTCCTTGTTGAGACCGAAGCTCGCGTCGACCTCGGTCGCGAGCCCGCTGGTGACCAGCGCGCGGTAGAGGCGCGACGATCGTCCCGAGGCCGCCTCCTGGGCGCCGCCCGACACGCCGGCAAGGGCGGCGGCGAGCGCCTGGAGGGCGGGGGCGGCGGGATCCGTCGCCGCCGGCGCCTTGAACCCGACCTGCACCAGCGGGAGGGCGCCGCCCGCGCGCCGCACGACGAGGCGCTTCTCGCCGTGCTGCGGGGGCTCGGGCGACCGGAC
>MGON01000050.1:7735-11723 GCA_001795345.1 Chloroflexi bacterium RIFCSPLOWO2_02_FULL_71_16 | reverse complement strand
CGGACCGAACGCGGCGGCGGCGCGCTCGAGCAGGGCCTCGTCCTCGTCGTCGCCGAGGACCACGACGTACGCGTTGCTCGGCGCGTAGAAGCGGCGGTAGTGCGCGTAGAGACCGTCGCGGGTCATGAGCTTGATGTCGTCCTTGCTGCCGATCACGCCCTGCCCGTAGGGATGGCGGCTGAAGGCGACCGCCTGCAGCTCCTCACCGAGCAGGAACGAGGGATCGTTCTCGAGGCCTTCGCGCTCGCTGACGATGACCGTGCGCTCCGCCTCGACCTCCTCGAGGGAGACGAGCGCGTTCCGCATGCGGTCGGCCTCGAGCTCGAGCGCCACCGGCAGCCGCTCCTTCGGGACCGTCTCGAAGTAGCAGGTGACGTCCTCGTTCGTGAAGGCGTTCCAGAGCGCGCCGTACCGCGCGAGCAGCCGGTCGAGGTCGCCCTTCGGATGCGCCGGCGTCCCCTTGAACAGCATGTGCTCGAGGAAGTGGCTCATGCCGGTGGTGCCGGGGACCTCGTTGCGCCCGCCGACGTGGTACCAGACCCAGATCGTGGCGACCGGCGCGTGGCGCGCGGAGGCGGCGTACACGACGAGCCCGTTGTCCAGGCGCCTCGTGATCGGGGCGTCGGCGAGGCGAGGTGGGGCGACCTGTGTGGCCATGGGGATGTGAACAGGATAGGTGCGCGAGGCCTGGCGCCGCCGGGCCTTAGGGGGTGCCTCCGAGGCGCGCGGCCAGCACCGTGCGCGCGATCTTCGCCGCCGCGACCGACCCGTGAACGCCCGGCACCTCCTGGAACCCCTCGAGGACGGCGGCGATGGCCAGGCGCGGGCTGTCAAAGGGCGCGAAGCCGATGAACCAAGCGTTCACCTTTCCAGCCTGCGACGTCTCGGCCGTGCCGCTCTTCCCCGCGACCGGCACCTCGTACGTCCGGAACACCGAGGAGACCGTGCCGTCGCGGTCCGCGACGACCGCGCGCATGCCGTCGCGGATGAGCGAGAGGTCCGTGGCCTTCGCGTCGGCGCGTCCGAGCTGCTCCCCGTCGAATGTCTTGGTCACGTTGCCGGAGCGGTCGCGGAGCTCGACGACCAGGCGCGGCTTCCACACGATCCCGTCGTTCGTGACCGCGCCCACGTAGTTGGCCATCTGGATGGGCGTCGCGAGGAAGTCGCCCTGGCCGATCGCCAGGTTCGTCGCATCGCCCGGGTTCCAGACCGCGCGCGGCGGGTCATCCGCGAAATGCTGCTTCTTCCACTCGGGGCTGGGCACGATGCCCTCGGCCTCGAAGATGAAGTCGACGGCCGTCGCCTTCCCGAGGCCGAAGCTCTTCGCCGTGTCGGGCAGCAGGTCGGGGTCCCGGTCGTTCAGGCGCTTCCCCATCTCGTAGAAGAACGTGTTGCACGAGCGCGCCAGGGCGGTGCGCAGGTCGATGGGGCCGAGCGCGCTCGACTCGTGGTTCACCTGGACCCACTGCGGTCCGAACCCGGTCCAGCGCTGCGGGCAGTCGACCAGCTCGCCGGGCTTGAGGGCCCCGGTGCGCAGCGCCGCGGCGGCGGTGACGAGCTTGAAGGTCGAGCCGGTGGCGTACTGCCCGTTCATCGCGCGGTCGAAAGCCTCGGCCTTCGGCCCGCTCGCGAGCACGAGGATCTCGCCCGTCCAGGCGTCCTCGACGACGACGGCGCCCTTGGTCGTCGCGAGGGCCGCCTCGGCCACCCGCTGCATGGCGGTGTCGATCGACAGCACTGCGTCCTGGCCCGCGACCGGCGGGATCTCCGCGAGGGTCTCGACGGGACGCTCGTTCTCGTCGACGACCGCGAGGCGCCAGCCGGCCGATCCGCCGAGGTGCTCGTCGAGCGTCGCCTCGAGGCCCGTCTTGCCGATGGTGTCGCCCGGCTCGACGCCGCGAGTGGCGCGCTTGGCGGCCTCCTCCTCGCCGGCCTCTCCGACGCTCCCGAGCTGCTGCGAAAGCATCCCGCTCGGGTACGACCGCACGCGCTCGGGGCGCAGCCGCACGCCCTCGATGACCGAGAGCCTCGCACGCACGTCGTCGCCGACGTCGCGGATGGTCTTTATCGGGACGTATGTGTCGGGACGCACCCAGGACTGCGTGATCTTCTGCTTCAGCTGCTCGCTGGTCATGCCGACGATCGGACCGAGGCTCGCGAAGAGCCCCGCCTCGCTGCGGATCTGCCCCGGGATCACCCCCACCTGCGTCGCCTCGGCGAAGGTGGCGAGCTCGGTGCCGTCACGCGCCACGATCCGCCCGCGCGTGGTCGGCAGCCGCGTCATGCGGACGAGGCGCCCCGGGATCAGCTCGGGGAGGATGGCCTCGGGGCCCCAGTCGATGCGCCAGCGGGCCTCCTGCTTCTCGCCCTCGAGCACGAGGTGGAGCTCGGTCTCGCGCGAGAACTCGCCAAGGCGCTCGGTCCGATAGGTGACCGTCAGCGGGACGGTCGCGCGCCGCGGGTCCGGCGAGCCGGTCCCAAGGCGGTCGTGCACGGCCGGACCGGCCTTCGCTTCGGTGCTTTGCAGACCCATCTCCTCGGCGATGAGCGGGAGGCGCCCGAGGAAGCCGGCCTCGCCGACGCGCTCGCGCGAGCCGGCGGTGAAGAGGTCCCACATCGCCTGGTGCTCGCCGCGCGTCCAGGCCTCGGCGTAGGCGTTGGCGACCGGTCCAGGCTGGGGAGGCGCCGGTTCGCAGGCGGTGAGGACGCTGGCGACGACGAACAGGACGGCGAGCTGCCTGGGAGCGAAGCGGCTAGTAGCCAGCGGCGACCCCCTCGCGGCGCGGGTCCGCGCCCGCGGCGAAGACCCCGTTGGCGTCCACGGCGATGGCCTGCGCTCCACCGGTCGTCGCGTCCCACTCGGCCAGGAGCTCGATCTCGTGTCCCTTACCCCCCAAGGCCCGGCGGACCTCTTCGGGGAAACGCGCCTCGACCCGCAGCGTTCTGCCGTGCTCGTGGTACCAGCGCGGCGCTTCGATGGCGGCCTGCACGTCCAGGCCGAAGTCGATCAGCGCGACCCCGAGCTGGAAGTTCGTCTGCACCTGCGCGTGCCGGCCGGGCGTGCCGAACGCGAGGCGCGGCGTGGAGCCGTCGAGCGCGATGACCGCGTTCAGCGTGTGGACCGGGCGCTTGCCGGCGGCGAGCACGTTCGGCGACGACGGATCGAGCGAGAAGCCGCGCAGCCGGTCGTTGAGGAGGATGCCCGTGCCCGGCACGATCGTCGCGGCGCCGAAGCCGCTGAAGACGCTCTCGATCAGCGAGACCACGTTGCCGTCGCGGTCGGCGACGGTCAGATAGGTGGTGTGCGCGGCGACGCCCGGGTCGCCGGCCTCGACGCGATCGGCGGCCCGGCCGCCGATGCCCTTGCGACGGGCCGCGGCGTACTCCGGAGCGAAGAGCCCGCGCGGATGGAAGTCGACCGCGCGAGGATCCCCGGCGTACGCGTCACGGTCCGCGAATGCGAGCTTCTTCGCCTCGACCATGGTGTGGATCAGGTCGGCGCTCCCCCAGCCCATCTTCCGCAGCTCCATGCCGTCCACGATGGCGAGCTCCTCGAGGAGCACGTGGCCCTGCGAGACGGGAGGCTGGCCGTAGACGTCCAGACCGCCGTAGCGCACCGAGATCGGATCGGGACGGTCGGTGCGGTGAGCGTCCAGGTCTTCCCCGCGCAGCGCCCCGCCGAGCTCCTCGATCCCGTCGACGATCCGCCCGGCCAGCGTCCCGCGGTAGAAAGCGTCCGGGCCATGCCGGGCGATCTCGCGCAGGGACTCGGCGAGGTCGGATTGCTGCAGGATCTCGCCCGCGCGCGGCGCTCGCCCGCGCGGCATGTAGATGCGCGCGCACTCGGGATCGGCGGATAGGAGCGACGCGTCCGATGCGATCGCCGCGGCGAGCACGTCGCTGACCGCGAAGCCCTCATCCGCGTAGGCGATCGCGGGCGCGAGCGCGCGGTCGAGCCCGAGCCGGCCGTGCGCCTCGATCATGTCGG
>MGON01000050.1:7535-7714 GCA_001795345.1 Chloroflexi bacterium RIFCSPLOWO2_02_FULL_71_16 | reverse complement strand
CGCCGCGGGATCGAGCGACCGCGCGGCGGCGCCCGAGCCGTTGTACGCGAGGACGTCGCCGGTCCCGGCGGCGTAGACGAGGGCGAAGACGTCTCCGCCGATCGAGGTCGCCTTCGGGAGGACGACCGCGCACACGGCCGCCGCGGTGATGGCGGCGTCGACGGCGCTGCCGCCTTCGC
>MGON01000050.1:1704-7495 GCA_001795345.1 Chloroflexi bacterium RIFCSPLOWO2_02_FULL_71_16 | reverse complement strand
GCTGGCCACGACGCCGTTCGCCGCGCGGACCGTGGGGCGATGGGCCACGTCGCCCCGATCGTAACGCTCCCCTCGGCGTCGCCCATTGCGCCTCGAGCTCAAGTGGACGAACGTGTCGATCGGATAGCAGATGCATCGGTCGCCTTGACGTTCGCTAGGCACCTATCTAGAACGGCGGTCGGTCGGGAACGCCGGGGCGACCTGCGAAGGGGGCATCCGCGTGGGAGACCGACGTGAGCGGCCCGCAGATGTGAACCTGTCCCGCGCGCGCCCGCGACGGATCATGACGACGCTCGTCTTGGTGCAGGTGCTTGCCCTGATCGCTCCTCCGTTCCCCGGGATCCTTCCGCGGTCGGACCGCGCCCTGGCGGGCGAGACCGGCGCGACCGAACGCATCTCCATCAGCTCGGCGGGCGCCGAAGGCAACTCGCAGAGTCAGATCGTGGACGTTTCGGGTGATGGACGCTACGTCGCTTTCTCCTCGACCGCGTCAACGCTCGTGCCTGACGACACGAACGGCGTCGGAGACGTCTTCGTTCGTGACCGGATCTCCGGCACCACCACGCGGATCTCAGTCAGCTCCGCCGGCGCACAGGCGGATCAGCTCAGCGGCGTCCCGTCGATCAGCGCCGACGGTCGTTGGGTCACGTTCGCGTCCCTGGCCACGAACCTCGTCCCCGCTGATACCAACGGCAAGCAGGACATCTTTCTTCACGATCGGGCTGACGGGACGACCGTCAGGATCTCCCTCACCGGCTCCGGCCAGCAGGCCGGTGGTCACAGCTTTAGCCCGTCGATCTCGGGGGACTCGAGGTACATCGCCTACACCACGTACTCGGAGCTCGAATTCGGTGGCGCGGGGAGCGGACTCGTTGGCGTCTACCGCTACGACCGCGTCACCGGATCCGTCCTTCGGGTCTGCATTCGTGCCAATGGCCGCACGAGCCGCAAGTGCATCGCACCCGCGATCTCGGACGACGGGCGCTACGTCGCGTTCGAGTCGCATGTCGCTCTCGTTCCCGAGGACACGAACCCATGGACTGACATCTATTTGCGTGACTTCGCGGCCGGAACGACGGCCCTGGTATCGCTGGCGCCTGGCGGCGCTCAAGCCACCAGCAGTAGCTACGCGCCGTCCATCTCTGGAGATGGCTCCGCCGTCGCATTCAGCTCCTACGCGACGAACCTCGTCACTGGTGACACGAACGGCGCCATCGACGTGTTCGTTCGCGACCTGACAGCCGGTACGACATCGCGAGCGTCGGTCAGCTCGGCTGGAGCGCAAGCGCTGTCAGCGAGCTTCACGCGGTCGTGCGACTGCGCCAGTCGCGCGCTGTCCAGCAATGGCCGCTACGTCGCCTTCTACTCCTTCTCGGCGAACATCGTGGACAACGACACCAACGGGACAGCCGATGTGTTCGTCCACGACCGCTGGACAGGTGCGACCACGCGAGCCTCCGTGACAGCAGCTGGCGCAGAGGCCAACGGCTTCAGCCGGCACGCGTCGATCTCAGCGGACGGCATGTTCGTCGCGTTCGAGTCGTTCGCTTCGAACCTCGTTCCTGGTGACACGAACAGTGTCGGGGACGTCTTCGTTCGCAGTCTCGCAGCGAACACCCCACCCGCCGTGATCGTTCCGGCGGATCTGCAGGTCTATCTGCGCGACGGCCTCGAGGTCTCGGGCAGCTTCAGCGACCCTGACCCGGGTCAGACGTGGACGGCGACCGTCGACTACGGGGAGGGCGACGGCGATGAGCCCCTCGCGCTGTCCGGTGACATGACTTTCGAGCTGCGGCATAGGTACGCGGAGCCTGGCGACTACCGGATCGACGTGGCCGTCACTGACAGCTTCGGCGCGCGGTCTGCCGGGTCGTTCCTAGTAGGCGTGGATCTCAAGCGCGTGATCCTCTATGTCCACGGGACCACAGGGGACTTCACCCGACTCGACTTTCCGGTGCTGAGATCTCCACTCGAGGCGCGATACGAGGTGCAGAACTACGAGTTCTACGAAGACCGCGGCAACGCGGTCGTCGGCGACCCAAAGTTCGCGTGCCAGATCGGGCGACAGCGGAGCATCCCGACCTTCAGCACGGACGCCTTCACCCGATACGAGTTCGAACCAGACCAGCCCGAAGGCGCTCCCGGCGTTTGCG
Organism: Chloroflexi bacterium RIFCSPLOWO2_02_FULL_71_16; assembly: GCA_001795345.1. Lineage (GTDB taxonomy): Bacteria > Chloroflexota > Limnocylindria > P2-11E > P2-11E > GWC2-70-10. The sequence goes on along the minus strand of MGON01000050.1, from coordinate 5,342 downwards.
ACAGCAACGACAGCATCGAGCTCAACGCCGTCATCCTGGACGGGGACGTCGCCGATCTGCTCACGCGATCCGACCGCGTAACGCTGATCTCCAACAGCGGGGGCGCGGCGATCGTCCGCGGGTATCTTGCATACGCGTCCGCGGCCGCTACTGGGACGCTGGCCGGGGTCGACCTAAGTGTCTCGCTAGAGGGCGTACAGACAGGAACGTACCTAGCGGCAGCCTACGCGAGCAGCGACTTCGCCCGATCTGACCGACCCATTCACTCGTGGGTCCAGGACCGCGCACTTGAATTCTTCAAGAAGGACCTGGTACACGATCCTACGCGGCCCGCATTCCAGGACGTGGTCCCCCAAGGACCGTTCCAGCGGTACATCGCACGCGCCGACGCGATCCCGAATGAGCCGCACTACCTCAACGTCGCAGGCGACCTCGTCGTGAACGTCCACTACTTCCTGCTCTTCTGGGAGTATCGAGACCCCGACGTCGTCCCGGTCGGCGACTTCGTCATGCTCCCCGGCTTTGACGATCCGACGGCCCCTTCGCCGCTCGGCGGCGCGTTGTTCCTCCCGTCGTCCATCGGGCGCGGCCGCTCGTCAGCGGAGTGGACCCTGCGTCGTGAGTTCGACGTGGTAGCCGACACCTTCTCTTCCAACGACCTGAGCGGAGCACTGGCAGGTGGGATCGCGGCTGCGTTTGATGATCCAGCCGCGCACCACAACCTCTCGCGGATGGATGAGATCTGCGTGGCCGTTCCTTCTGGTGCACCGAAGCGCCTCAACCACGCCCTGTTCGACGCGATCGCATCCCTGGACCGTGGCGTGCACGATCCCGCGACCCTCGGCTTCGGCAAGCTCAACCGGGTGACCTGCCCATGACGCTCCGGAGGATCGCAGCGGCGTGCCTGCCGATCGTCTTGGCCGTGGCCGCGAGCCTGGTCGCAAGCGCGGACACTCTCCCGTCGCGCGTCCTCACGTTCGTCGACGATCGGGACGGTCTCTCGCTGACGATCCAGACCCAAGTCTCGGCGCCCGACGCGGGCCGCTTCACCTTCAAGGTGCGCGGACTCGGTGGCTACGTGGGTCACGCCGGAGCGGCGATGCGTAGCCTGTCGCCCTCGAGCGTCGTCGTCCGATTCGCGGGCGACGCCACCCTCCGGCCAGAGGTCGCAACCGACGGCACCATTACCGGCTCCCTGGAGACGCCTTCCGCAGCCCAGGTCGAATTGCAGGCGCAGATCGATCCGACTCGTCACACGGCCGAGGCCACCCTGTCGGACGGGAACAGGAGGTACCACCTGGTCGCCCGATCTAGCGGGCGCGGCGAACTGGATCGGACCTTGGGCGCCGTCGAGCAGGCCTTTGTCGACGACGATCCCCTCGCCCTCTACGCAGAGGTCAATGGGGGCGTGCGCTCGGCGTACTCGGCGGCGGACTTCGCAAGTACGTGGCGCAGTCAGAGCGCCACCATCGGGCGAGTCGCGGCGATGCGTCGGCTCGCCGTCACCGAACCGCAGACGAACGAGCTGGGCATGATCTCTATAGTCGCCACGTACGAGGTCGAGCGGCTGACACCCAGCGGCGCTTCAGAGGTGACCGTCTTCGACGTGTTCTTCGTGCAGGAGGGGGCGTCCTGGAAGCTGCTCTTCTCGCGGCCGCGCTAGGCCGCTCACTGACTCGGACTGTCTTGCTCGCCCTGGCGGTCGCACTCCTCGCGTCATGCGCCGACAACCAGGAGTTCGTGGACCGAGCCGCGCTGCTCAGTGACCCGGCGAGCCAGTTGCGCCTCCCAGCCGCCGTCGAGCTGGCGCACGTCGGCGCGGAGCGGGTGACGACCTTCGAGGGGCCGCAGTCGGCGTTCGACGGGTACATCCTCGGGACGAATGCCGACGCGGATGCGGTGCTGGCGTACTACGCCGGTGAGCTCGGCCGGATCGGGTGGACGCGTGAGACGACCACGACTCACTCGACCGCCGAGCTCGCGGCCTGGTGGTGGTGCAAGGACCGGATGACCTACCGCCTTGCCATCAAGGACCAGGAGAAGGCGTTCCAGCCGGAGTTCTACCAGGGGCAGAGCTTCAAGACGGTCTTTGACGCTCGCCTCATGAGCCGAAGCATCTCCATGTCGTGCCCCTATTCCCCCGCACCGCTGCCAACCCGCACCTAGCGCGACTCCGGCCCAAGAGCGGCTACATCGTTGCCGCCCGCAGGGCGAGCGCAATGAGCGCCGCGACTGCCGAGGCCACGTTGACCGCCGCTGACCTGCGATACCACCTCGTGGCCTCCGAAGTGAGCCGCGCGGGACTCGAACAGGCTGTCGGGACGTTCGAGGAGGCGATCCACGCGAACGATGCGTCCGCGCTGTATCGGATCGTCAGCGGATCAATCGGGCGCGCGTACGACGAGGCCACGTTCGTCACGACCTGGGAACAGTCCTCGGCGGAGGTCGGCCGAGTGACCGCACTGCGCCGTGGGCGGGTCGGCCCGATCCAGACGACGGATCAGGGCAATGCGTACGTGATCGTCGAATACGATGCCGATCTCTCAGTGGCAACGGCGTCTGCCGCCCGCTTCAGGGCTTTCGTCATCCGCGAGGCCGCGGGCTGGAGACTCTGGACTACCGTTCGGCCCTGAGATGCGATCCGCACTCTCGCCGCTCTCGTTGCTCGTCTTAGCGGCGCTCTTGGCTGGTTGTTCTGCGGCTGATCGGGAGCCCGATCTCGCGGAACTTCAGGCCGATCCCGGCTACGCCCTCGTAATGCCGGGCGCAGATCTCCTCGCGACGGTGGGCGACCGCCGGATCAGTACGATCACCGGTCCGCAGCCAGCGTTCGCCGGGCACATCTTCGGAACGTTCGCCTCTTCAGACGAGGTCTACGCGTGGTATGAGGCGGAGCTATCGAGACTCGGCTGGTCGAAGGACAGGGCGTTCGGTCGTAGCACCGTCGAGCTCGAGAACCGTGAGTACTGCCGTCCTGGATCCGGCGCACGTTTCCGCTTGGCGATCAAGGACAAGGATCGAGCATTTCGCGAGGAGTTGTACAAGGGCCGCGACTACGTGACCGTCTTCGACGCACGCCTCATGGCGGTCCCGATGAACGCGCCGTGTCCATAGCAGTCCACCTGCTCCCCGCTCGGACGCGAACGATCGCGCAGCAGCTCATCCTCGTTCTGGCGGCGTTCCCATTGGCGTCGTGCGCAGATACCGAGGAGTTCGTCGAGCGATCGGTGCTGCTGCGCGACCCCGTAAGCCAGCTGCGCCTCCCAGCCGCCGTCGAGCTGGCGCACGTCGGCGCGGAGCGGGTGGCGACCTTCGAAGGGCCGCAGTCGGCGTTCGACGGGTACATCCTCGGCACGAACGCCGACGCCGATGCGGTGCTCGCGTACTACGCGCGCGAGCTCGAGCGGCTCGGGTGGACACGCGAGGCAACAACGAGACACGCGACGACCGAGCTGGCCGCCTGGTGGTGGTGCAAGGAGCGCATGACCTACCGCCTCGCGATCGAGGATCAGAAGAAGGCGTTCCAGCCCGAGTTCTACCAGGGCCAGACGTTCCAGACCGTCCTCGATGCGACACTAATGAGCCGCAGCCGCTTCCATCCATGCCCATACGTCCCGTCACCCCTGCCGACCCGACCT
>MGON01000050.1:1421-1581 GCA_001795345.1 Chloroflexi bacterium RIFCSPLOWO2_02_FULL_71_16 | reverse complement strand
CCGCTGGGCCGCTGAAGGATCGGCATGTACGCGACGGCGAGCAGCGCGAGCGGCGGCGTCGGTCCCGACGGCGCGAGCAGCGCGGCGAAGAGCACGTAGCCCACCGCGAGCCAGCCGATCAGCGCCGGTCCGTTCACGAGGACCACGAGCGCCGCGACCA
>MGON01000050.1:0-1382 GCA_001795345.1 Chloroflexi bacterium RIFCSPLOWO2_02_FULL_71_16 | reverse complement strand
ACGCGTGAGCGAACGATCCGCCCGTGAGCGTGTACGCGGCGGCGACCATCGCGATCGCGTCGAACGCCGCCACGACGCCCCGGAGCGAGCCGGTCACGAAGGCCGGTCGGCGATGCCGCGCGCGATGTCCGGCGAGAGCTCCATGAGGCGCGTATAGCCGACGGGCTCGTCGGGCCGCAGTCGCTCGGGGCGCGAGCCGTCGAGATGCATGAGCATCGCCTGCTCGTCGCAGCGCCCGCGCTTCGGGCAGATGGGGCACTCCGCGGCGCTCTTCTCCGGAAGCCGTCCGAGGCTGACCAGCGTGAAGCCGGAGCGCTCGAAGAACTCCGGCACGAGCGTCAGCGCGAAGAGCCGGCGCGTGCCCAGGCCGCGCGCCTCGTCCACGCAGGCGGCGACCAGCGCCCGCCCGATCCCCCGACCCGACACATCGGGGCGCACCGCGAGGGAGCGGATCTCGGCGAGGTCGCTCGTCAGCACCGCCAGCGCCACGCAGCCCAGGAACGTGCCGTCGCGCTCGGCGACGAAGAAGTCGCGGATGTGCTCGAGGAGGAAGTCGCGCGTGCGCTCGAGCATGCGGTCCTCGGCGGCGTAGGCGTTGATGAGCGCGAGCGCCGCGTCGACGTCGCCGACGTGCATGGGCCGGACGCCCGCGGCGTCCATCCCGCCGGCGGCGCGACCGGACGCGGCCGCTTCTCTCAGCGCGCGAACGCGGCGCGAGCTTCGCCGAGCGCTTCCCGCACCCGCTCGGGCGCGGTCCCCCCGGGCGAGCGCCGCGCCGCCAGCGAGCGGTCCACGCGGAGCTCGTCGAGGGCGGAAGCGGTGAAGCGCTCGTCGTGCTTGCGCAGCTCCTCCAGCGTCAGCTGAGCAAGGGTCCGGCCCTCGGCCATCAGGGCGCGCACGATCCGGCCGACGGCCTCGTGCGCCTCGCGGAAGGCGACACCGCGGCGGGCGAGATGGTCCGCGAGGTCGGTGGCGGTGAGCATCCCCATCTCCGTGGCGGCACGCATCCGGTCGCGATCGACGCGCATGCCACGTACCACGAGGGCGAGCGCCTCGAGCGACGGCGCTACCGCCGCGGCGTCGTACAGGGGGACGCGCTGCTCCTGCAGGTCGCTCCCGTACGCGAGCGGGAGTCCCTTGAGGATCGTGAGCACGGCCACGAGATCGCCGATGGCGCGTCCCGCGCGGCCGCGCACGAGCTCCGCGACGTCGGCGTTCTTCTTCTGCGGCATGATGCTCGATCCCGTCGCGTGCTCGTCCGCGATCTCGACGAATCCGAACGCCGGGGTCGCCCAGAGCACGACCTCCTCCGCGAGCCGCGAGGCGTGCACCGCCGCCAGTGCGGCGACGAACACGAGCTCCGCCACGAAGTCGCGGTCGCT
>MGON01000049.1:7095-7182 GCA_001795345.1 Chloroflexi bacterium RIFCSPLOWO2_02_FULL_71_16 | reverse complement strand
ATCGCTCAGCCGACCCGCGTGGGGGATCGACTGGCCCTCATCGGCGCGAGCGGTATCGAGGCACCAGCCGTGATCCTGCTCGACCCC
>MGON01000049.1:6365-7066 GCA_001795345.1 Chloroflexi bacterium RIFCSPLOWO2_02_FULL_71_16 | reverse complement strand
CGTGATGAGTCACGGCGGACCCACGGGCATGGCGTTCGCCTACATGCGGCCCGAAGTGCAGTACTGGACCAGCCGCGGGTTCGCCGTCGTCGACGTGAACTACGGTGGGAGCTCGGGCCATGGCCGCGCCTACCGCGAGCGTCTGGTGGGCCAGTGGGGCGTCGTCGACCTGGCCGACTGCGTCAACGCCGCACGCCACCTCGCCGCCACGGGCCGGGTCGACGGCCGCCGCATGGTGATCCGAGGCGGCAGCGCAGGGGGGTACACGACGCTCTGCGCGCTCGTCTTCAGCGAGGTGTTCGCCGCGGGCGCGAGCCACTACGGCGTCGCCGACCTCGCCGCGCTCGCGCGCGACACGCACAAGTTCGAGTCACGCTATCTCGACCGGCTGGTCGGGCCGTATCCCGCGGCCGAGGAGGTCTATCGTGCGCGCTCGCCGATCCATTCGTTCGACCGGCTGGATCGCCCGGTCATCGTGTTCCAAGGTCTCGACGACAAGGTGGTACCGCCGGCGCAGGCCGAGATGCTCGTCGAGGCCCTCCGCCGGAGGGGCATCGCCCACGAGTACATCGCGTTCGAAGGCGAGGGCCATGGCTTCCGGAAGGCCGAGAACATCGCGAAGGCCCTCGAGGCGGAGCTCACGTTCTACTCCCGGGTCCTTGGCTTCCCAGTACCGGAGGGAACGCCCTAGGCCTCGGTCG
>MGON01000049.1:0-6344 GCA_001795345.1 Chloroflexi bacterium RIFCSPLOWO2_02_FULL_71_16 | reverse complement strand
CCCCGGTGGTGGCGCACCGCAACGTCCACCGAATTCGTTCAGTTCCCGCTTACGTTCTGTGTATTACCCGCGCTGTTGATCGTGTTCCTGGGGCCGCCGTTGTTGTCACTGATCGACTGAATCCGGATGGCGAGGAGCCCATCATCCATCGACGTGGCATGGTCTCTCGCGGAAAGCCTTCACTGCGGATGGCCGAACGTCTCGCCCGGACCCCATCGACCACGATGTTCGCGGCGCCGCGCTTCGCGAGGTGTCGCTAGACAAGACCTCGCTCAACGTCAGCGATGAACCCCGTGACGCCGGCGACATAGGTCGGCTGATCGTCGTACATGGCCAGATGGCTGCCGTTCGGGCAGTGGAGGTATCGACCCCTCTTGAACTGGCGCGACATCCACTCCATGTGCGCTGGGTCCATCGTGTCGTGGCGCGCGCCAATCACCAGTGTTGGGACCGCGATCCGCCCGAGCTCGGCACTGCGGTCCCAGTCCACGAGCTTGCCGCTCGCCCCGAGTTCGCTCGGGCCCTGCATCGGCACGTACACCTTGGGGTTGAGACGCTTAAAGGCCCGCTGCACGGGGTCGGGCCACTCCGCTTGCGGCATGCGCAGCACGTGCTGCTCGTAGTGATGTGGGATCAGCAGTTCCATGTACCTCGGATCGTCCGTCGTCCCCTCTGACTCGATCCGCTGGATCTCGGCAAGGGCGGCTGGATCCATCGTCGGCATGATCGCGGTCCGGGCGTACTCGTTGTACGCCGGGACGCTCGACCTCATGTTCGAGACGATCAGTCCCTTGAGATGCTCCTGGTGCCTGAGTGCGTACTCCATCGCGAGGACCCCGCCCCAGGAGTGGCCCAGCAGGTAGAAGTTCTCGCGCCGGAGGCCGAGCGCCTGGCGAACCTGCTCGACCTCGTCGACGAACCGTGGAAGATCCCAGAGATCGTCGATGTCCGGCTGATCGCTGAATGCGGACCCGAGCTGGTCGTAGTAGTAGTACTCGATCCCCGCGGCGGGGAAGTAGCTATCGAACGCCTCGAAGTACTCGTGCGTCACGCCGGGACCGCCGTGGAGAAGGAGGATCCTCGCGGTCGGGCTGTTCCCGACGCGCTTCGTCCAGACCCGGAACGATCCGTACGGCGTGACGATCGGGATCAGCCTCACCCCGCCACTGAGGACGTCATCTCTCCCCACTACGTCGAAGTAGCTGCGCACGAGCACTGCTCCCGATGGGTCGTGGTGCGAGCCGGTCGTCATGCACCGCCCTCCCAGACACCGTCACAAACGTGACCAGAGCGACGTCGCCGTGGCTTAGATCGCCGTGCGGGTTGGGGTACAGTACAGGGGGGACCGCCTCGTCGCCTACGCCGAACCGATGTGACGTGGTCCGGCGGTGGGAATGCCGTGATCGTCGCATCCCGGCGCCGCTCCCGAGATTCCCGTCCCGGACGGATCAACTGACCAGCACGGCACACTCCCGCCCCCGCATGGGGCGCAGCTAACGCTCAGTGAGTAGGACCACCGAAATCGTTCAGTTGCTGCTCACCTTCTGCGTGCTGCCGGCGCTCCTGATCGTCTTCCTCGGCCCGCCGTTGCTGTCGCTGGGCAAGTAGGTGAGCAAGCGCAGATCCGTTGAAGGCCTTCAACTCCCTGATCCTGTCGAACACGCTGAGGATATCGCGCAGCGGATCCATGTCCTGCGTGGCGAGCGCGTGATGCTGGATGACGATCTGGCGGCGCTCTACGGGGTCACCACCGGCGCGCTCAATCAGTCAGTCGCGCGCAACGTTGCGCGGTTCCCTAGTGACTTCGCCTTCCGCCTTAGCCCTGAAGAGGCCGATGCTTTGAAATCACAAACTGTGATTTCAAATGGCGGAAGCGGTGGTCGGCGACGCTCGACCCCGCGTGCGTTCACCGAAGAAGGTGTCGCAATGCTGTCGAGCGTCCTACGCGGCCCGCGAGCGGTCGCCGTGAACGTGCTGATCATGCGGGCCTTCGTGCAACTGCGGCGTGCACAGGGGCAGTACGCCGAGCTGCGTCAACGCCTCGAGGAGCTCGCCGGGCGCGTCGAGGGTCATGACGAGCTCCTTTCGCACATCCTCCAGGCACTCGACGCGTTGGAGCAGCCACCGCGAACACTGTCGCGCCCGCTCGGCTTCCGACCGCCATCACCCGGCTCAATACCGTCCGCGCGCGGCAGCGACGTTGCTACGCGGGGACGGACTCCTTGAGACGGAGGACGTTGTACGCGACCTGCAGACGGCTATAGCCCTTCACGCTGAGCTCGCCGATCGGCTCCGCGTCGATGCGCTCCTCGATCTGTCCGAAGGCGCGCTGGCTCACCAGGACCTGACCGGCCTTGGCCTTCGCTTCCGAGGCGTGCCGCGAGGTTGGTCACCGGGCCGATGGCGCCGTAGTCGTAGCGGCCCTCGAAGCCGATGCGGCCGAGCGTCGCGTAGCCCGTCGCTATCCCGCAGCCAAACCCGAGCTCGTGACCGCGCTTCCGTCATGCCGTGATCTGCGCTTCCATGCGGTCGCGGATCGCGATCGCCATCCGCACCGCGCGAAGGGCGTGATCGTCGACAGGCGCGGGGTCGTTGATCGTGTTCCTCGGCCCGCCGCTGCTATCGCTCCTCAGCTGAGCCAACACCGTATCGGCGTCGGTCACCGGCGATCCATGCCGTGAGATCGGACGCCAACCGGTCGCGCACCCGTCCGAAGCCGTGATCGTCGTGGTGCACGAAGAACGTCACGTCGCTCGCACCTGCTCTCCGCAGTGCGCGGTAGAACGGCAGCAGATGCTGCTCGATCGGGGTGTTGACGTCCTCCCACCCACCGACAAGGAGGATCGAACGATCGGCAAGGCGAGCCGCGTTCTCGCGGAGTCCGAACGTCGCCTGGCCCTCCGCCAGCTCCCGATAGCAGGCCTCGATGTCGAAGCGAACGGGACCCGCGGGTGCCTGAGTCGACCGCAGCACGTTGTCAAGCAATGCGGCGAACGTCGTATCGCGATGTCGCGCGCGCGTGAGCTCTGCGTAGTCCGTGGCTGCGATCGCGATCACACGGTGCACCTGCGGGTCGCGCGCGGCGTGGGCCAGGGCCATGCCGCCTCCGTGGCTGTGACCACCGAGCGCCACCCGCGACACGTCGAGGCGATAGCGGCGCACGACATCAGGAGATCGGAACCAGTCGAGCGCGGATCCGATGTCGTCGAGCGTGTTGGCGAACGTGGTCGTGCCCTCGCTCTCGTGCATGCCGCGCTGCGTGACGGTGAGCACCGTGATCCCAGCGACGCTGAGGGCAGCGCCAAGGCCCAGGACATCATCGGTGCTCCCGGGCCACCCGGGCATGAGCAGCAAAGCGGGGCGCGGTCCGTCCTGCTCAGCCGCGAACACCCGGGCTCGCATGAGCGACCCATGGCTCGTGATCGACACTGCGCCGGGTCGGATCTCCGCACCCCGGAAGTCGGGCGGTGGCACGAGCGTCCTCCTGGATCGAGCGTCGCGTAGGACACTCTCGAACGTACGCTCCGGTCGAAAGTGCTGAACGGCCCCAGCGGCCCACGTTCTGCGTGCTGCCGGCGCTGCCGATCGTGTTCCTGGGCCCGCCTCTGCTCTCGCTGGTCAGCTAGTGCGTGGACCGACCTTCGAACGGCCCTGCCGCTCGTCGGCGGTCGATCCGTCCCTAGTCGGCCGATCGCCTCTGATAACGCAGCCGGAGTCCGCGCTCGAGAAGGCCCGCGATGAAGGGCACTGGATCGATGTCACGCTCGGGGATGAGCGCACCGCGCCGGCGCACCTCGCCGCGCGCGACCATTCCCGCCATCACCGCGGCCGGGAAGCCGGTCGTCCGCATCATCGCGGTGGTCCGGCCCCGCGACCGGTCGAGGAGCCGCCAGATCCGGTCGTCCACGCTCACCTCCAGGGCGACGAGGTCGGGACCGCTCCGCGGCAGGGTCCGCTCGAAGTAGGCCTGCGCGCCCGCGCGGCCGAGCTCGCGGAACAGGCGGCGCACGCGCGCGCAGTGTCCGGGGTAGCGCAGCGTCTTGTAGTCGAGGTCGCCGATCCGTCCCTCGTACGTCTCGGGCATCGTCGACGCGCCGCCGGAGGTGAAGAACGCCTCGAGGCGGCCCAGGCCCGGGAACTCGAGGTGCTCGAGGCCGCCGAGCGCCCAGGGCCGGACGATCCGCCCGCCGCGCAGCGTCAGGCAGCGGCCGCGGTACTCGTTCACGAGGCCCTCGACGGCGAAGACGAGCTGGTAGCGCAGCGGCCCGGTCGGCCGCCGCGGCAGGCCGCCGACGCGGATCCGCACCGACCCGACCCGTCCTGCTCGGCCCTCGATGTCCTTCACGGCGTGGGCCACGAGGAGGCTCACCATGCCCGGCGCGAGCCCGCAGTCCGGGACGACGCAGACCCCGGCCCGCGCCGCGCGACGGTCGAGCGCGAGCTCCCGCCGCACGACCGCGTCGTTGCCGCCGAGGTCGACGAAGCTCGTACGTGCCGCGACGGCCATCTCCGCGAGGGCGTCGTTCAAGAGGTAGGGGACCGCGCTCACGACGACGTCCGTGTCGCGCATCGCGCGCTCGGCCTCGGACGGCTCGGCGGCCGCGTCCAGCTCGAGGCTCCGCGCGCGGATCCGCGCGGCGACCGCTCGCGCCAGCGCGCCGTCCCGATCGGCGACGGTCACGGCGAAGCCCTGGCCGGCCAGGTCGGCGGCGATGGCCGACCCCATGCGACCGGCGCCGAGCACGAGTGCGCGCACGGCTACTTCCTAACACGGGCGGAGGCGATCGCGTCTCGGCGTGTCACCGGGCGGTCCGGGATCCGCGTCGGCTTCGGGCGCTATTCGGCCTGCACGGGCGGGCGCATCAACGGGAAGCGATCGACGCCGTTCGGTCGGACGGGATATGGCGTGTCGGAGATCGCGTCGCCGTTGCCGTCGGTGCCCCGGTGGTCATCCCAGTAGTTGCCGCTCGCGCCGTCGTCCCAGCGCGTGCCGCGGCCGCCGTCGTAGGCGTTCCGAGCGTTCCCGCCGATGCTGTTGCCGGCGACGACGTTGCCCTCGCCGGACGCGATCTCGACCCCGACCCTGCCGCCCGTGATCCGGTTGCCTCGGAGCACGTTGCCGTCCGCACCGTCGCCGAGATGCACTCCGCCGCCCAGGACGTTGTCGACGAGAGCGTTGCGACCGGCACCGGACAGGGTCGTGCGCTCGATCGGCAGCGCCACGGTCCCTGTCGCGTCGGTCCCGACGTGGTTGGAGGCGACGAAATTGTGGTCCGCTCCGGCGTGCAGCTTCACCCACAGGCCGGCGATGACGTTGCCTTCCGCCCGGGTGGCCCCGCCCACGAAGTTGTGCGGCGCGTACACCTCGATGGAGCCTGAACCAACGCGCCGAGAGCCGGTGGGATCGGTGCCGATCAGGTTGCCCGACACGACGTTGTCCGTGGCGCCCGCGGCAAGGCCCACGAACCCGCTGATGACGTTGCGCTCCCGTTCGGTCGGCCCGCCGATCCTGTTGAACGGCTGGTTCACCCAGATTCCAGAGTCGCTCAGGTGCACGGTGCCGCTGGCGTCGCGTCCGATGTGGTTGCCCACGACCTCGTTGTAGGAGCTGCCCTCGTCGAAGATGAGGACGCCCCTGCCGGTGATGACGTTGTCCACGAGCCGGTTGCCGGGCGAGCCTCCCTCGATGCCGACGGTCCAGTAGCCGCCGCGGAACAGGTCTCTCGCCCCCGAGGAGTCGGTGCCGATGTAGTTGCCCTGAACGACGTTGCAGCACGCCGAGCCGAAGCCGAGCCCGATGTCGACCTCGCTCCAGCCGTTGCCGGCGATCACGTTCCGGTCGGCGGGGTCGGGTCCTCCGAGCACGTTGGCGCCTGACTCCATGAACACGCCCGACTCTCCATTCCCTCGCGCCCGCTGCCCGGTGACGTCCACGCCGATGTGGTTGCCGACGACGATGTGCCCGCCTTCACCGGAGAGCAGCAGGCCGTGGCTCCCGTTGGCGCTGATGACGTTGCCTTCGCCGAGAGGTCCGGAGCCCTTCGTCGGGTCGCCGCCGATCGTGTGGCCCTCGCCGCCGGCCGCGAGGCCTATGCCGGGGAAGCTGACCATCTGCAGACCCTTGATGACGCTGTGGGCCGCCTGCAGCTCCAGCCCGTTCGTGCCTGGCGGCGTGGCGCTCCCGTCGAGGATCACGCCCGCGTTGCTCCCGTCGATCGTGACGCGTTCCGCGTCCAGGGGCGCAAGACCCGTCGTCAGCTTGATGGCCGCCGGAGCCCGCGGCGGGAAGACGGCCGGGTCGAAGGTGATGGTGTCGCCGGAGCCCGCCGCGCCGAGACAGGCTC
>MGON01000048.1:15504-15612 GCA_001795345.1 Chloroflexi bacterium RIFCSPLOWO2_02_FULL_71_16 | reverse complement strand
CCCGGAGCTGCTGACCGCGCTGGTGTTCGTGTCGGTCGCGCGCCTCCTGCGGGCGGGCGCCGCGGCGACCGCCCGCGAGCTCGCGGTCGCGAGCGCGCTCGTGGCCCT
>MGON01000048.1:14626-15468 GCA_001795345.1 Chloroflexi bacterium RIFCSPLOWO2_02_FULL_71_16 | reverse complement strand
CGTCGGCTGCGGGCTCGTGGTCGCGTACGCGGCCCTGCGCCCGGCGTGGGACGCCCGCCGCGCGGTCGGCTCCGCAGGGTCTTCGCTCGTCCGGCTCGCCGCCGCCGCGCTCCCGTTCGCGGCGATCGTCGCGGTGCTGTCCTTCGTGAACTGGCGCATGTTCGGCGTGTTCCTGCCGAGCGCGGGCTACTACCTGATCCGCGAGCAGCAGCAGGTCCTCGCGTACGCGCCGCACGTCGGCGCCGCGGGCCTCTTCTTCGACCGGGTCTTCGGGCTCATCCCGCGCGCCCCCGTGTACCTCCTCGGCTTCCTGGGGATCGCCGCGCTCGTGCGCCGCGCTCGGCCGCGGGACGAGGCCGCTGCCGAGCGCGAGCTTCGCGGCCACGGCCCCGAGCTCGCCGTGCTGGCCCTCGGAGGCGGTCTCTCGCTCCTCTACATCGCCAACATCGCGTACTGGTGGGCGGACGGCTCGCCGCCGTCGCGCTACCTGCTCGGGGCGATCCCGCTCCTCGTCGCCGCGGTCGCGGGCGGGTGGGAGATCGTCCTCGGCGCGACGGGCCGCATCCGCGCTCCGCTCTCATGGCTGGCCTGGGCCTTGGCGATCGCCTCGGCCGCCATTGCCTACGTCTACGCGATGCAGCCGAACACGCGCTACGACCTGGTCGGCGAGATCCGCGCGACCGGCTCGAGCGGCCGGCTCTTCGGCTTCATCGACGAGAAGGTCGGGCTCGACCCGGCGCAGCTCTTTCCGTCGCTCGTGGTGATCGACGCGACGATGGCCGCGCTGGCCGCCGTCTGGGTCGCGCTGGCCGTCGCCCTGGTGTGGCTCGGCCGGAGGGCCC
>MGON01000048.1:12353-14613 GCA_001795345.1 Chloroflexi bacterium RIFCSPLOWO2_02_FULL_71_16 | reverse complement strand
CCGCCGCTAGCTCCTGAACCTGCCGTCGACGATCACGTTGACGGACCGGGCGGGAAAGAAGCGCCCGGCGCGCAGGTACAGCGCCATCCGCAGGCGGCCCCAGAGCGTCCGCGGCAGCGCGTCGATGTCCTGCTCGACGAAGAGGTAGACGCCGAGCGTGCGGCGGACGGCGAGGTAGCGGCGCACCAGCGCCTGGAAGGCCTCGTAGCCGAACGTCTGGACGTGGTCCTTCTCGAGCTTGCCGGTCACCGCCTCGTTGGGGATGGTGAGGATCGCGCGGCCCGCGTCTGAGGTGCGGCGCATCTCCGCCAGCGCCTCTTCCGGACGGCTGAGGTGCTCGAGGACCTCGCTGCAGTACGTCAGGTCGAAGACGCCCTCGCGGAACGGCAGCGCCTCGGCGGAGAACACGAGGTAGTGGATGCGGCCGGGCGCGGTCGATGCGCCGCGCGCGTGGCGCACGAGGTCGAGCGAGATGTCGCCGGCGACCGCGAGGTCGCGGCCGATCGAACCCGCGATCCCGTGATGCAGGCCCCAGTCGCCGCAGCCGACGTCGATGCTGGCGCGCGGCACGGGCGCCCGGCGCAGGAGGCGCGCCACCAGGTCGCGCTTGTGGAAGCCGAGCTCGTGCCAGCCGGGATGCGACGCGGCGTCGTACGCGTCGCCGGCGGGGTGCTCGGCGGCGTGCCGGTCGAGCTCGAGGTCGACCCGCTCCGGGAGGAGCACGGGTATGCCGTCGACCACCGGATGCCGGTGGCCCTCCGAGCACACCAGCTCGGGGCCTTCCATGGCCAGGGCCGCGCGGCAGCGGGGGCAGCGCAGCAGATCGAGGATCTCCGCGAGCGGCGCGGGGCCGCGCTCGGCGCGCCAGCCGGCGGCCAGCCGGTGCGCGGGCGGGAGCCGCTCCGGCGGCCAGCTCCCGAGGGCCTCCTCGAGGCTCTCGGTGCCGACCAGCTCGACGCCCACGAGGCGGCGCAGGACCTCGTAGGCCAGACGCTGCTTGGGGCGGTCGAACGGCGCGCGCGTGCGGCATAGCACCACCCAGCGTCCCGCCAGCCGCCAGCGCAGGACTGCGACGATCAGCGGGAGGACGCCGAACCAGGCGGGCGCGTACTGGATGAAGATCACCGCGGTATCGGGCGGCGTCTCGCGCACCGCTCGGGCGAGGTCGACGTGGCTCGCGCCGACGGACGAGAAGTACACCGCCATCCCGCGCTTCTGGAGGAGCTCGTGCAGCCCTCGGGCGAAGTGCTGCGGCCGCTCGCGCGGCTCGATGACCCCCGCGCTGACGGCCCGCGTCATGAGGCGCGCGATCGCATCCATCGGGGCCGATGCATGCGGAGTCGTCGCGATACCCTCCAGCCTAATGCCCGACCTCCGCGCGCTCCCCGGCGCGGTGCGGCGACGTCTGGCTGCCCCGATCCTCCGCGCGCTCGGGGGCGCTCGCGACCGGTCGGTCTTCGATCTCGAGGACCGCGTGCGCGCCCTGGAGGCGGAGTGGCGGCGCTACCGCGACGACCTGGTCGCCGCGAGCTTCCACCGCGATCTCCCGCTCTACCACCAGGCGCGCTTCGGCGGCGACCCGGCCGAGATCCGCCGGCAGTGCGAGGGACTGATCGAGCCGTTCCGCGGGCGGCAGCGGGTCCTCGACATCGGCTGCGGCCGCGGGATCTTCCTCGCCCTGATGCGTGACCAGGGCATCGGCGGCTACGGCATCGATCTCGACGACCGGATGCTGGAAGAGTGCCGGCGGGCGGGTCTCGACGCGCGCCCCGGCGACGCGCTCGCGCACCTGGGCGGGCTGCCCGCGGGGTCCCTCGACGGGATCTTCGCGCGCCATCTCGCGGAGCACCTGCTTCCCGGCGAGCTCGTCCGCCTCGTCCACGAGTGCCGCCGCGTGCTGCGGCCCGGCGCGCCGATCGTGATGGTCGCGCCCGACCCGGCGACGCTCACGGTCGGGGCGCACTCGTTCTGGCTCGACCCGCAGCACGTCCGCCCGCTGCCCTCGGCGCTGCTCGCCTTCTACGCGGAGATCGCCGGCTTCGCCGACATCGAGGTGCGGACCAGCTCTCCGAGCGAGACGCGCCTCACGGCTGAGGCGCAGGCCTCGTCCGAGGACCTGCGAATCATCGACCGGACGCTCTTCGGCGACCGCGACTACGCGGTCCTCGCGCGAGCCCCGTCGGCCTAGGTGCCCGCGGCTCAGGTAGTGGCGTAGTGGCGCACGTGCACGATCACGACGCCCGCGAGCGCCGCTTCGCGG
>MGON01000048.1:12073-12318 GCA_001795345.1 Chloroflexi bacterium RIFCSPLOWO2_02_FULL_71_16 | reverse complement strand
GAGACCGAGCTCTACGACCCCACCCGGCGCGACATCTTCAACTTCATCGACGAGACGAAGGTCCGCTACCTGCGGCCGCTGCTGCCGGCCGGCGGCAGGGCGATCGAGATCGGCGCGGGCTCGGGGCGGCTGCTCATCCGGATCGGCCTCGAGCGTCCCTTCAGGCTCGTCGCGCTCGACTACGCGGTCTACGCGATGCGCGCGGTGCGCGAGAACGCGCAGCGCGCGGCGCAGGCAGCTCGCGG
>MGON01000048.1:11703-11987 GCA_001795345.1 Chloroflexi bacterium RIFCSPLOWO2_02_FULL_71_16 | reverse complement strand
TGCCGTTCGAGGACGCCAGCTTCGACGTCGTCCTCTCGGGCGGGCTGCTCGAGCACTTCCGCGATCCCACGCCCGTGCTCGCGGAGATGTCGCGCGTCCTTCGGCCGGGCGGGCTCTTCTACGCCGACATCGTCCCGCGCAAGGTCTCGCTGTACCGCTGGGCGGAGCGCGACCGCATGGGCCGCTCCGAGCACCTGGCCGAGGGCATCTACGAGAGCGACCTCCCCAGGGAGGCCTGGGCGCGCCACGTCGCCGCGGCCGGGCTGCGCGAGGTGAACGCCATC
>MGON01000048.1:5585-11629 GCA_001795345.1 Chloroflexi bacterium RIFCSPLOWO2_02_FULL_71_16 | reverse complement strand
AGTACGGCGCCTTCCTGCGGGCTCTCGACGGAACGCTCGCCTCTGACGTGCTCGGCTTCTTCTATATGGTCACCGCACGCAAGTGACATCCGCCAGCGCCGACGCAATGCCGGAGCGCGCGGCCCAGGGCGCGGTCGCCGTCTCGGCGCAGCGCGTCTCGAAGACCTACATCCTCCGTCGCGAGCGGCGCCGCACGCTGAAAGAGGTCGTGCTGCGCCAGTACGCGCCGGCGGAGCGCGTCGAGGCTTTGCGCGACGTGAGCTTCGAGGTGACGCGCGGCGAGGCCTTCGGCGTCATCGGCTCGAACGGCTCCGGGAAGTCCACGCTGCTCAAGCTCATCGCCGGCACCGCGAAGCCCACGAGCGGAAGGCTCGACGTGCACGGCCGCGTGTCCGCGCTCCTCGAGCTGGGCGCCGGCTTCCATCCCGACTTCACCGGACGCGAGAACGCGTACCTGAACGCCTCGCTCCTCGGCCTGCCGCGCAGGGCCATGGACGCGGCCATGCCCAAGGTGGAAGCGTTCGCCGACATCGGCCGCTTCTTCGACGCGCCGGTGAAGACGTACTCGAGCGGCATGTACGCGCGGCTCGGGTTCGCGGTCGCGGTGCATCTCGATCCGGACGTGCTGCTGGTGGACGAGGTGCTGGCCGTCGGCGACGAGCACTTCCAGCACAAGTGCTTCGCCAAGATCGCCGACTTCCGGCGCGAGGGCCGGACCATCGTGCTCGTCTCGCACGACCTCGGCGCCGTCAGCCGGCTGTGCGAGCGCGCGCTGTGGCTCCAGGACGGGAGCGTCGCGCACGCGGGGTCGGTGCGCGACGTCGTGAACGCGTACCAGCGCGCGGTCGGCGAGCTCGAGCAGCGGGAGCGCGCCGCGCGCGGCGAGGTCGGCGCGCGGTGGGGCTCCAAGCAGATCGAGATCGTCCATGCCCGTGTGCTCGGCGGGGACGGCGCGGAGATGGCGGTGCTCGGCTCGGGCGAGCCGGCGTCGATCGAGATCGCGTACCGGAACAACGCCCAGGTCACGGACGCCGTGTTCGGCATCTACGTGTACCGCGACGACGGCGTCGGCGTGTACGGGACCAACACGCTGATGGACGGCGCGACCGTTCCGGTGCGCGGCGAGGGCCGGGCGACCGTGCGCTTCGACGCGCTCGACCTGCTGCCCGGCGCGTACGACGTCGACGTCGGCATCATCGATCCCGAGGACCGCTACTACGACTACCTGCAGAAGGGCCTGTCGGTCCGCGTGATCGGCGGCACGCGCGAGGTGGGCCTCGCTCGCCTGCGTCACCGCTGGGAGTTCGACTAGACCCACAGCACTCGGCGCCGTACTCCGGCGAGCGCTCATCGCGTACACCCATGTCACCTACGCTGCGGTCAGGTGACCGCTCTGCCAGCCGACATGACGAGCGTCGTGCGTCGCAACACGATCCTGCTGGCCGCGTGCCTGGCCTTCATCTGGGCCGTGCTCCAGCTCGCGATGAGCGTCGCGAGCATCACGATGGAGAGGCTCACGGGCATACCGGAGCTCGTCGGGATCGCGCCTGCGGTGGTCATCCTCGCGCTCGGCGCCGCGACGATCCCGGCCGGTCGCTTCATGGACCGACGCGGCCGCGTGCCCGGCGTCGCGCTCGGCTTCCTCGCCGCGCTCGCGGGGGTCGTCGTGACCTACGTCGCCGTGCTCCTGGCGCAGCCGATCCTCTTCCTCGTGGGTCTCGCGCTGCTCGGCGGGGGCGCGGGCGTGGTGAACCTGGCACGGACCGGCGCGGCGGACATGTACCCGCCGGAGCGCCGCGCCACCGGGGTAGGCCTCGTCCTCGTCGGTGCGGCGGTGGGCGCGCTAGCCGCGCCGTTCCTGTTCGGACCGCTCCTTCGCTCGGGAGGCGACGACGCGCTGCTGTTGCCGTGGCTCGTGGCCGCGGCGCTGCTCGCGCTGGGTGCGGGCCTGACGCGCCTCGTACGGATCGATCCGCTCGCGATCGCCCGGGTGATGCGCACGCCCGCCCAGCAAGCGGCTCCTCCGGTCGAGCCGCGCATGCTGGCCGAGATCTTCGCTCGCCCATCGGCCCGAGCAGCCGCGGTGGCCATCATCGGAGCTCAGGTCGTCATGGCTTCCCTGATGGCCCTCGTCGGGGTGGAGATGCACCACCGCGGACATGAGCTCACCGAGATCTCGCTCGCACTCGCAGCCCACTTCGTGGGGATGTTCGGCCTGGCGCCCGTCGCGGGGCGGCTCGTGGACCGCATCGGTCGCCACCGCTCGCTGCTCCTGGGCCTCGCACTCCTGGGGCTGGCGGCGGCCTCGTTGCCCTACGCGCCGAGCGTCCTGGCGCTGTCGGCAGCCATGCTCGGACTCGGTGTCGGCTGGAACGTGGCGTTCGTGGCCGGCACGGTCCTGCTCGCCGACGCGACGGCGCCGAACGAGCGCGGTCGGGCGCTCGGGGCGGTCGATCTGGCGAACGCGGTCGCCTCCGCGAGCGGCGCCGCGCTCCTCGGAGCGCTGCTCGGCGCGATCGGCTTCACGGCCGTGGTCGCCGTGGCTCTGGTCATCTTGGCCGGCCCGTTCGTCTTCGTCCTGAGGGGCGTGCGCCGACCCTCCGTCGAGGTCGCGCGCGGCTGACGAGCGCCAACAAAACAACTAGTTGCGGTCGGGTCGGTCGTCCAGCGCGGTCAGCGCCGCGATGTCATCGAGGTCCTGAGGGCGGCCGGACGCCTGCTTCATGCGGATCAGGTCGTCGCGCCCGGCCACCCGGATGGTCACGCCGTCCAGGTCGATGACAAGCGCTCGATCCCGCAGCTGATCGTACGGTGCGGCGCCGGGAACATCGTTGAAGAAGTCGAGGCCGCCGGCGTCCGTCTCCATCGTGAAGTTCGCTCCGCTGCCCAGCGTCTCCGGGTCGTGAACGTCGATCCCTAGAAGATGCGCGTCCGTGTCGGAGAGCCGGGCGTCGAGGTCGCGGAGCGCCGCGGCGAGGCGCTCGAGGTTCGGTCGATCGGTCGAGGCGACGAAGTCAACGTCGCGGGTGTTTCGCGTGCTCCCGTGAGCGATGGCGGCGATCCCGCCGATGACGATGTATTCGACGCCGTGACGCTCGAAGGTCTCGAAGATGCGCCTCGGGTCGGTGGCTTGTGGCCGCCCTCGCTCCCCGGTCATCGGTGTGGGCGCGCGGCCACGCCGCGGATCCGCGCGTTCAGACGCATCCAGTCAAGGGCCCGCGTCAGGCGCTGGCTTGGCGGCAGCCTGCGCTCCGCGCGCAGGTGCGCTGGGTCATGCGACCCTTGGAGCGGGCGCGACGCCAGGGTGAGCTCCTCGCCCATGACGAGGAGGAGGCGGGCAAGGGTCTGGGCGGTCGGAGACCGCTCTCCTCGCTCGAGACGGCTGATCGCCGTCTGGGTGGTGCCCGCGCGGATCGCGAGCTGCGCCTGGCTGAGCCCGTGTGCGACCCTCGTGCGCTTGACCAGCTCACCCGCCCGCATCCGGGTAAGTATAGCCGATCGGCTATGCCGGCTCCCGCGATTCCCCTACCGAGGGCGGCATACGGCGGTCGTGGTCGTTGTAGTCTGTACGACTACACACACGAGGAGGTGAGCGCGTGACCGAACGACGCGTCTCGTACCGGTCTCCGCGCACCGCAACGCCTCGCTCGCCGATCAATTTCCGCATGCCGACGCGTCTCCGCGACCGCCTCCGCCGATTCGCCGAAGAGCGCGGCCTCGGCGAGAGCGACGCGCTCCGACTGGTCGTTTCCGAGAAGCTCGACGAGGTCGAATCGGAGCGCGAGCTCCAGGTCGCGGAGCGCTGGCAGTTCAAGCAGGCCTATGCGACAGCGAGACGCATCCTCGAGGGCAAGGAGCCTCTCGTCGACCGGAGCGAGGTCGACCGCGTATTCGAAGAGGCACGGGCTCGCCTTCGCTCACGTCGCCGCCGGAAGTGAGAGATCTGTCGTGCAGGTACGCCGGGGTGCGCTCTTCATACGTGACCTGCGTTCGCAGCTGTTGTTCCTCGTCCGAGGTGATGACGCCGAGGGGATCGAACGGCTGGAAGAGGATCTCGCCGCCCTTGACCGCCTGCTAGGAGTGTTCCCGGATGCTGGTAGCGAGCTCACGAAGATCGACGGAGCCACGCTCCGAAAGCTCAAGCTCCGACGTTGCCCATTCATCGTGTGGTACCTACGTGAGAAGGACCAGATCACCTTCACGCGTCTCTTCCATGCGCGACAGGATCGAGCCACACCGAGCGTGACCGAATGAGGATCGCCGACGCGTACAGGACCGGCAAGCCGGTCTTCTCGTTCGAGTTCTTCCCGCCCAAGAGCCCGGAGGCGGTGCTTCGCCTCCGCAGCACGATCACGACGCTGCGGCGCCACCGCCCCGACTTCGTCTCCGTCACGTACGGCGCGGGCGGCAGCACTCGGGATCTCACGATCGACGTCGTCACGCGCATCAAGCGCGACACCGGCGTCGAGGCCATGGCGCACCTCACCTGCGTGGGCCACACCGCGGAGGAACTGGCTGCGGTCCTCGACCGCCTGGAGGCCGCGGGCGTCGAGAACGTGATCGCGCTCCGCGGCGATCCGCCGCGCGGCCAGAAGACCTTCAAGCAGCCCGAGGGCGGGTTCGGCCACGGCAGCGAGCTCGCGGCGTTCATCCAGTCGCGCTGGTCGTTCTGCGTCGCGGCCGCGTGCTACCCGGAGAAGCACCCCGAGTCGCACGACCTCGACGAGGACGTCCGCTACGCGAAGCTGAAGCAGGACATCGGCGTCGAGGTCCTCATCTCGAATCTCTTCTTCGATCCGGCCGACTACTTCCGCTTCGTCGAGCGCGCGCGTGCGGCCGGGGTCACCGTCCCGATCGTGCCCGGCGTCATGCCCATCACCAACGCCGGGCAGCTCGCGCCGACCGGCATGTTCGCCCGCACCGGGGCCAGCATCCCGGACGCGCTCCGGAGCCGGGTCGCGGCCGCGAACGGTGACGAGCGCGCCCTCACCGCCGTCGGCGTCGAGTGGGCGGTCCGCCAGTGCCGCGCGCTCCTCGAGGGCGGCGCCCCCGGGATCCACTTCTACACGCTGAACCGCTCGCACTCGGCGTATGCCGTCTGCGAGTCGCTGCGCGCCGCCCTTCCCGCGACGGTCGGCGCGAGATAGCGCCGCGAACCTCGCGGCACCGCACGTGACCGGCAGCCAGACACAGACCGCACATAGACACACAGGCGGGCATTTAGGCCGAACGGCGTATTGCCCGCCGGAACCCCTCCGCCATGCTCAGCGGCGGGAAGGGGTGCAGGTGCTGGTGGGTCTCCGACGATCGGGGCTGGCGATGACCACCGTCATCGTCCTGGGCGCGCTTGCCGCGGCCGCATGCTCCGGTGACCTCTCGGAGGCGCCGCCCGCCGCGGCACCCCCGGCCCGTCCTGGCGCGGTGGAGGACCGGCAGGTCCCGCGGGCCCCCGAGGTGCGCAAGCTCTCCTACAGCGCCGATGTCGTGCTGCGCGCGGGCGATCCGTGGGCCGTCGCGGACCGCGCTCGCGCGATCGCCGCCGACCTCGGGGGCGACGTCCTGAGCATCGAGCAATCCGGCGAGACCGACAGCCGGTCGGCGCGCCTATCCATGCGCGTGCCGGCCACGCGCTTCGAGGAGGCGCTTTCCCGCCTGCGCCAGCTGGACGCGGAGGTCGCGTCGTCGCGCATCAGCACGAGGGACGTGACCGAGGAATTCGTCGATCTCGAGGCCCGGCTCGCGTCGAAGAAGCGCGAGGAGGAGCAGTACCTCTCGCTCCTGTCGCAGGCGCGGACGGTCGACGACACCCTCAAGGTCTCGCAGGCGCTCGCCTCCGTGCGGACCGAGATCGAGCAGCTCACCGGTCAGCTGAACGCGCTCACGGGACGGGTCGAGTACTCGACGATCAACGTGACCATCGACAACGTCGCCGACCTCCGGAGCCAGAGCGCCTGGCAGCCCGCGCGGACGGCCGCGGAGGCGCTCGTCGCGCTGGTAGGCCTCCTCAAGTTCCTCGGCGACCTCGTGATCTGGCTCGTCCTCGT
>MGON01000048.1:3165-5552 GCA_001795345.1 Chloroflexi bacterium RIFCSPLOWO2_02_FULL_71_16 | reverse complement strand
CCGCCGCTCCGGGTCCGATCGCCTGACCTAGCCCGGCACACGCCCGGCCGAGCGTTGGTTCTCACGCTATGTCCGGCGGCGCGACGAATGGCGATGCCGTCCCGCTGACGGAGCGCGAGCCTGAGGTGCTCTCGCTCGTGGCGGCCGGGAGCACCAACCGTTTCGGCGCTAAGGTACTCAAGTACCATCCGTAGTATCAGAACTGATGGCCCGGAAGAGGAGCGTCGCCGCGCTCAAGCGGAGCCCGGCGAAGCGCGAGGTCGACGAGATCGTGAGGAGGCCGTACTCGATCGAGTTCGCATACGGCGTGTCCCCCGATGAGGGCGTGCTCGCGTACGCGGTGGAGTGGCCCGACTGCGTCGCCGCCGGCAGAACGCGAGAGGAAGCCCTGGCGGCGCTCGAGCGGACGATGCGAGATCTTGCCGCGTACCGCGCCGAGCACGGCCTCGAGATCCCGGACCCGGTATCAACGTTCAGCGGCCGGCTCGTCCTGCGGCTGCCCAGGGGGCTGCACCGGGATGCGGTGCACCGCGCGATGAAGGAGGGCACGAGCCTCAACGGCTGGCTCATGTCCGCGATCGCGCGCGAGCTCGGGCCGACGAGCGAGAACCAGGCCCGAGGGACCGAGGTCCGCGAGCCGAAGGCCGCGTATCGGGCTGGACGCGCTTCCGGCGGACCGAAGTCGCTGGGCCGCCGTCGGCCGAGCGAGAACCTCATCCGACGGCACCGGTAGGGCCGGTGTCGCACACCGAGCCGGCCTGACACCGACCCGCTCCCGACGTCTTGAGACGGCGGCGCATCATGGTCGTTACGTACCGCGAAACTTGTCCGCCGCCCGTTCGTTGTGAACTCAGGGCCATTCCGGGCCTGGTGGAAGGGGGAGCGCTTTGGCCGAGATCCTGAAGGTCGTGCCGCCGCGAGCGACCGAGCGTCAGCGCGTCGCCGACGAGGTCGCCCAGCTGGCAGCCGAGGCACAGCCGCACGACGCGGCCATCGCGGTCGTCCTGGAGCGCCTGGCCGAGGCGGTCGTCCTCGGGCGGGCCGATGAGGCCAAGGCCTACGCGGCGGCGGTGGACGCCCGCGCGGCCGCCGAGGTCATCACCACCCGGCGCAATCCGATCTGGGGGATCCTCGAGGTCGCGCGCAACGTCCTCGTCTTCGCGCCGATCGCCGTGACCTGGTACGGGCTCTCGACGGCCTCGGCTGCGTACGCCCAGCTCCTCGAGCAGCGGCCCGAGCTCTCCGACCGGCCGTTCCTGCTGCTCTGGGAGCGGGGGTTCCAGGGCGTCGGGAACAGCATCGTGTTCAGCACGATCGCGACGATCGACGCCATCCTGATCGGGCTGCTCATCGTGCTGTCGCTGGCGATCCACGTGCGCGCCGACGTGCGCGACGCCGGGACGCGGGCGAACTCGCTGCTCAAGGAGTCGCAGATCCGCGCCACGCTCGCGCACGCGACGAGCGTCGCGGCGAGCAGCCTCGGCACCGCCGAGGCGGACGAGCTCCTGGACCAGATGGCCGCGGAGGAGCGCCGCCTCTTCGAGCGCTCGATCGAGCGGGAGCAGCAGCTCTACGACCTCGAGGGCGCCATCGCCGACCTCCGGCAGAGCGCGGCCGATCTCTCGCGCGCGGCGCGCTCGCTGCGCTCCACGAAGCACGGCACTTCCGACACGGACCCGGACGAGGATGTTCGGACTCGGTAGGAACGTCACCCTTGCGCTCGTCGGGTGGCTCTGGGCGGACATCCTCCTCGGGCTCTTCGTCATATTCCTGGCCGCCGCGAGCGCGCCGATCTCCGCCGACACGAAGGCGGGACCGAGCATCGACCCGACGCCGATCGAGCTGAGCGTCCCGGTCGACGGCGCGCGCCTCCTCGGCGACGACGAGGCCGCCATCGACGCGGAGCAGGCGAAGTTCGCGAAGGGCGTTACCGACCACCTGAGCGCGCTCGGCGACACCCGCCGCGTCGCGCTCGTGTTCGCGTACGGCTCGCACGGCCAGCCGGCCGAAGGCGAGCGGCTCGCGAGCGTCGCGACCGCCGGCCTCGAGACGACCTCCCGCTTCGCGGAGGCCGTAATGAAGAACCTGCACGACATCGTGCCCGGCGACGTGGGCACCAGCGTCGCTCTGGAGATCTATCTCTATCGCTGAGACGGACCGTCGCGCGCGAAGGCGCGCGGCGCTCCGTGTGGCCACCCGGACCGGCGACACCATCGCGGTGGTGCGCGCGTGGGACCGGCTGCGCGGCACGGGCGACGTCATCCCCTCGGACCAGGCCGCGGCCGCGCACCACGCGCGCCTCACGCTCGGCCGCGCCATCCGCGCCGCGCGCTACCGGCGGCTCCACCCGCAGCCGCCCGCGGAGCTGCACCTCTGGCCGCCGGTGC
>MGON01000048.1:2354-3152 GCA_001795345.1 Chloroflexi bacterium RIFCSPLOWO2_02_FULL_71_16 | reverse complement strand
GCTCGTCGTGTCCGCGGTGCTGGTCCTCACGCTGCCGGTGGTGCCGCCGAGCGCGGCCCCGCCGCCGGCGCCGAACGCCGACGACGCGCTCGAGGACACGACCATCGTCACCCACGTAGTGACCGGAGGTCGCGGCCGGACGAGCGCGGCCATCCCGCCCGTCGTGCTGGCGTCCCCGAGCCCCACCCCCGAGCCCACGGCCAGCGCGGAGCCGACGCCCGAGGCCACCGCGGAGCCGGAGGAGACCCGCCGCCCGCGGCGCTCGCGCCGGCCGCGGTCCACCACGGGGCCGAGCTCGAGCGGCGATCCGAACGGCGTTCCCGGCGGAGAAGAGGGCGGCGTCGTGGGCGGCGTGCCGGGCGCCACCGGCAACGCGCCCGGGCCGACGCTGAACGTGCTTCCCCTTGAGCCGCCCGCGCTGCTCGGCGACACCGACCGCTTCATGTTCCGGGTCGTGGACTCACGGACCCGGCGCGCGATGTCGGGCGTCTGCGTCGTCATCGGGACCGGCGACTGCGAGCCCTCCCGGCCGCACACGAACGAGCGCGGACAGTGGTGGCTGGACCTGCCGCGCGGACAGGCCGCGCAGCTCTGGGACTTCCGCTTCTACGAGGAGGGCTACTTCACGGCCTCCCTCCAGCTCGTCTATCAGCCGGGCCGCTCGCAGACGATCGAGGTCCGCCTCATCCGCCGCCGCTAAGTGCTTCTTCAAGGGAGGGGGTCGATGTCACCCAAACCAGGTGAAGATCCACCCGATCCCGGTGAAGACCACCACGACCCCTGAAGACCACCGCCTAC
>MGON01000048.1:1235-2323 GCA_001795345.1 Chloroflexi bacterium RIFCSPLOWO2_02_FULL_71_16 | reverse complement strand
CGAGCAGCTTCCCGCCGGTCTGGCACTGCGCGCAGTAGTTCGCCTCGTTGCCCGCGTAGCGGATGCGCTGCACCGGCGAGCCGCAGACCGGGCAGGGCTTGCGGTAGCGGCCGTGGACCGCCATCTCGGAGCGGAAGGCGGTCACCTTCTCGGGGAACGCTTTCTCCGCCTCTCCGACGAGACGGTCGCGCCACTCGCGGAGGACGTCGCGCGTGGCGGCCCAGAGCGCTTCGACCTCCGCGTCGGTGAGCGAGCGCGTGAGCTTCATCGGCGAGAGCCAGGCCCGGTGGAGGATCTCGTCGGAGTAGGCGTTGCCGATGCCGCTGAAGAGCCGCGGGTCGGTGAGCGCGCGCTTGAGGGTGTGGCTCTCGCGCGTCAGCGCCTCGCGGAAGGAGCCGAGGTCGGCGTCGAGAGGCTCGAGCCCGCCGCGCGCGAACTGCTCCAGCGCCGCCTCGCCGCGCACGAGGTGCAGCGACGCGCGCTTCGTGGCGTTGGCCTCGGTCAGGAGGAGCGTCCCGTGATCGAGGTCGAGCGCACCGTGGCCCACGCGAGCCGGCACGGCCGTGCCGCGCGCTCGCCAGTGGAAGCGGCCGGCGATCATGAGATGCACGACCAGGAACAGGTCGCCCTCGAGCTCGATGACGACGCGCTTGCCGATCCGCCGGACTCCGGTGATGCGCTTGCCCTCGGCGGCCGATATCGGCGGGTCGAAGGTGCGGAGGATGATCGGGCTCCCGATCCGGATGCGCTCGAGGACGTGGCCTACGGCCATGCGGCGCAGCGCTTCGAGGTACGCCTCGATGTCGGGCAGCTCGGGCATCGGCGGAGGTTAGAGCCGCGCCTGGAAGGCGCCCGCAAGGCGCCTCAGCTCACGAAGCGCTGATCGTCAGCATCTAGGCGAGCCGCTCGCTCCAGCGCCTGCTCGGCAAGCGCAACGTCATGCGCTCGTCGGCTTGATGGTCAGTCCGACTTGACACGCCTAGCCGCGCGGGTCACCGTGCCCGCTCACGATGCGCCCGTCGCACGTCCGACCGCTCGGCGCAATGCGATCGAGCGGCTCGTGGTCGCTCGTGGTCACTCTCGTTATC
>MGON01000048.1:0-1191 GCA_001795345.1 Chloroflexi bacterium RIFCSPLOWO2_02_FULL_71_16 | reverse complement strand
GATCGGTGCGACGACGCAGCCTCTCGATCTCGCGGATTGCCCGACGCCGCCGACCCTCCCGACCATCTGGAGCGCACCCGACTGGCACGCGCACACGTCCAACACTCACTGCAAGATGAACCAGAGCGATCAGCGGACCGGCTCGAATCCGGTCCTGTGGGGCAAGTCCGGGAACTACTGGGCCCCCGAGTACTACATCGACCCGACACCGACCGCCACGATCAACCACGCGGGGACCAACTTCCGCTGCCATCGCATCTTCATCAAAGAGGTACCGATGATCGGGCCGACGCCGGACGGCAACGGGAACTTCGGCGGCACCATGACCGGCACCCGGATACAGGTGTGGTCCGCCACGGGCAACATCACCTACGCGAATACCCGCGTGTGGGGTCGCTACCGAGCCTCCGGTGAGGGCGGCTGGTGGATCGGGTACCAGGGCGTAACGACCGCCCAAGCGGCTGCGGTCGGCGGCAGGTGGGGCGGGAACGGTTCGCTCGAGGGTGCCGAAGAGTTCGCTGTCACGGTCTACGGCATGGGCGTCGTACCAACTGGATATGCACCGGCTGGCGTCGACCCGGCGGCGATCGCCTCGCCGACCGGGACCGCGTTCCCGAATGGGGACGCCGGCGACCGGGCGCGGAACGATCTCTGCGCCAGCGCGTCGACCGCGCCGAAGCATGACTCGAACGACTTTGGAGAGGCGCGCCAGTATGCCAACGGCCAATACCCCGATGGTGCGTACTCGGCCGATCCGGTGAACCTCGCGACCGGAGTGTTCACGGCGACGGCGAGCGACCTCAGCCTCCCCGGCCGGGTCCTTTTGATCGACCTCGCGCGCTGGTACAACTCGGCCGACGACCGCGCCGGTGCGCTTGGACCCGGCTGGACGCACGCCTTCGATCAGCAGCTCACCGACAACGGCCCGACGGTCGAGGTCCGCCGGGGCGACGGGCGCAGGGACGTATTCACCCTGAACCCCGACCTGACCTATGCGCCGCCGCCCGACGTGTTCGATGTGCTGACCAAGAACCCAGACGCGACGTTCACACTCGTGGCGCCAGGCCAGGTCTCGCATGAGTTCACCACGGACGGACGCCTCGCCCGCATCCACGAGCCGGCGGGGAACGAGGTCAACCTTGCGTATACCGGATCAGACCTGACCAGCATCAGCGACCCGGTGGGACGCCA
>MGON01000047.1:13881-14901 GCA_001795345.1 Chloroflexi bacterium RIFCSPLOWO2_02_FULL_71_16 | reverse complement strand
CGACCACGGCGCCGACCACCGCACCCACCGCGGCCGCTACCGCCGCGCCGACCGCCGCGCCGACCGCCGCGCCGAAGCCCGGCGAGCTCGACAAGGCGACCATCGACAAGGCGAAGCAGGAAGGCAAGCTCACCTTCTACACGTCGCTCAACGAGGACGACGCCAAGTTCATCATCGCCGAGTTCAACAAGGCGTATCCCGAGATCAAGGTCACGCTCAACCGCAAGAGCAGCGAGAAGATCGTGGCCCAGTTCATCACGGAGGCGAAGGCCGGCAGCGTCCTCGCCGACGTGCTGGAGACGGGCGGCCTCGACATCGCCAAGCCGATCAAGGAGGGCCTCATCCAGGAGTTCCGGCCGCCCGCCGCCGACAAGTTCCCGGACAACCTGAAGGACCCGAAGGGGCTCTGGACGGCCGCGCGCCTGGGCATCGAGTCGATCGCCTGGAACACGACCCTGGTGAAGGCCGAGGACGCACCGAAGTCGTTCGAAGACCTGGCCGATCCGAAGTGGAAGGGCAAGATCCTCATCGAGTCCACCGACGTCGAGGTCCTGCTCGCGCTCGCCAAGCTGAAGTTCAAGGACGACGCGAAGACCACGGACTACCTGAAGAAGCTAGCGGCGAACGACCTGCAGCCTTCCGCGGGCCACACCGAGACGCTCGACCTGCTCATCGCCGGGCAGCGGGCGGTCTTCTGGGGCGCGCACGGTCACACCACCGCCCGTAAGGCGAAGGACGGCGCGCCGGTCGACTACATGCGCACGGAGGGCGTCCTCACGGTCGATGGCGCCGTCCTGCCGAAGGGCGCGCCGAACGTGAACGCCGCCAAGGTCTTCATCAACTGGTACCTCGGCGAGGACGGGCAGAAGGCCGTCGCCGCGCGGAAGCGCGTCCCGGCGCGCCCGGGGATCGCCGACCCGGCACTCATGCCCAAGACCACGTACGTCTCCGGTCCCGAGGGCATCGACGACTTCGCGAAGTACGACAAGATGTGGAAGGACATCCTCGGCTTCCAGTGAT
>MGON01000047.1:11733-13873 GCA_001795345.1 Chloroflexi bacterium RIFCSPLOWO2_02_FULL_71_16 | reverse complement strand
GACTCCAGGGTCCTGATCCCCCTGGCGGCGGCGGGCCTGCTCCTCTACCTCGTGGGGTTCCCGCTCGCGATGCTCCTGCTCGGGAGCGTGAGCGTCGAAGGCGAGGTCACCAAGGGCCTGACCCTTGCGAACTACATCGAGACGTACTCGAGTCCGCGTACGTACACGCTGCTGCTCAACTCGGTCCTCTACTCGCTGGGGTCCTCGCTCCTCGCGCTCACGCTCGGGACGGGCCTCGCCTGGATCGTCGAGCGGACGAACACACCGGGCCGCCGCGCGTTCTTCGCCCTCAGCCTCGTGCCGCTGATCGTGCCGGGGGTCGTGAGCACGATCGCCTGGATCTTCCTGCTGTCGGGACAGATCGGCGTCATCAACCGGGCCGCGATGGCCGTCTTCGGGCTGGAGAGCGCGCCCTTCTCGATCTTCACGCTCGGCGGGATGATCTGGGCGGAGGGCCTGCACCTCTCGCCGCTCGTCTTCCTCGTGATGTCAGCGGCCTTCAAGAGCATGGACCCCTCGCTCGAGGAGTCGGCGCTCATGAGCGGGGCCGGCACCGCCCGGACACTGCGAACGGTGACGCTCCCGATCCTGCTCCCGGCCTTCGCCTCGGCGTCGCTCATCATGTTCGTACGCGGCCTCGAGTCGTTCGAGGTCCCACGGCTCATCGGCGTACCGGGCCGCGTGCCGGTCTTCACCAGCGCGATCTACTCGGAGCTCCACGACTACCCGCCGGACTTCGGCGGCGCGGGAGCGCTCGCCATAGGTCTGCTGCTCATCAGCGTCGTCGGCGTCTGGGCGTACCAGCGCCTGACCCGGCGGGCAGAGCGCTACGCCACCGTGACCGGGAAGGCGTTCCGGCCGCGGGTCCTGGACCTCGGCCGCTGGCGCTACGCGGCGGCCGGAGGGCTCGTCGCGTACTTCCTGGTCATCATCGGCCTGCCGTTCGGGATCCTGCTCTTCGCGTCGGTCATCCCGTTCTACATCCCGAGCCTGGAGATCCTCTCACGCTTCACGCTGGACAACTACCGGTTCGTGTTCGACCACCCGAGCATCCAGCTCGCGGTCCGGAACAGCTTCCTCCTCGGCGCGACGGCCGCGACGGTGACCATGGGGCTCACCGCGATCATCGCGTGGATCACCACGAAGACACGGCTCCCCGGCCGAGCGGGACTGGACTTCATCGCGTTCGTGCCGATCGCCATCCCCGGGCTGGTGCTCGGCGTGAGCATGATCCTCCAGTACCTCTCGCCCGCGTTCCGGGTGCTCCCGATCTACGGGACGCTCTGGATCCTCGTGGTGGCGTACACGACGAAGTACCTTCCCTACGGGATGCGCACGAACAGCGCCGCGATGCTCCAGATCCACAAAGAGCTGGAGGAGGCGGGCGCGATGTCCGGCGCCTCCTGGTGGCTCATGTTCCGGCGCATCACGCTTCCGCTGCTGCGCCCGGCGCTGGTGGCCGGCTGGATCTACATCTTCATCGTGTCCGTCCGCGAGCTGAGCGCCTCCGTGCTCCTCGTCACGAGCGAGAGCACCGTCCTGGCGGTGGTCATCTTCGACCTGTTCGAGAGCGGTAAATCGAACGCGGTCGCCGCCCTTTCGGTCATGCTCATCCTGACGCTCCTGGTCATCGTCGCCGCCGTGCAGCGGCTCACCGGCCGGTTCGGCATCAAGGAGTGACGTCCGTGCTCGCGATCGAGGGACTGCGGAAGACCTTCACGACCGACCGCGGCGGCGTGCGCGCGGTCCAGGAGGTGACCTTCACCGTCGAGGAGGGCCGCTTCTACACGCTCCTCGGCCCGTCTGGCTGCGGCAAGACGACGACGCTCCGCTGCATCGCCGGCCTCGAGCGGCCCGAGGGTGGGACGATCAGGCTCGGCGACTCCTTGCTCTCGGGGAACGGACGGTTCGTCCAGCCACACGCGCGGGACATCGGCATGGTCTTCCAGTCGTACGCGATCTGGCCACACATGAGCGTCTTCCAGAACGTCGCGTTCCCACTCGAGGCCGGAAGGCCCCGGCCGTCATCGTCCGAGATGCGGAAGGCGGTCGAGGAGGCGCTGGCGCTCGTGGGCCTCGAAGGCCTCGAGGACCGGCCCGCGCCGCAGCTCTCCGGCGGCCAGCAGCAGCGCCTCGCGCT
>MGON01000047.1:10568-11719 GCA_001795345.1 Chloroflexi bacterium RIFCSPLOWO2_02_FULL_71_16 | reverse complement strand
CCTCGACGAGCCGCTGTCGAACCTCGACGCGAAGCTTCGCGAGCGCATGCGCATCGAGCTGCGGGAGCTCCAGCGGCGGCTCCGGATCACGACGGTCTACGTGACGCACGACCAGGGAGAGGCTCTCTTCCTCTCGCACCGGGTCGCGGTCATGCAGGATGGCCGGATCGTCCAGGAGGGCGCGCCGCGGGAGATCTACGGCACCCCGAGCTCGGGGTTCGTGGCCGACTTCGTGGGCACGGCCACGTTCGTGCCGGCCCAGGTGGGCGACGGCGGGGTGCACTCGCTCGGCGGGACCGTGCGGTGCGCGGTCCCGGCGGAGCTCCGCTCGGGCGACCCGGCCGTGCTCGTCCTCCGGCCGGAGAACGTCACCGTCCACGAGCGCGCCCAGGGCGGCGAGAACGAGTACGCCGGGACGCTCCGCGTCGCTGCGTTCCTCGGCGACCACCTCGACTGCATCGTGGAGGTCGCGGGAACGCGCGTGCGCGCTCGCGCGCATCCGACCGCGCGCCTCGCGCGCGACCAGCAGGTGTGGATCGAGCTGCCCGGCGAGCGATGCGTCGTGATGCGCGACGATGGCTGGCGCCCGCGGGCGCTCGACCGCAGCTTCGAGGACGAATGAGCGGATGAGGAGCTGGGAACGATGACCGAAGCGATCACACGGCCTCTCCAGATGCCGGCGAAGGCGAAGCCGAAGGGCCGGTACGGCTCCGACGTCATCGTCGACCTCCTCCAGGGCTTCGGCATCGAGTACGTGGCGATCAACCCGGGCTCCTCGTATCGGGGACTGCACGACTCGATCGTGAACTACGGCGGCAACCGGCCCGAGATCATCACCTGCACGCACGAGGAGGTCGCCGTCGCGATCGCGCACGGCTACGCGAAGGTCACGGGCCGGCCGATGGCGGCGATCCTCCACGACACGGTGGGCCTCCTCCACGGCGCCATGTCGATCTACTACGCGCACGTGGACCGGATACCGCTCCTCGTCCTCGGGGCGACCGGCCCGCTCGACCGCACGCGCCGCCGGCCCTACATCGACTGGATCCACAGCGCGAACGTGCAGGGCAACGCGGTACGCGACTACGTGAAGTGGGACGACCAGCCGGCCACGGTCGCCGACTTCCCCGCCTCGTTCGCCCGGGCGTACC
>MGON01000047.1:7646-10547 GCA_001795345.1 Chloroflexi bacterium RIFCSPLOWO2_02_FULL_71_16 | reverse complement strand
CTACGACGTCGGCCTGCAGGAGGACGAGCTCGCCGCGCCGGTCGACGCGTCCTCCGCCATCATCGCGGCGCGGCCGACGCCGGCCCAGGCCGATCCGCGCGCGCTGGAGCGCGCCGCCAGCCTCCTGGCCGGCGCGCGCTCGCCGGTCATCGTCACCGAGTTCACCGCGCGTCACCCCGAGGCGTTCCCGGAGCTGGTGGCGCTGGCCGAGGAGCTGGGCGCCGGCGTCATCGACCTGAACGGCCGGATGAACTTCCCGAACCGCCACCCGCTGAACGTCACCGGCGGCGACGCTCTGGCCTCCGCCGACGTGGTCCTGGCGCTGGACGTCGGCGACCTCTACCGCGCGCTACACCGGCTCGACCGGGTGACCCACGAGAAGCAGCGGCGCACCCCGCAGGGGTGCGTGATCGTCGACCTCGGATTGTCGGAGCTGCGCTCCAGCAAGTGGTCCGAGGATCTCGGGCAGTTCCAGCCGGTGGACCTCTCGATCGTCGCCGACACGAGCCTGGCCATCCCCGCGCTGCGCGAGCTCCTCCGAGGACGGGTGCGTCCCGAGGTCGCCGCGGAGCGCCGCGCACGGAACGCCGAGGCGCACCGCACCATCGCCGAGCGCTGGGCGAAGCAGGCGCGCGAGGACTGGGACGCGTCGCCGATGACCGCCGCGCGGCTGGCCAGCGAGATCTGGGAAGCGATCCGGGGCGAGGACTACGTGCTCACGGCCGCCACGCTCGAGGACTGGGCCCTGCGCCTCTGGGACATGGAGCGGCCCGACCGCCACCCGGGCCGCAGCTTCGGGACCGCGACGCAGATCGGCACCTCCCTGGGCGTGGGCCTCGCCTACCGCGGCACGGGCAAGCTCGTCGTGGACGTCCAGCCCGACGGCGACCTGCTGTTCGACGCCGCCGCACTCTGGACCGCCGCCCATCACCGCATCCCGATGCTCGTCGTCATGTACAACAACCGCGCCTACTACAACGACTGGGAGCACCAGATCCGCATCGCCGAGCACCGCGGGACGCCGGTCGAGAACGCCTACATCGGCATGGACCTGATGGATCCCGATCCGGACTTCGCGATGCTCGCGCGCAGCTTCGGCTGGTACGCGGAGGGGCCGATCACCGACCCGAACGCGGTGCGGCCCGCGCTCGAGCGCGCGCTGCGCGAGGTGAAGGCCGGCAGACCGGCGCTGCTCGACACGATCGTCCGCAAGCGCGAGGGCAAGCGGTACCGCTGACCGTCCGAGCGGATGGGCACCTAGCGGGGTAGGCGGAACTCCGGCGCCGCGAGCTCGATCCGCGGCGCGAGGCCGCGCCAGTACGCGCGCTCGCCGGTCATGGCCTGCACGTGCCCGTCCCACTCGAGGTTGAAGGCCTCGAGACCGAGCTTGACCGCGGCCCGGACCCGGTCCTGCGTCGCTTCGTCGCGGGCGAAGCGGCGGATGGCCTCGATCTGGCGGTCGCCGTGCCCGGTGTCCTGCTCCGCGTGCAGCTCGTACGTCGCGGCGGCGCGCGCGCTGAAGCCGTAGTGCCCTGTCAGCGCCTCGAACATGCCGGCCGCGGCGCCGTCCGGTCCGCCATGCATCGCCTCGACGAACGAGAGCATCGCGATGCCCTCGAGGGCGCTCCGCCGCTGGCAGCAGCCGACGATCATCTCGATCGCCGCGAGCGTGCCGGGCGCGGCCTCGGCCCCGTCGGCCTGCTCGCGCGTCAGACCGGCTTCCTCGAGGAACTGGAGCATCACGTCGACATGCGTCTTGGTGCCGCCGAGCTCCTCCATGACGTTCTCCATGACGATGGGCATGAGGTCGTAGTTCCTCTCGGCCACGACGCTCGTGACGATGTACCCGAAGAAGACCGGGTTCATGCGCACGCGCAGGTAGTGCTGCATCTCCGCGCGCACGATCTGCTCGCGCGTCCAGCGATGCTCGCGCACGCCCTTGAACCAGGGATGCTCCTTCATGTCCAGCGCGCGGGCGTAGCCCCACAGCTCCCGGGTGAAGGCGTCGGGTCCCTTCGCGGCCACGGCTCCCGATGCTAGCGACGAGCCGGCACTAGATCGGCCAGGACCTCGGGAGCGCCTTCCGCAGCTCGCGGTACTCGGGGTCGGAGGCGTGCTCGCGCTTGATCCGCTCCAGGGTGCGGCGCAGCGCCGGGAGCGGGACCTTGATCGCGCTCGAGACCATGCCCATGGTCTCCTCGAAGGAAGCCCTTCAGTTGCGGCGTCAGCCGCGCATCCGCTCCAGGACGTACCGGTCGCTCTCGGGCAGTGCCATGGCCCGACGTTAGTCCGCGGCCGCGTTCGCGTCGACCGCCTCGAGCGAGACCGCGGGCGGCGCGCCGGTCTGGCCGCGGAGCGTGAAGCGGGCGAGGATCCGCCAGCGCCTGCGGGCGGACACCGCCTGGAGGATGAGGAACGCGTTCTCGACGACCTCGCCCGCCGCCACGTCCGACCGCGTCGCGAGCTCGAGCGTCCGCGAGGCGCCCGCCGGGATCCGCAGCGAGATGGCCCGGCGCCGCGAGCGGAAGCGGCCATGCGGATGCCACGCCTTTCGGACGGTCACGGGGCCCGTTCCGCCGTTCGAGAGGCGCCACGCCGCGCGCCACGCGGCGGGACCCCGGCCAGGCCGGAGCGCCTCGAGCGCGACCTTCAGGCGCGGCGCATCGCCCACAGCACCTTCTCCGCCGTCATCGGCATGGTCATGACGCGCGCGCCGGTAGCGTCGGCGACGGCGTTCGCGATGGCCGGCCCGACCGCCGAGTTCGCCAGCTCGCCGACGGACTTCGCCCCGAACGGACCGGGACCGCCGCCGTCGCCGACGAGCACGACGCGAAGCGGCGGCACGTCCGCGATCGTCGGCAGCTTGTAGGCGTGCAGGTTCGGCTCGACGACGCGGCCGTC
>MGON01000047.1:1728-7563 GCA_001795345.1 Chloroflexi bacterium RIFCSPLOWO2_02_FULL_71_16 | reverse complement strand
GCCGCGCAGCGCCACGGGGTTGATGACGGTCCCTACGTCCGCCACGAGGGTGACGTCCAGGATGCGGATCTGGCCCGTCGCCTCATCGACCTCCACATCGACCGCGTAGGCGCAGACGCCGTGGTCCTCGCCCTTACCGGTGTGCTCGCCGGTCACCGTCACATCGCGGCCGGCGAGCGCGGCAGCGAGCTCCGCGAACGGCGCGTCGCGCCCGCTCAGCTCGACCGCCAGGGCGCGCAGGCGCCGGGCAGCGTCGAGCGCGGCGCTGCCGTGGACCGGGGTCACCCGGCTGCCGCCGACGCCGGGGTCGTGCGGCGCGCCGGCGGTCGTCTGCCGCGCGATGCGCACCCGCTCGAGGGGCACGCCGAGCTCGGCGGCGATGACCCGCTGGATCATGGTGTGCGCTCCGCCGCCCTGGTCAGGCACGGCCGTGACCGCCTCGACCGACCCGTCCGCCGCGAGCCGCAGCGTCATGGAGGCCGTGCCACGTCCGACGTGACGGACGCCCACGGCCATCCCGTGGCCACGGCCGCGCCCGCTGGTGCGCGGCGCGTCCCACCGCGCTTCCCGCCGCAGCGTCTCGATGACCGGCACGGCCTGCGACGCGGCGCAGCGCTCCCCGAGGACGTCCACGTCGCCGGGGCGCAGCGCGTTGCGCAGGCGCAGCTCGAGTGGATCGATCCCCATCTCTAGGGCGATGAGGTCGAGGTGCGACTCCACCGCGAAGGAGTTCTGCGGCTGCCCCGGCGCCCGGGCGTGCCCGGCGGGGACCGTGTTCGTGTACACGGTCATGGCTTCGACGCGCGCGGCCGGCACGCGGTAGCCCGCGAGGGTGAAGAGCGCGTCGCCGGGCAGGACGGCCGCCACGGGCTTGCCCGCGGCGTACGCCCCGCCGTCGAGCAGGACGCGCGCCTCGTGCGCGAGGAAGCGGCCGTCCCCGTCGACGGCGGTGCGGACGGTGATGCGCGCCGCGTGGCGGCAGCTCGTCGCCTGGAGCTCGTCGGCGTATCGCGTCACCGCCTTCACCGGCCGCCCGGCGGCCCGCGCGAGGAATACGAGCGCGAACTCGTCGATCGACAGGCCTTTTCCGCCGAAGTCGCCGCCGATGTGGCCGGCGTCGACGACGATGCGCTCCTCGGGGATCCCGAGGGACGCGGCGAGCTGCGTGCGCAGCGCGAACGGCGCCTTGTTCGTCGTCACGACGTGCACGACGTCGCCGTCCACGCGCACGAGGGCGCCATGCGGCTCGAGCGCTGCGGGGTGCGTGCGCGGCAGGTCGAAGGCGTGCTCGAAGACGCGGGCCGCGCCGGCGAAGGCGGCGACGACGTCGCCGTGCTCGTGCACGCGGTGGCCCTGCACGTTCGGGTGCGGGACCGGCGGGCGTACACCGCCGAAGTAGTGGTGCTCGTCGCGGTCGGGGTGGAGGATCGGCGCGTCCGCGGCGAGGGCACCCTGCGGGTCCAGCAGGAGCGGCAGATCCTCGTAGTCGACCTCGACGGCCGCGGCGGCCGCCTCGGCCTGCGCCAGGGTGTCGGCGGCGACGGCGGCGACGCGGTCGCCGACGAAGCGCACGCGATCCCACGCGAGGACGGGCCAGTCCTGGAGCCGGCGCCCGAGCCGGGCGGGCCGCACGTCCGCACCCGTGACGATGGCGCGCACGCCCGGCAGCTCGCGCGCGCGGGTGACATCGACGCGCGCGACGCGCGCGTGCGGCAGCGGCGACCGCGCGAACGCGGCCCAGAGCGTCCCGGGCCAGTGGACGTCGGCGGTGTAGCGCGCCGCGCCGGTGACCTTGTCGCGCCCTTCGACCCGCTCCTCGGGCAGGGCGAACGCGTCGCCCGCCGGCCGCCCGACCGTGGTCACGACGACGCCTCGCGCGCGAGGTTGGCGATGAGCTCCGACACGATGCGGTCGGCCTTGCGGCGGATGATCGGCTCCCCCAGCTCGCCTATCCGGCCCAGCACCTGCGCGTCGGTCTCGATGCGGATATCGGTCGTCGACGGTGTCGCCTGGGTGAGCGCCAGGCGCATCGTCGCGCGGACCGCGCCGCCGAGCCTGTGGTCGGCGGCGTCGAGGCGCAGCGCCGCGGTGCGGGCCGTCTCGTCACGCGAGGTCACCTCGATGTCGCCGGCGAGGTCGAGCCGGACCGGACCGATCTGGACGCGAAGCGTGCCGCGATATCGATCGGCGCCGAGCGGCTCCACCGGGCCGACGCCCGGGACGAGGCGGCCGGCCCGCGGCACGTCGCTCACGATGGCCCACACGCGCTCGACGGGCGCATCGATCCGCGCCGAATGGTCGAGCTTCATGGCAGGAGCGCGCGCAGCGCGCGCTCCGTCCAGACGCCGGCCATCTCGCGCTTGTACGCCGCCGAGCCACGCGCGTCGGCGATGGGGTCGACCTCTTCCCGAACGAGCATCGCCGCCTCTCGCAGCCGCGCGGGCGTGACCCGCTCGCCGCGGAGCGCCGACTCGACGCGCCGGGCGCGGACCGGCGTCGGGCCCACCGACCCGAGCGCGACGCGGACGTCGGCACAGCGGCCGTCCGCGTCGACCCGCAGGACGGCGCCGACGGACACGGTCGCGTAGTCATCCTCGGTGCGCGGCAGGAACTTCACGTACGTCGCGCGAGCGCCTTCCGCCAGCGGCGGCACGACGATCTCGCGGAGCAGCTCGCCCGGCCCGATGCTCGTCTCGAACACGTCGACGAACAGGTCCTCCATCGGGACCTCGCGGCGGCCGGCTCCCGACTCGAGGACGGCGACCGCACCGAGCGCGACGAGCATGGGCGGCGGATCCTGCGCGGGGTCGGCGTGGGCGAGATTGCCGCCGACCGTCCCCTGCGCACGGATGCGCACGGTCGCGACGGTGCCGAAGCACGATGCGAGCGCGGGGCAGTGCCGCCGCACGAGCGCGGACCGCTCCGCCTCGAGATGCGTCGTGAGCGCGCCGATGCGGAGGTCGCCATTCATCCGGATCCCGCGCAGCTCGGCGAGGCCGCCGATGTCGATGAGCCGCGAGGGCCGAAGCAGGCCCTGCTTCATGAGCAGCACGAGCGCCGTGCCGCCCGCGAGCACGTGCGCCTCGGGGTCGCTCTCGAGCAGCTCGAGCGCCTCGGCGAGGCTGCCGGCGCGCACGAGCTCGAACGGCGCGATCACGCCGAGGCCTCCGCCGCCGCCCGCACCGCGCGGAGGATCCCGTAGTACCCGGTACAGCGGCAGAGGTTCCCCTTCATCCAGTCGCGGATCTCGCCCTCCGCCGGATGCGCCGACCGCTCGAGGAGGGCAGTGGCGGACACGATCTGCCCGGGCGTGCAGATGCCGCACTGGAAGCCACCCTCGGTGATGAACGCGCGCTGGAGGGCCGTCAGCCGGTCGCCGTCGGCGATGCCCTCGATGGTCCGGATGGAGCGGCCCTCGGCCTGCGCGGCCAGGAGGAGGCACGAGGTGACCGGCACGTCGTCGACGAGGACGGTGCACGCGCCGCACACGCCGACGCCGCAGCCGATCTTCGTCCCGGTGAGCCCCAGGTCGTCGCGGAGGAGATCGGACAGGAGCCGCTCCGCCGGCACCCTGAGGTCCTGATCGGCCCCGTTCAGCCGGAATCGCAGCCTATAGATGCTCAGGCTTCGATCTCTCTCCAGGCGAAGCCGGTACTTGCTGGCGGAATTGGCAAATGATCATACCATTCGCCGATCGCGCCGCCGGCGTGGTGCCGGCCCGAGCGTCGGGAGCGGAGGGGGCACATCGACGTCTTTCTCGCGAGCCTGTTCACGGTGCTGCAGTGGCCCACGGCCGGGCTGCTGCTCCTGGGCGTCGGGATCGGGTTCGTCGTGGGGATCCTGCCCGGGCTCGGTGGCGCGGTCACCCTCGCGCTGATGCTCCCCTTCATCTACGACATGGACCCGATCCCCGCGTTCGCGTTCCTCCTCGGCATGCACGCGGTGGTGGCGACCACCGGCGACATCACGTCGGTGCTCTTCGGCATACCGGGTGAGGGTACGGCGGTGGCCACGATCTTCGACGGGCATCCGATGGCGAAGCGCGGCGAGGCCGGCCGCGCGCTCGGCGCCGTGCTGTTCAGCTCGCTCGTCGGCGCGATCATCGGCGCCGCCGTGCTGGCGATCTCCGTCCCGATCGTGCGCCCGCTGGTGCTGTCGTTCGGGCCGCCCGAGTTCTTCATGCTGGCCATGCTCGGCATCACTTTCGTCGTGGCCCTCGCCGGAGGGAACCTGGTGCGGGGATTCCTCATGGCTCTCCTCGGCTTCATCGTCGCGCTGGTCGGGCTCGACCCTTTCACCGGGAAGCCGCGCTTCGCCTTCGGCCAGCTATACCTCTGGGACGGGCTCAGCATCATCCCGGTCATCCTCGGTCTCTTCGCCATCCCGGAGACGCTCCAGCTCATGAGCACTCACGGCGCTATCGCCGGGGAAGCTACGGGGCCGATCACCCGCGTGCTCGACGGCGTCCGCGACACCTTCCGCCACTGGTGGGTCACGCTCCGCTGCAGCCTGATCGGCGTCTTCATCGGGATCATCCCCGGCATGGGCGGCGCGACCGCGCAGTTCATCGCGTACGCGCACGCGCAGCAGACGTCGAGGACGCCAGAGGAGTTCGGGAAGGGCTCGATCGAGGGGGTCCTCGCCGCGGGCTCGGTGAACAACTCGAAGGAGGGCGGTGCGATCATCCCGACCGTCGCCTTCGGCGTGCCCGGGAGCACCGCCATGGCCATCCTGCTCGGCGCGTTCCTGATCCTCGGCATCGTCCCGGGGCCGGACATGCTCACGAAGCACCTGGACATCACGTTCTCGATGGTCTGGGTGATCGTCATCTCCAACTTCCTCGCCGTGGGCCTCAGCTTCCTCCTCCTCCGCCAGCTCGTCTGGCTCACGTTCATCAAAGGGACGTGGCTCGTCCCGTTCCTCCTCGTGCTCATGACGATCGGCGCGTACACGACCCACAACGACGTGCTCGACATCGTGGTCATGCTCGTGTTCGGGGCCGTGGGCTGGGGAGCCATCCGCTTCGGCTGGCCGCGCGCTCCGTTCCTGCTGGCGTTCGTCCTGGGGCCCACGGCCGAGCGGTACCTGTTCCTTTCCCACCAGCTCTACGAGTGGGCCTTCCTGCTCCGGCCGATCACTCTCTCGCTCATCTTCCTCGCGCTCCTCGGCATCGCCTACTCGGTGCGGCGCGAGCGTCGGGACCGCCGCACGGCCTCGGAGCGGAGCGCCGGAGTGGCGGCATGAGGTCCGGGACGATGCCGACACTGAGCGGCCGTGGTGCCCTGGTGTTCAGCCTGGCGATGCTCGCGGTCTTCGCCTACGCGGCCTACGAGATGAACACCGCCTTCTCGACACGGGCGCGCCTGTTCGCCAACGCGCTCATCGTCCCGGCGCTGGTCCTTGCCGTCGCGCAGGTCGTGCGTGAGGTGCGGCGCCTCCACCCCTTGCCGGTCCCGCCGGAGGCGGCCTTCACCCGGTCGGCGTTCAAGTGGGCGGCGGCGTTCTTCGCGATGCTCTGGGCCATCGGGCTGGCAGTCACGATCCCGCTGTTCGCTCTCGTCTATCTGCGCCTGGCCGCGAGGGAGGCGTGGCCGAAGGCCGTCGCGTACGCGTTCTTTGCTTGGCTCTTCGTCGAGGTCCTATTCATACGGCTCCTGCACGTTCCACTACCCGGCGGCGCGATCCCGCTGCCGGCCATCACGAATTAGGAGGGAGGCACCAGACATGCGCGCGATAGCCATTCTCGCGTCCCTGATGCTGGTGGCCGCCGCCTGCGGCGGGACAACGACGCCACCGGCGGCGACCTCCGCACCCACGTCCGCACCCACGGCGGCC
>MGON01000047.1:0-1710 GCA_001795345.1 Chloroflexi bacterium RIFCSPLOWO2_02_FULL_71_16 | reverse complement strand
CCGGCACCGACCCAGGACCCGGTCGCCGCGTTCTACGCCGGCAAGACGGTGCGGCTCATCGTGGGGTACAGCCCCGGCGGCGGATACGACACCTACGCCCGCACGCTCGCGGCGCACATCGGCAAGCAGATCCCCGGGAACCCGACCGTCATCGTCGAGAACATGGCGGGCGCCGGCAGCATGAAGGCGCTCAACTACATCTACAGCGCGGCGCCGAAGGACGGCACCGTGTTCGGCACGTTCGGCCGCGGGCTCCCCGAGGCCGAGCTGCGCGGCGACGAAGGCGCCCAGTTCAAGTCCAAGGAGCTCACCTGGCTCGGCTCGATGAACGAGGAGGTGAGCGTCTGCGTCGTCCGGAGCGACACTCCGATCAAGACGCTCGAGGACGCGATGAAGCAGACGGTCACCGTCGGGGCCACCGGGCCGAACGACGACACCGGATTCTTCCCGCGCATCCTCAACGCCCTCGTGGGCACGAAGTTCGAGCTGAAGACGGGCTACCCGGGCGGGAGCGACGTCCTGCTCGCCGTCGAGCGCGGCGAGGTCATGGGCCGCTGCGGCTGGTCCTGGTCCTCGGTCGTCAGCACGAAACAGCAGTGGATCACCGACAAGTACGTCACGATCCTCACCCAGATGTCGCTCAACAAGCACCCCGACATCCCGAAGGAGGTGCCGCTCGCGACGGAGTTCGTGAAGAACCCCGACGACAAGCTGCTCCTCGAGGTCATCTTCGCGCGTCAGGCCATGGGCCGGCCGTACGCGGCACCGCCCGGCCTGCCCGCGGAGCGCGCGAAGGCGCTCCAGGACGCGTTCGAGAAGACCCTGAAGGACCCGGCGTTCCTCGAGGCCGCCAAGAAGGCGAAGCAGGAGATCAACCCCGCGAACGCGGCGGCGGTGAAGGCGATCATCGACAAGATCTTCAGCACCCCGCCGGCGCTGGTCGCGAAGCTCAAGGAGATCGCCGCCGAGTGACCTCGGTCGCGTAGCTGCCACAGGACCTGCGAGGAGGGCCGCCCCGGTGGCGGCCCTCCTCTCGTCTACCGTAGGTGCCATGCCACGCGCGCTTCCGGCAGAGCTCCCCGCTCCGCTTCTGCGGCTCCTCGACGGCGAGGACCTCGAGCGCAAAGAGGGCGAGACGCTGCTCCTGCTCACCGCGGCCCCCGACGGCTGGCCGCGCCTCGCGCTCCTCAGCGTCGGCGAGGTGTACGCGCCCAGCGCGACCGAGGTGCGGCTCGCGCTCTGGCCGGACAGCCGCACGACCGCCAACCTGGCGGCGAACGGGCGGGCGACCCTCTCTGCGATCGTCGACGGCGTCACGTACGACGTCGAGGTCGAGGCGCGCCGCGAAGGCGACGTGCCCCTGGGGACCTGGAGCGCCGCGCGCTTCGCCGCGACCGTGCGGAGCGTGCGCTCCGACACGGTCGGCTACGCCGAGATCACGAGCGGCGTGCGCTACCGGCTGAAGGACGCGCCGAAGGTGCTGGAGCGCTGGCGCCGCCAGGTAGCCGCGCTGCGCGAGGGCCGGCGCGAAGAGGAGCCCGAGCCGGACGGGATGGACTGACCAACTGACTAGGGGTGTACCGCACTCCCCTCGCCGCCAGCCGCGACATCCACGACCCAGCGCACCGAGTTGGCGCAGGGACAGGCCCCGCCCACGCGCGCCAGGCGCGGCATGCTCTTGAGGGCGTCCTTCAGCGTCAATTCGCCGCG
>MGON01000046.1:5819-11735 GCA_001795345.1 Chloroflexi bacterium RIFCSPLOWO2_02_FULL_71_16 | reverse complement strand
CGACCACCGCACGATCGGCACGGGCGAGGTCGGGCCCATCACGGCGCGCATCCGGGACGTCTACTTCGCCGCCGTGCGCGGCCTGGAGCCGCGCTACCGCGACTGGGTGACGCCCGTGTACACCGGCAGCGGGAAGGCCTGAGCCGCTAGGGCAGCGAGCTCCCGGCGGCCTGCGAGAAGAGATCCGCCACGAGCGCCCGGACCTTGTCGACGTCCGGGAT
Source organism: Chloroflexi bacterium RIFCSPLOWO2_02_FULL_71_16 (assembly GCA_001795345.1). Lineage (GTDB taxonomy): Bacteria > Chloroflexota > Limnocylindria > P2-11E > P2-11E > GWC2-70-10. Next base: position 11,514 of record MGON01000046.1, on the reverse strand, counting down.
GAGGTAGTAGCCGGCCGGCGTGTTCTCCTCGATGAGCTCGCAGTGCGGCTCGTCCCCGCCGCACGGCAGGAGCACCTCGCTCCGGATCTCGCTCGCCTCGACCCCCAGCGCCGTTCGCGCCAGGCGCAGCACGTCGCCCGGGTCGAATGTCGTCCGCACCAGCGGGCCGACCTGCTCCATGAGGCCGGGCATGCGGAATATCCCCGCCTGGGCGAGGCGGCTGCGGAGTGCGAACAGCACGATCTGCTGACGGCGCGCGCGGCTGAAGTCGTTGCTGTCGTGACGTGACCGCGCGTAGCGGAGGGCGTCCTCGCCGTCCATGAGCTGCGGCCCGGCAAGGAAGCGAATGCGCTCGACGCCGTAGTCCGAGGTGGGGTACCGCTCGTCCCGCAGCGGACGCCGCACGTCGACCAGCACCCCGCCGACCGAGTCGATGGTGCTGCGGAACGCGGTGAAGTCGATCAGCGCGTAGCTGTGGATTGGTATGGCGAGCAGATCCTCGACGGTGCGACGCGCCAGCTCCGCGCCTCGCGAGCCGGTCCCCCCGTGGGCGTACGCCGAGTTCACCTTGTCCTTGCCGACCCCCGGGATGTCCACCAGGGTGTCGCGCGGGATCGACAGCATCGCCGCCGTCTGGCCGACCGGATCCAGGCTGAGCACGATGACCGTGTCGGTGTTGTTGGTCTCGGCGTTGTCGCGCGTGTCGACCCCGAGGAGGAGGACGTTGAGGCGCTCGCGCTCCGACCACCCGGGCGCGGTCGTCCCGGCCGACGACGTGCCGGCGTCGATGGTGCGCTCGGGCACCTGGAAGACGGAAGCGATCACGCCGGCCCACGCGATCGACTGGCGGTATACGGGTAGGTACGCGACGCCGAGGACCACCAGCACGGCCACGAGCCATCCGTAGTCGGCGAGGCGGTGACGCCTGAACGAGCCCGACCGTCCGGCGAACGCGTCGCTCACGACCGTGACGTGGTACGCGAACATCGCACCCACGACGAGGGTCGCGAGGAGCGCGGCGCGCCGGATGGCGACCTGGGCGATCGGCGGAGCCATGACCACGACGCCCGCCAGGAGGGCGAGGACGAGCGGCGGCAGCAGGAGCATGAGCGCGCCACGCGCCCAGCGCTCCTGGTAGATCTGGCCAAGCCCGGGCAGGAGGCCGGAGAGGACCGTAGCGAATGCGGAGCGCTCCCGAGGGAGGGGGAGCGCGGGCACCGGCGTCGGGATCACCGGGAACATTGTGTGCTGCTAACTTCGCGAGCGTGTTCAGCGCCGGCCACGTGGACAGCGCCACCCTCCGCGCCGCGCGCGTCGTCGGCGTCGTCTGCGCGATCCTCTTCGTCTCCCCGGTCGCTCTCTCGCTCGCCTTCCCGCAGGCGTTCTTCTTCCCGCCCTACCACGCGGTCTACGAGCGCCTGCTTGGCGCGATGCTGCTCTCCCTCGCTCTCGGTCTCCTCCTCGCGCTGCGCGACCCCGTCCGCAATGCCGGCGTCTACGCCGTGGTCGGCCTGGTCAGCGGCTTCCTCGCCGGGTCGGTCGCCTACTCGCTCATCGCCGACGGCGCGGACCCGCTCCACTGGTTCGTGCAGGTCCCGCTCCTGTCAGCGGTCTCCATCGCGCTCGTCGTCACGTACACGCGCCTGCGCCGTCCGCATCCGGTGGTCACGCGCATCGTCATCGCGGCCGTGCTGCTGCTACCCCTGGTCCTGTACGCCCATGACCTCGTGTACGCCGCGTTCGTCCGCTGAAGGCTGCTAGCCGGCGAGCGCCTCGTGCACCGCGCGGTGCACGACCGCGCGGAAGCGGCCCCACGCCGCCCAGTCGCCGACGATCTCCGGGCTGATCGCCGACGCGATCGCCTCGAGACGTGCCGCGACCGCCGGCAGCTCGGCGGGCTCGATCTCGCGGAAGTCGAGGATGCGCTCGCCCGGATCGAGCGACCCGAGCGTACCGCCCGTCTCGTCGAGCAGGAACGCGAAGGTGTGGAAGCTGAGCCGATCCTCGGACCTGCCCACACCCGCGCCTTCGTACTCGATCCACGCGAGCAGCCGTCGCACCTCGACCTCGAGCCCCGTCTCCTCGCGCGTCTCCCGCAGGAGGGCGTCGAATATGGCCTCGTCGTGGGCGATCCCGCCCGTCGGCAGCCGGTACGCGCCGCGGGGGTAGAAGTCCTTCGTGCTGAGGATGAGCTTCCCGCCCGGCCGGCGGATGACCATGCAGACCTCGCCGAAGCGATCGGGCCGCCTGATCGGGTCGAAGAACGCGTCGTCGATGTGCGCGCTGACCAGGCGCGGCTGGCCGTACCGCTCCGCGAGCTCGGCGAGCTCACGCTCCGCGGCCGCGCTCAGCCGCTCTCTTCCCGCCTCGACCACTTACGAGCGATCGTACTTCCGCAGCACGTCGTCGAGGGCTTCGCGCAGCAGCACCGCCTCTTTCTTCTTCTGACGCTCGGCGAGCGACCGGAGCCGCCCGAGCTGGGAGGCCGTGTAGTACGACGACTTGAGCACCATCTCGTCGCTCGGTGCTAGCGCGACCGTGTGGCCGCCCTGGTCCTTCGCCGCGTAGAGCGCCAGGTCCGCCTTCTTCATGCAGGGAAGGCGCACCGTGGATGACGCGGCGAATGCGGATGCGCGAGGCCCTATGCGGTAGGACGCGGATCGGGACCGTGCACATCGTGGCGGTCCGTGCCATTGGGACGATCGGGAGCGAGGTGTAGAAGGCCGGGCGCCCGAGCGCGTCGGGTACCGCGGTGCGCCGACACTCGGAGAGCAGCCCCGACGAGCGGTAGACTGAGGTCGAAAGGCGCTTGAGGGGCCATCCACCCCGATGCCGCCGCAAGAAACCGCCGTAGGGCGGGACTAGAAGCGGACCCAGAGGCCCTGGGTTATCAACCGGCAGGCGTTGGAACGCGACGCCGGAAGGTGAGTGGGCGACCAGCGTCGCCAACTCGGGTGGTACCGCGGCTCGGAGCCGTCCCGGGATGTCGGGACGGCTTTTTCATTTGGAGGAGAGAACGGCATGGCGGTGACGGGACGGAAGACGCGCTTCGCGGCGGTCGGGTCGGGCTTCGACCTGCCGGAGCTCGAGCACCGCGTGCTCGACCTGTGGGAGCGCGAGAAGAGCTTCGAGGCGCTCCGGAAGCAGAACGAGGGCAAGCCCGTCTTTTCGTTCATCGACGGACCGATCACGGCCAACGCCGAGGCGATGGGCATCCACCACGCCTGGGCGCGCACGTACAAGGACGTGTTCCAGCGGTACAAGGCCATGCAGGGGTTCGACCAGCGCTACCAGAACGGCTTCGACTGCCACGGCCTCTGGGTCGAGGTCGAGGTGGAGCGCGAGCTGGGGCTCGGCAACAAGCGCGACATCGAGCGGTACGGCGTCGACCGCTTCAGCGAGGCCTGCCGCGCGCGGGTGGACCGCTCGGCGGCGGCGTTCACGAAGGAGTCGCGGCGGCTCGGCCAGTGGATGGACTGGGAGGACAGCTACTTCACCTATACGGACACGAACGTGTCTCACATCTGGGAGGTCCTCCGGATCTGCCACGAGCGCGGCTGGCTCTACAAGGGGCACCGCTCGATGCCGTGGTGCGCCCGGTGCGGGACGGCGATCTCGCAGCACGAGCTCGCGCTCGGGTACCGCGACATGACCCACAAGGCGGTCTTCGTGCGCTTCCCCGTGACGGCCGAGGCCGACGGTGCGGGGGTCAGAGGCGCGGATCTCGCGAAGCAGCGCGCGAGCTTCCTCGTCTGGACGACGACGCCGTGGACGCTCGCGGCGAACGTCGCGGTCGCCGTGCACCCGGACCTCGAATACGCGCTCGCGCGGCGCGGCGACGAGGTCCTGATCATGTCGCGCGGCACGTTCGGCTCGGCGCTGCGCGACGACGCCGAGCTGCTCGGCACGCTCAAGGGCCGGGATCTCGTGGGCCTGCGCTTCCGCGGGCCGTTCGACGGCGAGCTGCCGGCCGCGGCCGAGGCGGTCGCCGGCCACAAGGTGATCCCGTGGGAGGACGTCGGCGAGGCCGAGGGTACCGGCATCGTGCACATCGCTCCCGGCTGCGGCGAGGAGGACTTCGCCCTCTCGAAGACGCACGAGCTGCCGGTGATCGTCCCGATCGACGACATGGCGCGCTACCGCCCGGGCTTCGCGTGGCTCGAGGGCAAGGACGCGCGCGACGTCGCGGACGAGATCGCGGCCGATCTCGAGCGCCGCGGCCTGCTGCTGCGCTCGGAGCCCTACACGCACCGATACCCCGAGTGCTGGCGCTGCCACGAGGAGCTGGTGTTCCGCGTGGCCGACGAGTGGTTCATCTCCATGGCGGAGCTGCGGCCGCGGATGATCGCGGCCGCGCGCGAGGTGAAGTGGGTCCCGCCGCATGCGGGGCCGCGCATGGAGAACTGGCTCCAGAACATGGGCGACTGGAACATCAGCCGAAAGCGCTACTGGGGCCTGCCGCTGCCCTTCTACACCTGCACGAACGGGCACTTCTTCGTGCTCGGGAGCCAGGACGAGCTGCGCCGTCTCGCCAAGGGCGGGCTCGATCAGCTGAAGGAGCTGCACCGGCCCTGGATCGACCGGGTCGTCTTGGGATGCCCGGAGTGCGGCGCCGACGCCGAGCGCGTGAAGGAGGTGGGCGACTGCTGGCTGGACGCCGGCGTGGTCCCGTTCTCGACGCTGCGCTACCAGACCGACCGCGCGTACTGGGAGAAGTGGTTCCCGGCCGAGTACGTCGTCGAGATGGTCGAGCAGGTGCGGCTCTGGTTCTACTCGATGCTCTTCTTCAGCACCGTCGTGACCGGCAAGGCGCCCTATCGCGCGGTGCAGACCTTCGAGCCGATGATGGACGCCACCGGCGGCGAGTTCCACAAGACGGGCGAGAACGTCGTCCTGCTGAGCGAGATCATGGAGCGCTCGGGCGCCGATGCGGTGCGCTGGATGGTCGCGCGCGAGCGCCTCGACGCGGTGATGCTCTTCAGCACCGCAGCCCTCGATGCCGTGAAGCGCCACCTCCTCACGTTCTGGAACGTCTACTCGTTCTTCGTCACGTACGCGGAGGCCGAGGGCTTCGACCCCAGGGCGCCGGCGGTGCCGGTCGCGGACCGTCCCGTCATGGACCGCTGGCTCCTATCAACGCTCCACCGGCTGGTGCGCGACTCTCGTGCGGCGCTCGACGAGTACGACGTGCGGCGCGCGCTGCTCGGCATGGAGCAGTTCTGGGAGGACCTCTCGGTCTGGTACGTGCGCCGCAGCCGCCCGAGGTTCTGGGGAACGCAGGGAGGCGGCACGACCCTCGCGGCGCAGCAGACCCTCTACGAGGCGCTCACGACGCTGACGCGGCTCTTCGCCCCGGTCATGCCTTTCTTCGCCGAGTCGCTGTACCAGGGGCTCGCCCGCGACGTGATCCCGGGGTCGCCCGCGTCGGTGCACCACACCCGCTATCCGACCGCCGACGAGACGCTGATCGACGACGACCTCGAGCGGCGCATGGCGGCCGTGCGCCGCGCCGTGACGCTCGGCCACGCCGCCCGGAGCGCCGCGGGCGTGAAGGTACGCATGCCGCTCCCGCGCCTCGTCGCCGTCTTCGACGGGACGGACCACGACCGCGGCCTGCTCGACGGGACCGGCGAGCTCGCGGCGATCGTCCGCGACGAGCTGAACGTGAAGGCCTTCGAGGTCCGTGACGACGCCG
>MGON01000046.1:3058-5796 GCA_001795345.1 Chloroflexi bacterium RIFCSPLOWO2_02_FULL_71_16 | reverse complement strand
CGCCGAGGGGCTCGTGCGCGAGATCGTGAAGCCGGACCTCCGGGAGCTCGGCCCGAAGCTCGGGAAGGAGCTTCCCAAGGTCCGCGCCGCGCTCGCCGAGGGCCGCTACGAGCGGCGGGACGGCACGGTCGTGGTCGAGGGCCATACGCTCGAGCCGGCCGAGCTGCTCATCTCGCACGAGGGCACCCCGGGGCACGCCGTCGGCCGCGACGCGGGCCTCGTCGTGGCGCTCGAGACGACGCTCACGCCCGAGCTCGAGGTCGAGGGCCTCGCGCGCGAGCTGGTGCGCAAGGTCAACGAGATGCGCAAGGACGCCGGCCTCGAGATCGCAGACCGCATCACCCTGCGGTACGGCGGATGGGTCGGGTCCGCCATCGAGAAGTACGGCGACCTCGTCGCGAGCGAGACGCTCGCGACCTCGGTCACGTCCGGTCTCACCGGGGCCGGCCACCGCTGGAGCGGCGAGCTGAACGGCGTGACGGCCGAGCTCGAGCTGGAGAAGGTCGCGGCCTAGACAGGTCGCAGCGAGGAGCGGCTTTGCCGCGACGAGCGAGTCCGCAAGCAGCGGAGCGTGCGGCGAGGCCGAAGGCCGAGCGCGTTGGTCAGGCGAGCAGCGACGAGCGGAGCGCATCCGCGATGAGCGCGGGCGCGCGCCGCTTGGCCGGACCCGTGAGCGCGGCACGCCAGGTCGGGTAGGCGAGGAGCGCGTGCGCGAGCGCGGCCGCGTGCTCCGGGCGGACGCGGAGCGCGCCCCGGCGCGCGAGCATCGCCATCGCGCGCTCGATGAGCTGCAGGCGCACCCGATCGAGCGACCGCAGCAGGGCCCCGCCGCCGGGCGCGCCGCTGTCCACCAGCAGCTCGAGCACCTGCCGGTCGCTCCGGTACGTGCGCTCGTGATAGGCGACGAGGTCGTCCAGGACGGCCGCGGCGGATGCCTCCGGGGGTTGCCAGCGCTCGACCTTCCGTGCCAGCGCGACGGCGCGCCGTCCGAGAGCCGCTGAGACCAGCGCCTCCTTCGTCGGGGCGTGGAGGTACAGCGTCCGGAGGGCGACACCGGCGCGCTGAGCCACGTCCGCGAGGCGCAGGTCCGCGTAGCCGCGGATGCCGAGCTCGCGCAGCGCCGCGCGCTCGATCGCCAGCGCGGTGCGCTCGCGCTGATCAGCCCGCGCGCGCTGTACATACGTCCGCACGGTGGGAAGTTTGGCTGCACGAGCCGTGCATCGCAAGGACGAGCCTCGGTGCTACGATCGCGTCTTCATGGGGAGCGGCATCGCGTTCGTATTTCCGGGCCAGGGCTCGCAGTCCGTCGGGATGGGCAAGGGCGTCTTCGACGCGTCGGCGAACGCCCGCCGCACCTTCGAGGAGGCCGACGACGTGGTCGGCTACCGCCTGTCGGAGGTCTGCTTCACGGGTCCGGCCGAGCGCCTCAACGACACGGCCGTGGCGCAGCCGGCGATCCTCACCACCAGCGTGGCGATCCTCGAGGCGCTCGCGGAGAAGACCGCGGCCCTCGGGCGCCGGATCAGCGACGGCGGCGAGCCGCGCGGGGTGGCCGCCCTCCCGGCCGACCTCCGGCCCGCCTACGTCGCCGGGCACTCGCTCGGCGAGTTCACCGCCCTCGTCGCCGCAGGCGTGCTCTCCTTCGCCGACGCCCTCCGGCTCGTCGCCGAGCGCGGCCGGCTCGCCGGGACCAAGGGCGCGCGCGGCAACATGGCCGCGGTCATCGGCCTATCGGCCGAGCAGGTGGAGGCCGTGATCCGCGAGCACGCGCCCGACGGCGCGACCGTCGTCGCGAACGACAACGGCCCGGCCCAGGTCACGATCGCGGGGGAGTCCGAGAGCCTCGAGCGCGTCGTCCAGGCGCTCGTCCGGAGCGGCGCGAAGAGGGTCGTGCCGCTCCGCATCTCCGGGCCCTTCCACTTCCCGCCGATGGGCCGGATCGGGGCAGAGCTCCGCACCTTCATGGAGGGCCTGCGCTGGCGCGAGCCCGTGGTTCCGGTGGTCGCGAACGTCAGCGGGCTGCCGCATCCCAGCGCTGCGGCCATCCCGGACGCCCTGGTGCGCCACCTCGCGCAGCGCGTCGAGTGGCTGCGCTCCGTGCGCTCGATGTACGACGGCGGCGCCCGGACCTTCGTCGAGATCGGGGCGGGACAGGTCGTGAGCGGGCTGGTCCGCCGCATCGTCGACGCGCGCACCCTGGCGGTCTCCGACCCGCCGACGATGAGCGATCTGCTCGCGAAGCTGAAGGGAGCCTCCACATGACCCGTCGTGTCGTCATCACGGGCCTTGGCTGCGTCACGCCCGTCGGCAATGACGTCCCATCGACCTGGGACTCGCTCGTCTCGGGCCGGACCGGCATCGGGCGGATCACGCGCTTCGATCCGGCTCCCTACGAGACGCAGATCGCCGGCGAGGTGAAGGGGTTCGACCCGCTCAAGTACATGGACCGCAAGGACGTGCGGCGGACGGACCGCTTCACGCAGCTGGGCGTCGCCGGCGCGTCGCAGGCCATCGCCGACTCCGGCATCGACCCGAAGACGGACGGCGACCGGTTCGGCGTCGCCATCGCGACCGGCGTCGGCGGGCTCGAGACGCTGATCGAGCAGGTCCTGGTCATGGAGAAGCGCGGACCGAGCCGGCTCTCGCCGTTCCTCGTGCCGGCGCTCATGGCGAACGCGGCCTCGGCGCAGGTGTCGATGCAGTTCGGGGTTCGCGGGCCCAACCTCACGCATGTCTCG
>MGON01000046.1:1148-3016 GCA_001795345.1 Chloroflexi bacterium RIFCSPLOWO2_02_FULL_71_16 | reverse complement strand
ATGATCAAGCGCGGCATGGCCGAGGTGATGGTGGCCGGCGGCGCCGAGGCGGCGGTCATCCCGCTGGCCATCGGCGCGTTCTCGTCGATGCACGCCATGAGCCGCCGCAACGGCGACCCGGAGGGCGCGTCGCGGCCCTTCGACAAGGACCGCGACGGCTTCGTGCTGTCCGAGGGCTCCGCCGCCGTCATCCTCGAGGAGCGTGAGCACGCGCTCGCCCGCGGCGCGCGCATCTACGCCGAGATCATCGGCTACGGCGCCACGGCCGACGCGTACCACATCACCTCGCCCTCCCCGGAGGGCGAGGGCAGCGCGCGCGCCATGCGCATGGCCCTCGAGCAGGCCGGCATCGCTCCGGACCGGATCGACTACATCAACGCGCACGGCACCTCGACGCAGCCGAACGACCGCGAGGAGACCGCCGCGATCAAGCAGGTCTTCGGCGAGCACGCCCGGAAGCTCATGGTCTCGTCCACGAAGTCGATGACCGGCCACCTCCTCGGCGCGGCCGGGGCGCTCGAGGCCATGGCCTGCGTGCTCGCGATCGGGAACGGCTGCGTGCCGCCGACGATCAACTACACGACGCCGGACCCGGCGCTCGACCTCGACTACGTGCCGAACACGGCGCGCGCCGCCGGGATCAAGACCGCGCTGTCGAACTCGATGGGGTTCGGCGGGCACAACGCGTCGCTCATCGTCACCGCACACGCGGCGTGATGGCCGGCTTCGACGGCAGGGTCGCCCTCGTCACCGGCGGTGCCCGCGGGATCGGCCGCGCGACGGCCGTCCGGCTCGCCCGCGGCGGCGCGCGGATCGCCATCAACTACAAGGGCAACGCGGCCGCGGCCGAGGAGGCGAAGCGCCTCGTCGAGGAGGCCGGGTCCACCGCCGCCACCATCCAGGGTGACGTCTCGGTCGAGGCGGACGTCGAGCGAGTGGTGAAGGAGGCGCTCGCGTTCGGCGGAGGGAAGATCGACATCCTCGTGAACAACGCGGGGATCACGCGTGACGACCTGCTCATACGGATGACGGCGGAGGCGTGGGACGCGGTCATCGACCTGAACCTGCGCGGCGCTTTCCTCGTCACGCGCGCCGCGATGCGGCCGATGATGAAGGCGCGCTACGGGCGCATCGTCAACGTCTCGTCGGTCGCGGGGGTGGCGGGGAACGCGGGCCAGGCGAACTACGCCGCCGCGAAGGCGGGCCTGATCGGCTTCACCAAGACGGTGGCGCGGGAGATGGCGAGCCGCAACGTCACCTGCAACGCGGTCGCGCCGGGCTTCGTGCCGACGGACCTGACCAGCTCCCTGCTCGAGCAGATGCAGGACACGATCCTCAAGAACATCCCGCTCGGGCGCTTCGGCACGGTCGAGGACGTCGCGAACGCGATCGCGTTCCTGGCGTCCGAGGAGGCCAGCTACATCACCGGCCAGGTGCTCGTGGTCGATGGGGGAATGGTCACCTAGAGGGGGTGCCGGCGGGGGACGAAGTCCCCTCGCGTAAGACTTCGCTGTACACCGCCGTCGTCGCCCTGCCGCGTGAGCGAGCTCCCGCGCAGGGACTCCTAGGCGTTGTAGAGGAGGGCCGGCTTTGCCGGCCTAAAGCGCGCCTATGGCGAGCAGCAGACCGTCCTTCTTGATGGCCGGGCTCGTCACGATGAACAGGATCACCCCGCTCACCGGAGCGGTCACCGCGGCCAGCGGCTCGCCGAACAGGTCGACCATCTCGCCCAGCACGGCGTCCTTGCGGACGCGATCGCCCACGCCGACCCGGGACTGGAAGATCCCCTCGTGCTCCGAGCGGACCCAGTCGAAGCTCTCGACCACGGTGGGAGGCGCGACGGGCTCCGGTGCGCCGGCGAGCGCGCC
>MGON01000046.1:0-1135 GCA_001795345.1 Chloroflexi bacterium RIFCSPLOWO2_02_FULL_71_16 | reverse complement strand
ATGTTCGTAACGCCGCGAACGTGGCGCGCGACGTCGTCCTCGACGAGCTGCCCTCGCCCGCCCGACTCGGCGAGCATCGAGGCGACGCCGCGGAGGGCCGCTACCGCGTACAGCGAGCCGGGACGCTCGCCGGTGGGCGCGCTCTTCACCGCCCAGGGCGCGCCGTAGGCGAAGGCCATCGACCTGACGCGCTCATCCAGTCCGGCGTCACCGGTCTCGCGGTAGATGACGAACGGCACCAGGTCCTCGATCATGTCGCCGGCGTGCAGGTCGACCAGGTGGTCGCACCGCACGACGATCTCCTCGAGGAAGTGGTGGGCGAACCGCTGGCTCCAGGACCCGGCGGCGTCGCCGGGGAAGACGCGGTTCATGTTGTCGTTGTCCTCGGGGTTCACGTACACGCTGCGCTCGTAGAAGCCTGGCCGGTTCAGCAGGGGAACGATGACGATGGTCCCGTGCACGCTCTCGGGATCGAGAGTGCGGCCCAGGCGGATCGCGGCCATGATCCCCGTGTACTCGGCGGCGTGGATCCCGGCGGTGACCAGGACGGTGGGACCGGGTTCGCCGCCGGCAACAGCGAAGAAGGGCCAGCGGTACCTCGCGAGGGAAGGGTCGTCCTCGAACGTGAAGAGGCGAGAGCGGCGCCCGGGACCGGCGGGGACGTCGATCGGGCCGATCGCCCGCGCCGCGACGGCGGACACGTCGCCGATCGTACACATAGCATCGTCGGACAGTGATCCCGCTCCGGCGTGTCCTCCTCATCGGCGCGGTCGCCCTCGTGGTCTACGCGCTGGACCGCGTGACGAAGAGCTGGGTCGTCACCGAGATCCCCCTGAACACGTCGCGCGAGATCGTGGACGGGTGGGTGCACGTCGCGAACGTGCGGAACACCGGCGCCGCGTTCGGGCTCCTGCCCGAGCGGACGTCGCTCCTGTCCATCCTGTCCGTGGTCGCGGTGCTGGTGATCCTCTACTACTACCGCTCGCTCGCGGCCCGCTCCGCGCCCATCGCCGCCACCCTGGGCATGCAGCTGGGAGGCGCCGCGGGCAATCTCGTCGACCGGGTGGGCCAGGGGTACGTCGTGGACTTCGTGGACGCCGGCATCCCGGGCGGCTGGCGCTTCTGGGCCTTCAAC
>MGON01000045.1:6131-6204 GCA_001795345.1 Chloroflexi bacterium RIFCSPLOWO2_02_FULL_71_16 | reverse complement strand
CTGCGCGTGCGTGAGATCGGCCGCGGCCATGACGTCGCGGACGAACACCGCGCCGCGCGCGCGCAAGGTCTCG
>MGON01000045.1:2186-6086 GCA_001795345.1 Chloroflexi bacterium RIFCSPLOWO2_02_FULL_71_16 | reverse complement strand
GTGACGAGCCGGGCCAGCTCCTCGCGACGGAAGAACGCGACCCGCGGCTTCGCGAGGTCCGTCGAACGGCGCGCCAGCCACACCAGCTCGCCTGACGCGCAGGCGGCGTCGAGGAGGGAGGTGTGGTAGCCGGTGATACGCGCGGGAAGGACGTCGCGCTCCCAGACCTCGATGGGCAGCCACACGCCCTGCATCTGGTCGAGGACGTCCACGAGCTCCCGGTCGCGCGCGGAGAGTCCCTGCCACCGCAGCAGGAAGCGGGTGTACTCGGAGCGGCTGCGCGGCTCGATCTCCTTGCGCAGCCGCGAGAGCGTCGCGCGGTGGATCTCCTCGAGGACCCGCGCGTCCACCCACTCGAGCTCACGCCGGCCGCGCGTGAACTCTCCGGCCACGGCCACGCCCTCGCGCTCGAGCTGTGCGAGCGCCTCGGCCACCGGGAAGCCCACGCGCGCGGCCAGCTCGTCCACGGTCACCGGGCCATGTGTCGCGAGGTGGCGCCGCAGGATGGCCTGCTTGTCGCGCTCGACCTGGCTTGCTGTCGCACCGCCGTGCCCAGGGGTAGGGGCCCCTGTGCGCGTAGCGCCAGCCTCGCTCCGCTCGATCATCGGCGGACTCGCTCGGACCGGCGAAGCCGGATCCTCGCTCGCTCCCTCCAACCCGTACAGGGCGCGGTCCTCGGACGCGATGACGCGGCCCGACGGAAGGCGTAGCGCGCGGCCCTCACGCTCCAGCTGGGCCACCAGGGCGGGCCCGTCACCCTGGGTGCGCACCGCGATCTCGAGGTCCGAGAGATCGCCGAGCCGGAGGAGCAGGTCCTCGAGCTCGTCGCGGTCGCGCGCGCGCCGCTCGGGAGAAGTGCGCTGCAGGCGCGCCTCGACGTCGGCGATGGCCGCGGGCTCGAGGAGCTCCCGCAGCGAGGACGTACCGAGCAGCTCGCGGAGCAGGTGCCGGTCGAGCGACAGCGCGATCTCGCGGAACTCCTGCTGCTGCCGGTCGCCCTCCTCGAAGTAGTCGCCGATGAACTGGAGCACCAGGCCCGCGGCGAACGGCGAGGGGGCCTCGGTCTCGACCACGCTGACCTCGACCGCGCCCGACGCGATGCCCCCTAGGAGTTCGCGAAGGCGCGCCATGTCGAACCAGTCCTCGAGGATCTCGCGGAGCGTCTCGTACACGATGGGGAAGTCGTCGTGGTCGCGCGCGACCTCGAGCAGGTCGGCGGCGCGGAGGCGCTGCAGCCACAGGGGCGTGCGGCGGCCCGGTCCGAGCCTCGGTAGCAGCAGCGACCGCTGGGCGTTCTCCCGGAAGCGGGCGGCGAAGAGGGACGACCGCGACAGCGGCGGGTAGAGGTGCTCGTCGAGGTTCGTCGGATCGACGCGGCGCACCAGGTCCGTGGCGTCGCGCGTGTCCTGCGCCGGCAAGCGGAAGTGGATGCCATCGTCGGTCACCGAGATGTCCGAGCACTGGCCGTCGCGGCAGAGGGCCTCCTGGAGCGCGAACGCCCACGCGCGCAGGACCATCCGCCCGTACGGCGCGTGGACCACGATCCGGCGGTCGCCCATCTCGTCCCGGAACTGCTCCACCACGATCCGGCGCTCGCCGGGGAGCGCTCCCGCCGCGACCTGGCCGCGGATGTACTGGACGAGGTTGAACGCGGCGTTGTCGTCGAGGGCGTAGTCGGCCCTCAGCCACTCGACGACACCCGGATCGTCCAGCCTGGCGCGGACCTCCCCGTAGAGGCGCGCCACGCGCACGCCGGTCTCGTACTGCCGGCCGAACGCCTCGCCCTTCCAGAACGGGACGGTCGGCAGCGAGCCCGGGGCGTCGACCACCAGGACCTTCTGCGGGGTGATCTCGGTCACGCGCCACGAGCGGGCGCCGAGCACGAAGACGTCGCCGGGGCGGGTCTCGAGGACCATCTCCTCGTCGAGCTCGCCCAGCTTCGTCGCCTTGGTGGCGTGAACGACGCTGAAGAGGCCGCGGTCGGGGATGGTCCCGCCCGACACCATCGCGAGCTGTCCCGAGCCCGGCCGGCCCCGGATGACGTGCGCCGCCTTGTCCCACACGACGCGCGGGCGCAGCTCGCCGAAGCGCTCCGCGGGGTACTTCCCCGAGAGCATCCCGAGGACGCCGTCGAAGTGGGCGCGCGGCAGCTCGCGGAAGGGATGCGCCCGGCGCACCAGGGCGTAGAGGTCGTCCTCGGCCCACTCGTCCACGGAGGCCATCGCCACGATCTGCTGCGCCAGGACGTCGAGCGGGTGCCGGGGGATCCGGACGGGCTCGACGTCGCCCTCGAGCATGCCCTTCGCGATCGCGGCGCACTCGACGAGGTCGGCGCGGAACTTCGGCACGATCCGGCCCTTCGAGGTCTGGCCCACGAGGTGCCCGGACCGGCCGACGCGCTGGAGCCCGCGGGCGATCCCGCGGGGCGACTCCACGCAGATGACGAGGTCGATGCTGCCCACGTCGATGCCGAGCTCGAGCGAGCCCGTCGCTACGACACAGCGGAGCTCGCCGTGCTTCAGCGCCATCTCGATCCCGAGGCGCTCCTCGCGCGACATGGACCCGTGATGCGCTCTCGCGACGTCCTCCGAGCCGGCGAGCTCGTTGATCACACGCGTGAGGCGCTCCGCGGAGCGCCGGTTGTTCACGAACACGAGGGTCGTCCGGTGCGCCTGGACCAGCTCGAGGAGCCGCGGCTCGATCCAGGTCCAGGCGTCGGTCTCGCCGCCCAGCGCCTCGAAGTCCTCGACCGGGCACTCGACGAGCAGGTCCGTCGGCTTGCGCGCGCCGGCGTCCACGATCTCGACGGGCCGCGTCGCTCCGGCGGCGTCGGTGCCGCCGAGGAACCGGGCGACCTCGTCCAGAGGCCGGATCGTCGCCGAGAGCCCGATCCGCTGGAAGTCGCGGCCGGCGAGGTGGCGGAGGCGCTCGAGGGAGAGCGCGAGATGCGAGCCGCGCTTGGTGCCCGCGATGGCGTGGATCTCGTCGACGATGACGTGCTCGACCGTGCGGAGCATGTCGCGCGCGCGCGGCGAGGTGAGGATCAGATACAGCGACTCGGGCGTCGTGATCAGGATGTCCGGCGGCTTCCGCGTCATGCGGTGCCGCTCGTTCGCCAGCGTGTCGCCGGTGCGGACGGCGGTGCGGATCTCGGGCAGCTCCGCGCCCTCCTCCTCGGCGAGGCGGCGGATCCCGGCGAGCGGCTCGTCCAGGTTGCGCTGGATGTCGTTGTTCAGGGCCTTCAGAGGCGACACGTAGAGCACGCGGACGCCGGGCGGCCTGCTCGAGCCGGAGGGCTCCGCCCCCCGCGACCCACCGTCCCGGGGCTCGCGGTGCAGGCGGTCGAGGATGGCGAGGAAGGCCGCGAGGGTCTTGCCGGAGCGGGTGGGCGCCGCGAGCAGGAGGTCCCGTCCGGCCGCCACCACCGGCCAGGCCCCCAGCTGCGCCGGAGTCGGCTCGCGGAAGGTCGCGCGGAACCAGGCTCCGACGGCGGGATGCAGCTCGATCGCCTCTAAGGCGCTCACGCGCACTGCTGGACAGCGAGAGAGTTCGCTAAAGCGCTCATGCGGCAATGCTGGCCCACGTCCCTAGGCTACTGGGCCATGACACGTGCCAGGCTCAAGTTCCCGCAGGGCGACCCGCTCGAGTTCGATCTGGACGCGGTCGCCGGGTACGGGCCCGAGATCACGGGCTTCCGCGCCTGGCTCGGCGCGGTGCACGCGTCCATCGAGGGCCGGTGGGTCATCCGCTTCGACGACGACGAGGTCCTCGGCTTCCGGCGCGAGGAGCTGCGGCGGGCCCGCATCCGGCCCGATGGCATCGAGCTGACGCTGGGCGCGGACGAGCGCGCCGTTCCGATCGACGAGGAGAGCGTGCGCTCGTACGGCCCCGAGCCCGAGG
>MGON01000045.1:1970-2085 GCA_001795345.1 Chloroflexi bacterium RIFCSPLOWO2_02_FULL_71_16 | reverse complement strand
CACGTGACCTTCTTATCGCGCTCGACTCGGCCTCGCTAATCGCAGCGGCCGCGCCTCGCCGCCTCGCTCCGCTCGATCACTGGTGGACTCGCTCGGACCGGCAGAGCCGGATCCT
>MGON01000045.1:341-1958 GCA_001795345.1 Chloroflexi bacterium RIFCSPLOWO2_02_FULL_71_16 | reverse complement strand
CTCTTCACCATCGGATAGCCTCGAGACATGTGCAGGAGCATCAAGCGTCTTCGAACGCGCACCGAGGTAGCCACTGACGACGAGATCCGCGAGGCCGCTCGCCAGTACGTCCGCAAGGTGACCGGCTTCGGCGCACCCACGGCGCGGCACCAGGCCGCGTTCGACGAGGCCGTGGACGAGATCACGGCCGCGTCCAGGCGAGCGCTCCGCCGGATCTCGCGGACCCTCGAGCAAGCGGCCACAGTCCGGTAGCGACCGCGCGTGAGAGGCATCCTCGGGCTCGCGCTGGCGCTCTCGCTCGCGGTCGTCCCTGCCCCGGCCGCGGCAGCGCTACCGACCGAGGACGCTTCCCGCGCGATCGGGCCGAGCTGCGTCGAGCGCGTCGCGATACCCACGCTCGACAACGTGTTCGACATCGAGTGGTCGCCTGACGGCTGGCGCCTCGCCGTCGTCCGCTACGTGCGCGTTGCGTCGGGAGAGCACGCCGGCGGCTACCTCGAGCTCGAGGTGCTCGAGACGCTCGACCTGCGGACGGGGCAGGTGCGCTTCTTCGGCGAGGGCACGCGCCCGGCGTGGTCCGCTAGCGGGCGGTACATGTCGTACTGGGGCTTCGAGGCGGACTACCTCAAGGTCGACGACGGCGAGAAGACCCTCGCGGATCTCACTCCCACGAACCCTGAGTACCGCTGGTCAGGCGACTCGCTCGTCTACTTCGAGCGCTCGACGATCCGAGAGTGGAGCGTCGATGAGCTCCGCACGGTCCGCAAGCTCGACTTCGCGGACATCCCGCACCACCCGGCGGACCAGGTGCACTGGAGCGGGGACGGCTCGCGCTACACCGTGACGCGGTACGACGCCGAGCGGCCCGAGCCGGAGCGCTTCGTCGCGTACACCGAGGCCGGATCGCTCGAGGCCGTCAGCTTTCCCGGCGCCATGCACACCGAATGGCGACCGAGCGGCGCGCAGCTGCTCGTTCGCTATCCGACGCGACTCGAGATCCGCGATGAGGCTGGCGCGCCCGAGACGACCATTCCTATCGCCGCTGGGGCGATGCACCAGTGGGGACCCGACGGGAAGACGCTCCTGGTACGCGGCCCCGCGACAGCGGCCGGCGGGGACGCGTTCGAGGAGGTCCAGGTCGTGTGGCCGTCCGCGGGCACCCTGACGTTGCCGAACCTGCTCGGCCCACGCTCCTTCAGCCCCGACGGCCGCTTCTACAGCGGTACGGTCCGCACCGGACGTCACCAGAGTCGCCTCGAGGTGTACCGCTGCGTGCTCCTCCCGCGCGGTGAGCGCGAGCCCGTTCCGGACCTCGCGGCCCGTGCCGCGAGGCTCGACGAGGGCACCGGACGGCTCGTCCGTCCCGTGCAGGGGCCGATCTCGCAGTTCATGGAGCGCGGGCACACCGGGATAGACGTCGCGGCCGCCTTCGGCTCCGAGGTCGTCGCGGCGGACGACGGAGTGGTCCGTGCGGCTGGTTGGATCGCCAACGGCGGATATCGCGTCTGCGTGGGCCACGCTGCCGGTCTCGAGACCTGCTACTTCCACACGGCCGGCCCGCTCGTCCGCGCGGGCGAGCGCGTGCGGCGGGGACAGCCCATCGCGCTCGTCGGCATG
>MGON01000045.1:0-217 GCA_001795345.1 Chloroflexi bacterium RIFCSPLOWO2_02_FULL_71_16 | reverse complement strand
TCGCTGTCCAGCAGTGCGCGTGAGCGCAATAGAAAGCCTCCTCTCGCCGTCCAGCAGTGCGCGTGAGCGCATCAAAAGGCCTCCTCTCCCCGCATCACGAACGTGACCGCGAGCGCCGCCGCCGAGATCGCGCCGAGCATCAGCCAGGCCCAGGAGAAGCCCCACGTCTGGATCGCGAAGCCCATCGCGGGCGCCCCGATGATCGTCCCGAGGAGCC
>MGON01000044.1:908-6997 GCA_001795345.1 Chloroflexi bacterium RIFCSPLOWO2_02_FULL_71_16 | reverse complement strand
GCTCGAGGGCCCAGCCGAGCAGCAGGCCCGCGAGCCACGGGTTCTTCGGGAGGACCGAGCCGTGGCAGTACGTGCCCACGATCTTCCCCTGGACCGCGCCCTCGGTCCTGTCCTCGCCGTTGTTGCCGTGGCCCACGAGCACCGTCGCAAGCGGCCGCGCCGCGGGACCCAGATAGGTGCGCCCGGAGTGGTTCTCGAACCCGATGAGCGTCCCCTGCGGCGCTTCCGCGAGGAGGTTGTTCACGAACCGCTTCGCACCGGCCCGCGTGGTGACGTCGAGGACGCCGAGGCCCGAGATGGCCGGGCCCTCCGCCGGGATGTACTCGCGCCCGAGCAGCTGGTACCCGCCGCACACGGAGAGGACGGCCGCGCCCGCGGCGAGCGACCGGCGCAGCGCGTCGCCGTTGGGCCCCTGGAGGTCGCGTGAGACGACGTCCTGCCCCTGGTCCTGCCCGCCGCCGAAGAAGTAGAGGTCGGCCCAGTCCGGGTCGAGCTCGTCGCCGGCCTCGTGGTCGCGCACCTCCACCTCGATGCCGCGCCAGCGCGCCCGCTGTGCGAGGGCGAGCACGTTGCCGCGGTCGCCGTAGATGCACATGAGGTCGGGGTAGAGGTGAGTGATCCGGAGATCCATCCCTAGTCCTCCCAGAACTGCCGCACGTGGCCCAGGCGGAAGAGCTCCTGCCGCAGGGCCAGGAGGGCCGTGTACGTGGTCAGCACCACGGCCTCGCCGCCGATCGGCGTGCCCTCGATGGCCCGGCGGATCGCGTCCCCCCAGCCCTCCGCGACCTCCAGGCGGTCGCGCGGGAGCCCCGCGTACTTGAAGCGCAGGGCCAGGTCGCGCGCGCGCAGCCCCGTGACCACCGCGTGCTCGACGGCCGGGACTAGAGCCTCGAAGTCCGCGTCCCAGATCCAGGACACGTCGCGGCCGTCGGCGTCGCGGTCGTTCAGCGCGGCCAGGAGCCGGTGCTGCCCGCCCTGCTCGAGCAGCGCCGCGATGGCGGCGTTGAAGCCGGCCGGGTTCTTCACCAGGACCAGGCGCAGGCGCCGGCCCTCCGCCTCGACGACCTCGAGCCGCCCGAAGGCCGCCCGGACCGCGGCGATGGCGCGGGCGGCGGTCGGGAGCGAGATGTCGAGCGCGCGCGCGGCGCCGATCGCCGCGAGCGCGTTGTAGGCGTTGTAGAGACCGGGGAGCGGCACGCGGACCGGATCGAGGACCGCCGACGCCGCGGCGGCGAGATGGACCAGGCTCCCGCCGGCCGACAGCTCGACGCGCGTGGCGGATATCTCCGGCGCCGGCCGCGCGAAGCCACAGCCGGGACAGGACCAGTCCCCGACGTGGCCGAGGATCACGCGCGAGTACCAAAGGCGCGTGGAGCAGCGCGGGCAGTGGGTGGCGTCGCTGATGTGCTGCGCGATCTTGCCGCCGACGGCAGGGTCGTCGATGCCGAAGAAGATCGTGCGCCCGGCGTGTCCCGACCCCAGCTGCACGACGATCGGGTCGTCCGCGTTCAGCACGAGCGTCGTGTCGGGCCCGAGCTCCGCGACCGCCGCGGCGATGCGCCGCGCGAGCTGCGCCAGCTCGAAGTAACGGTCGAGCTGGTCCCGGAAGAGGTTCGTCACGATGACCACGCGCGGAACGAGCCGCGAGAGCACCCGCGGGACCGACGCCTCGTCCACCTCGAACACGCCGACGTCGCCCTCCGGCGACCCCAGCCAGTCCGAGCGCTCGATGAGCGCCGCCGCGATGCCGCGGTCGAGGTTCGAGCCGGAGCGGTTGTGGACCGGCGCCCAGCCCGCGGCGCGGACGACATCGGCCAGCATGCGCGAGGTCGTCGTCTTCCCGTTCGTGCCGGACACGAGGACGGAGCCGTGGGCGAAGCCCGCGGTCATCCGGCTGAGCGCCGCGGGGTCGAGCGTGAGGGTGACGAGCCCGGGCAGGGCGGTGGCACCGCGGCCCAGCGTCTGGAGTCCAACTCGCGTGAGCTTCCCGGCCGCGACGGCGGCCGCGGTCCGAAGGGTCACCGCAGCGAGCGTAGCGGGAGCTTCTCGCTGTCCAGCAGTGCGCGTGAGCGCTTTAAGAAGCGCGCGGGAGCGCCTTAGATAGCCTGGACCTCGCTCACGACACGCTCGAGCTCGTCGACCGCGCGGCCGAGACGGAGCGCGAGCGTCTTGGCGGCGTCGCCGTCGGCGCCGGCGCGGAGCTCGCCCTGCGCTTCGAGCCGCGCCAGGAGGGCGACCGCACGGCGGAGGCGGCCCATCTCGAGCGAGGCGGGAAGGGAGCGGCGCAGCGCGGCGATCCGCTCTTCGAGCCGCTCGAGCCGGCGCCTCAGCTCGGCCTCCAGATCCTCGGCGGCCATCGAGCCGAGCCGGTCGACCTCGGCCGCCAGGCCGCTCATCTCGCGCTGGACGACCTGCGCCGCTTTCTCCAGGGAGTAGCCCTTCTCCAGCGCCTGGCGGATGCGGATGACCTTCTCCATGGCGAAGACGTCGTAGTCATGGTCGTCGCCGTCGGCCGCCGGGCGCACGAGCCCCTTCTTGGTCCAGTAGATGAGCTGCCGGGGGGTGACGCGGCACACGCGGGCGGCCTCCGCCGCCGAGAGGCGCAGCCGGGAGATGACCTCGCCATCGTTCGCCACCAGGACCTGAGCGAGCGCCGTCCGTCCTTCGGTGTCCGCCATGAGGACCTCCCCCTAGCGCGGCTGTCTGCCGGCGCGGGGGATCGTGGCATTGCGCGCCTAGCGTGTCAACGGATGGGACAGATGGAGCCTAGAGGGCCACGCGCTGGCGGAACGCCAGCTTCACGGACGCCCGGTAGGTGCGCATCCGGCGGCGGGCGTCGAGGTCCGCCCAGAGCCTGACGACCTCGACCGCGATGGGCTCGGGGACCTCGTCCTTCGCGCCCTTCACCGCGTCGGCGACCGCGGCGTCCCAGCTTCGAGCGGACGATCCGGTGGCCTCGACGGTCCGGACGACGCTCGCGCTAGCGGCCCTTCGGCGGGTACCCCTCGAGGCCGTACTCCTTGATCTTGGCATAGAGGAGCCGACGGTAGATCCCCAGCATCTCGGCCGCTTTGGAGCGGTTCCCGGTGGCGTCGCGGAGCGCCTTCATGATCAGGTCCTTCTCGAACTGCGCGACCGACTTCTTGAAGAACGACTTCTCGCTCGGGAGCTCGTCCGTGCCGTCCTCGTCGTGGTCGCCCTCGTGGTCGCCGAACGGCAGCTCTCGGCTCGTGATGATCTGGCCGCGAGACAGGACGACCGCGCGCTCGACGACGTTCTCGAGCTCGCGCACGTTGCCCGGCCAGTCGTACTCCATGAGCCGGCGCAGGGCCTCCTCGCTGATGGCCGCCGGCTGCGCCGTGGCGCTGTAGCGGTGCTTCGCCAGGAAGTGCTCGACGAGCGCGGGAATGTCCTCCTTGCGCTCGCGGAGCGGCGGCATGTTGATGTGGATGACGTTCAGCCGGTAGAAGAGGTCGTCCCGGAACTTGGTCTGCTCGACCTGTTTCTGCAGATCCTTGTTCGTCGCGACGATGATCCGCAGGTCCACCTTGATGGGGAGGGACGAGCCGACGCGCTCGATCTTGTGGTCCTGGAGGACGCGCAGGAGCTTCGTCTGTGTCTGGAGGCTCATCTCGCCGATCTCGTCGAGGAAAATGGTGCCCTTGTCGGCCATCTCGAAGCGGCCGCGGCGCTGCGTCATCGCGCCGGTGAACGAGCCCTTCTCGTGGCCGAAGAGCTCGGCCTCGAGCAGCGTCTCCGGCAGCGCGGCGCACGACACCTTCACGAGTGGACCCGCGCGGCGGTTCGAGTTGTAGTGCAGCGCCTCGGCGACGAGCTCCTTGCCCGTTCCGCTCTCCCCGGTGACGAGGACCGTGGCGTCCGACTTCGCGACCTTGCCGACGGTCTTGTAGACCTCCTGCATCGCGGGCGAGTTCCCCACGATGCGCTCCGTCTGGACCAGCGTGGAGATCTCCCCGCGCAGGACCTCCACCTCGGCGGCCAGGTCCTGGTACTCGAAGACCTTGCTGACCGTGTAGTTGATCTTGTCGAGCTCGAAGGGCTTGGTGACGTAGTCGAAGGCCCCGAGCTCCATCGCGCGGATCGCGGCGTTGGAGCTGCCGAATGCCGTCATGATCAGGACGGACGTCTTCGGCGACGTCGCCTTCACGCGCGAGAGCGCCTCGATGCCGTCGAGCTCGGGCATGCGGACGTCCATGATCACGAGGTCGGGACCGTTCTCCTTCACCTTGTCGACGACCTCGACGCCGGTGGCGGCCTCCTGCACGACATAGCCTTCGTCCTGGAGCACCTGCCGGAGGAGCGAGCGGATCGCAGCGTCGTCGTCGGCGACCAGGACGGTCTTCTGCGCCACTATCTGTACGCTTCCTGGCCAATTTCGCCGCGTGAAGGCGCCACTTGAAGTCTCTTCCCCATCGTGAGCGGCAGTTTGTGTGCGCCCAGCGTACATGTCAACTTGGCGACCCGCTGCCGGGATTGGGGTCGCTCGAGGCAGCGTGCGCTAGTCCGCCTCGCGGACGACGCGGAAGGTGGCGCCGACCACCGCGACCGCGAGCGTGAAGATGCCGGCCACGGCGAGGATCGCCTGCACGCTGAAGATCTCCGCGAGCGTTGCGCTGAGCAGGATCACGGGGAGCCAGGTCAGGTTGAGCAGGGCGAAGCGCGCGCCGAACAGCCGGGCTCGCGCATGGGCCGGCGTGAGCTGCTGGACCAGGGTCATGTTCGGGATGACGAACACGACGTTAGTGATCCCCAAGATGCCGTACATGACCACCAGCACCGGGAACGTGGGCGAGACCGCGATGGCGACGAGGACGATGCCCAGCAGGGCGAACCCCGCGACGATCGCGCGGCCCTTTCGGACACCGCCCAGGAACGCTGGATACAGGATGCCGGCGAGCACGGCCCCGACGGCGATGGCCGCCTCGAGACCCCCGAAGTGCTCCGGACCCAGGCCGAACTCGCGGAACACGAGGACGGGCGTGAGGCCGTTGACGATCGGCAGCGAGAGCTGGGCGAGGAGCGAGAACACGGTGTTCGCGCGGATCACGGCGTGGTCCCGGATGAGTCGCACGCCGTCGGCCGCGTCGGCGATCAGGCGGCTCCACGAGATGGCGCGCGATGGCCTCTCGTCGATCGCGATGCGGCCGAGGAGGAGGGCGGACACGCCGAAGGTGAGCGCGTCCACGTAGAAGGCGGACTCGCGCAGCAGGGCCACCAGGACCCCGGCGATGAGCGTGCCGACGATCTCGACGGTCCGGTCGGAGGCATAGACCATCGAGTTGCTCGCGCCGAGCCGCTCGGCCGGGACCAGGTCCGGGATGATCGCCATGCGCGCGGGATTGAAGATGGCCGAGCAGATCGCGGCGATGAAGACCAGGACATAGGCCACCCACAGCGGCGACCCGACGAGCAGCACGAGCGGTATCAGCGCTATCGCGATCATCCGCACGACGTCGCAGGCGATCATCGACCTGCGGTGGCCGACCGCGTCGGCGATCGCGCCGCCGAAGAAGCCAAAGATGCCGTACGGGATGGTCGAGATGACCACCGCGAGGGTGGTCGACACGGCGGAGCGCGTCAGCTCCCAGGTCACGAACGCGAGGGCGAACACGGTGATCTTGTCACCGAAGCCGCTGACGACCTGGGCCGCCCACAGCAGCGAGAAGTTCGGCGAGCGGAAGGCCTGGAGGGCGGTCGCTCCGGTCATCGGCGCCGCAGCCACGCGAACGGCAGCCAGAAGCCGCCGGCGGCGAGCAGCACGTCGCCGATGCTGTACACGCTCCGGAAGACCCCCATGGGGATCACATCGGCGAGCTGCGGCAGGCGTGTCGCCGGTCCGAGCTCGATGTGCAGCCGATCGTCCGGCATGCTCACCCCCGCTGCGGTGAGCGCCACCGGGTCCACCGGCATGCCGCCGTTCGCCGCGACCACGAGCCAGTTCAGCGTGGCCCCCGCCGCTATCGCGCTCATGCCGGGCAGCGCCCTGTCCGCGAGCGCGGCTGCCGCGATGCAGCCGAAGGCGACGACGTAGGCGACGGCGCTGAGGTCACCGAAGACCGGAGCGAGCG
>MGON01000044.1:0-878 GCA_001795345.1 Chloroflexi bacterium RIFCSPLOWO2_02_FULL_71_16 | reverse complement strand
CGCGATCGCGCTAGCCAGCATGTGCGTCGCGCGCGGCGGGCTGCTGGGCAAGCCGGAGACGAAGCTCCGCAAGCGTCTCGTATTCGAGCGTCGGCAGATCGCTGACCTCGAAGGCCGCCGGTCCGCGCTTCTGAAGGAGCTGGTCCAAGGCGCGGACGACACTCGGATCGAACTGGACGCCCTTGTACCTGTTCAGCTGCTCCATCGCCTTCTCGTGGCCGATGGCCTTTCGGTAGATGCGGTCGGAGGTCATGGCCTCGTACGCGTCCGCCACGATGATCACCCTCGAGCCGAGCGGGATCGCTTCGCCCTTCAGGCCTTCGGGATAGCCCGAGCCGTCGTAGTTCTCGTGGTGGTGCAGGACGATCGGCACCAGCGGCCGCAGAGCGGCGGACGGCTCGAGGATGGATGCGCCGTAGATGGGATGGCGCCGCATGAGCGCCGTCTCGTCCACGTCGAGCCTGGCAGGCTTCATCAGGATGCGGTCCTCGACCCCGATCTTCCCGATGTCATGCAACAGCCCGGCGAGCTCGATCTGCTCGATCTCGCGCTCCGGCACACCGAGCTCCCGCGCTATGGCCCCGGCGATCCTCGACACGCGGTCCGCGTGGCCGCGAGTGAAACCGTCCTTCGCGTCGATCGCCTGCGAGAGCGCGCTGACGGACCCGAAGAAGAGGTCTCGTATCTCCGTGTACTTGCTGAGCGAGTAGCGCGCCAGCTGCAGCGGGATCATCACCATGAAGGCGGCCCACAGGCCGACCTTCACCGCCACCTCGGCCATGAGCCAGCCAAGAGGGACCTGCGCTACGAGAGACGTCAGGACATTGGCGATGCTGAGGACCCACACCCGCCGGACCGGTTGGCCCGTCCGGAAGCTT
>MGON01000043.1:7824-8142 GCA_001795345.1 Chloroflexi bacterium RIFCSPLOWO2_02_FULL_71_16 | reverse complement strand
GGCGAGGGTGAGCCCGGATCGTTCACCTCGAAGCCGTGGTGGGCTCAGGCGATCGTGCTCGTAGCGGGCGTGACGATGAACGTCGTGCTCGCGATCGTCGTGCTCACCGCGGCGTTCTCGCTCGGCACCACCGCGCCCACAGGCGACGTCCGGATCATCGAAGTGAAGGCGGGCTCGCCGTCCGGGGCAGCCGGGATCCGGTCCCAGGACCTGGTCAAGGAGATCGACGGCCAGGTCTTCCGTAGCTCGACGGAGATCGTCTCGTACACGTACCGGCAGGCGGGCCTCCGCCGCAACGGTGAGCCGCTGCGGCCGCCG
>MGON01000043.1:6292-7809 GCA_001795345.1 Chloroflexi bacterium RIFCSPLOWO2_02_FULL_71_16 | reverse complement strand
ATGACCCTGGTCATGGTGCGCGACGGCCAGGCGCTGGACCCGATCGTGGTCACGCCGCGCCAGTCGCTTCCCGAGGGGCAGGGGCCGCTCGGGCTCGTGCTCGAGGACGTGACCGCTCCGGTCGCGGTCAGCGTGCCGCAGGCCTTCGGCAGCGCCTGGGCGCTCACGGTGGACGTCGTGCAGCAGATCGCCGCGCTCCCCGGCCAGCTCCTGGGCGCCGACGACGCCGGCCCCGGCGGTCCGCCCCAGATCGGCGGGCCCATCGAGATCTTCCGGGTCACGGGCCAGGTGGCGGAGTTCGGCGTCGCCGCCCTGCTGCGCCTGGTGGGGGTCCTCTCGATCAACCTCGCCGTCCTGAACATCATCCCGTTCCCGGCGCTCGACGGCGGGCGCCTGCTCTTCGTGCTCATCATCGAGATCTTCCGGGTCACGGGCCAGGTGGCGGAGTTCGGCGTCGCCGCCCTGCTGCGCCTGGTGGGGGTCCTCTCGATCAACCTCGCCGTCCTGAACATCATCCCGTTCCCGGCGCTCGACGGCGGGCGCCTGCTCTTCGTGCTCATCGGCGGGATCTTCCGGAGGCGCCTCTCGCCTCAGGTCGAGGCGGCGATCCACGCCATCGGCTTCCTCCTGCTCCTCGGCCTGCTGGTCCTCGTCTCCATCTCCGACCTTCGCCGCGTGTTCGAAGGGGGCTGATCGCCTCACACGACGCAGAAGCGGAGAGCCTGATCCTTTAGGCTGCGCCGGTGCCCGAGCCGATCGTCCGCGTCGCTGGCCTCACCAAGGTCTACCGCGTGCACGAGCGGGAGGAGGGCCTCGGCGCGACCTTCCGGTCCGTCTTGAAGCGCCGCTTCCGTGACGTCCCGGCGGTCACGGAGGTGACGTTCACGATCGAGCCCGGCGAGGTCGTGGGCTTTCTCGGCCCGAACGGGGCCGGCAAGACGACGACGCTGAAGATGCTGGCCGGCCTGCTGTACCCGACGGGGGGCGAGGCCCGTGTGGTCGGGCACGTGCCGTGGCGGCGCGAGGGCGCCTTCCTCCGGCAGATGACGCTGCTCATGGGCAATCGCAGCCAGCTCGTGTGGGACATCCCTGCGGCCGACTCGTTCCGGGTGCTCCAGGAGATCTACGGTCTCGCCGACGAGCGGTACCGAGCCACGCTCGCCGAGCTCACCGAGCTGCTCGAGCTGGGACCGCTCATGCACAAGCCGGTGCGGAACCTGAGCCTGGGCGAGCGCATGAAGGTGGAGTTCGCGGCGGGCCTCATCCACTCGCCCCGCGTCGCGTTCCTCGACGAGCCGACCCTCGGTCTCGACGTCTCCATGCAGGCGCGCATCCGCCGCTTCGTCGCCGAGCTGAACCGGCGCGCCGGGACGACGATCCTGCTGACCAGCCACTACATGGACGACATCCTCGCGCTCTGCAAGCGCGTGCTCGTGATCCACCACGGCCGGCTGCTGTACGACGGAGCGCTCGGCGAGCTGGCGCAGCGGATGGCCCCCTACAAGGTGATCCGCGTC
>MGON01000043.1:3847-6278 GCA_001795345.1 Chloroflexi bacterium RIFCSPLOWO2_02_FULL_71_16 | reverse complement strand
CCGGCGAGCGCACGGCGCGGATCGTCCGCGAGCTCGAGGGCGGCCTGGCCGACATCTCGGTGGAGGACCCGCCGATCGAGGAGGTCATCGACCGCGTCTTCGCGGGCGAGCGCATGCCGGACAGCGCGGTGCCGGCGTGATCCGGATCTATCGCGCGCTCCTCACGAACCAGATCCAGATCATGTCCCAGTACCGGGCGCAGATGTTCCTCTACGTGCTCTTCTCGTTCATCCGGCCGATCATCTTCCTCGCCGCGTGGCTCGCGGTCGCCGACTCGCAGGGCGGCCAGCTGGGGGCGTTCTCCCGCTCCGACCTAGCCGCGTACTACGTCGTGATGATCTTCGTCACGCATCTCACGACGTCCTGGGACATGTACGAGTTCGAGTACGAGATCCGTCAGGGCGCGCTGTCGCCCAAGCTGCTGCGGCCGCTGCATCCGCTCCATTACTCGATCGTGGCGAACGTGCTGTGGAAGGGCTTCACCTCGGTGGCGGTCATTCCGGTCGCCGTCATCGTCGCGATCACGTTCGAGGCGCGCTTCACGACGGACGCCTGGCATGTCGCGCTCGGCAGCGTTAGCCTTCTGCTCGGCGCGGCGCTGCAGTTCCTGTTCGGCTGGGTGTTCGCGCTCGTCGCGTTCTGGACGACCCGGGTGCACGCCTTCGTGACGCTGTACCAGCGCGCCGGCTTCATCTTCGCCGGCCAGATCGCGCCGCTCGCGCTGCTGCCCGGACCGCTCCAGGCCATCGCTTACGGGCTCCCGTTCGGCTACATGCTGGGCGTCCCGGCCGACATCCTTCGCGGCGGCCCGGACCTGGCGACGGCGCTGCTCCTGATGGGCGGACAGGTCGTCTGGCTCGCCGTCGCGGTCGTCCTGTACCGCGCCGTGTGGAGCGCGGGCCTTCGCCAGTACAGCGCGGTAGGTGCATAGAGGATGCTTCGCATGATCTATGCGTCCTGCTCCGCCCGTCTTCGCCGGGACGTAGTGGGCGCCTGATCCGATGGGGCGGTATCTACGGCTGCTGGGCCTCTTCGTGCGGACCGAGCTCCAGTTCGCGCTGGAGTACCGCTTCAACCTCCTGCTCGAGATCATGCAGATCGTCGTCGTCTCGGGAACGAGCGTGGCCGCGGTGCTGATCCTCTACGCGTACACGGAGGTCATGAACGGCTGGAGCCTTCCGCAGATGGTCGTTCTCCTCGGCGTCTTCTACATGGTCCAGGGCGTCGAGGAGCTCGTCTTCCAGCCGAGCTTCCAGCGCTTCATGGAGCACGTCCGCCAGGGCACCCTCGACTTCGTCCTTCTCAAGCCCGTGAGCAGCCAGTTCATGGTGAGCTTCCGGCACTTCCAGACGGTGCAGACGATCCAGGTGGCCGTCGGGCTCGTCATCACGCTCTACGGCGTGGCGCAGCTCGCGACGGTCCTCACGGTCGGATCCGCCGCGGCGTTCGCGCTCACGCTCGCCTGCGGGTTCGTCCTCATCTACGCGCTGCTGCTCGTCCTCAGCACGCTCGCGTTCTGGTTCGTGCGGGTCGACAACATCCTGGCGCTGTTCTGGGCCTTCATCGACGCCGGCCGGTTCCCGATCGACATCTACCCCGGCTGGCTGCGCCTGACGATGTCCACGGTCGTGCCGGTCGGGATCGCGGTGACCGTCCCGGCCAAGGCGATCGTGGGCCTCGTCGACCTGCAGACGCTCGGGTTCGTGTTGGCCGCGACCGCCGCTGCCTGGCTCTTCTCGCGGGCCTTCTGGAAGCGCGGCCTCCGCGCGTACACCGGCGCCAGCGCCTGATCAACGCGCTCGTCCGGCCTCGCTATCTCTAGAGCGCGGGCTTCACGACCATGAGGAAGACGATCGCGATGACCACGACGCCGGTGATGACGCCCATGGCGCGACCGCGCGCTGCTACCGCCCGGTAGGCGGGAGTGCCCGCCTGGCCCGCGCTCGCGAGCTCCAGCTGTCGGCGGATGACGGGGGCGTAGAGGACGATGCCTACGGCCACCGCCACGAGGTACAGGGCGAGCGACGCCGCGATCCAGAACGTCTCGTAGGGGATGCTGCCGATCCAGGCGAGCGCCAGGCCGGTGACCAGGAGCAGCCCGTAGGACGGGTTCGCGACGCGCTGGTCGAGCAGCTTGACGGTTCGCAGGACATAGGCGAGGTGCTGCGGGTCGCGCTCGGCCCGGTTCAGCCAGATCCCGTACGTCAGGTTCGCGCCGACGGCGACGATGGCCAGGGAGACGTGCACGAACTTCAGGAGCAGATAGGCGTCCATCTCGCGCGTGAGACTAGATGAACACGTCCGGCGGGCTACCCTAGTGGTGTGAACAGCGCTCCCCTGAACGTGACCCTGACCGCACCCGAGGACCGCATCGGCCCGCGCCCGCGCCGGGCGAGCAAGAAGCTGTACGTCGGCGGCACCTCGATCGGCG
>MGON01000043.1:1881-3784 GCA_001795345.1 Chloroflexi bacterium RIFCSPLOWO2_02_FULL_71_16 | reverse complement strand
TCCGCCAGATCGAACGGCTCCAGGAGGTCGGGTGCGAGATCGCCCGCGTGGCCGTCCCGGACAAGCGGGCGGCCGAGGCGCTTCCGGAGCTGGTCCGGCGCAGCATCCTGCCGCTCGTCGCGGACATCCACTTCGACTGGCGGCTCGCGATGACGGCGCTCGACGCTGGCATCCACAAGCTGCGCCTCAACCCCGGCAACATCCACAACAAGGAGGGCGTGCGCGAGGTCGTCCGTAAGGCCAGGGAGCGCGAGACCCCGATCCGCATCGGCGTGAACCACGGCTCCATCGGCGACCGCAAGCCGGACGACGTGCGCGACGAGGCGCAGCGGATGGTCGATCTCGCCATGTCGGAGATCGGCATCCTCGAGTCGCTCGACTTCGGGGACATCGTCGTGAGCGTGAAGGCCTTCGACGTCCCGACCATGGTCGCCGCCTACCGCCGGCTCGCGCGGCTCGTGCCGTACCCGCTGCACCTCGGGGTCACCGAGGCTGGGACGCTCGTATCCGGATCGATCCGCTCGACCGCCGGGATGAGCGTCCTCCTCTACGAGGGCATCGGGGACACCATCCGCGTGTCGCTCTCGGAGGACCCGGTGGAGGAGGTCAAGGCGGGCTTCGACATGCTGAAGTCGCTCGGGCTGCGCGACCAGGGCCTCACCCTCGTGGCCTGCCCGTCCTGCGGCCGGGCGGACATCGACCTGATCCCGCTCGCGAAGGTGGCCGAGGAGCGGCTCCGGGCGCTGCCGCACCCGATGAAGGTGGCCGTCATGGGCTGCGAGGTGAACGGCCCAGGCGAGGCCAAGGACGCCGACGTGGGCATCGCCGGCGGGGTGGGCAAGGGCGCCCTCTTCCGCAAGGGCAAGGTCGTCGGCGTCTATCCGGAGGGGGAGCTCCTCGACGCCCTCATGGCCGAGGTCGACAAGATCCTGGTGGAGAACGGGCTCGAGCCGTACTCGGACAAGGCGCCGAAGCTGTCGCATGAGGGCCAGCTGACCCCGGGGAGGTCCCTCCCGGCGGGGACCCGGACCTAGCCGACCGCCCGCCGCCAGATCGGAGCACGTCCGGCGACCCGTCAGCGCGGTCTCAGCTCGGTGTCAGACCATGCGACCGGCGCGACAACGCCGTTAGAGTCCGTGCGCTCATGAGCATCGCCGAGATGGGACTACCGGGCCTGGTCCTCCTTCAGGGAGCGAGAGTGGCCGACGTCGACTTCGGCCGCGCCGCCTTCGACCGCCTGTCGCCCAGCGCGTGCGTCTTCGAGAGCTGCGACTTCCGGAACGTGAAGCTCGACCGGCGCATGCTGCCGCTCTTCAAGGCCAAGCGCCGCAACGTCTTCCGCCGCTGCCGTTTCGACGGGGCGGACATGCGGAGCATCGACCCGGGAAGCTCGCGGTTCGAGGGCTGCACCTTCGACGGCGCCGACCTCGATGGCTGGACGGCGACGGCCGCCGAGTTCATCGACTGCCACTTCGCCGGTCGCCTCACGCACGTGCGCTTCTACGGCAAGCCGTGGGGGCCGGGAGCGGCGGAGTTGATCCCGGCACGCACGAAGAACGAGTTCCGCGGCAACGACTTCCGGGGCGCGGAGCTCGTGGACGTCGCATTTCTCATGGGCATCGACGTGGCGAAGCAGCGCTGGCCCGACGGCGACGAGTACGTGCGGCTCGACCGGATCCACCAGCGGCTGACCCGCGGTCGCACCGAGATCCTCCGCTGGAAGGACCTCGAGGCGCGCGGAGAGGCGCTCCAGATGTTCCAGTCGCTGTCCTTCCTCTACATGCAGCAGAACGAGGTCGTCGCGCGCCGGAAGGACCCGGAGGCTCCGGCGGCTCCGGAGGTCCAGGCCAAGGTCTGGGACGCGCTGGCTCGCGCGCTTTAGGCGGCAAAGCCGCCTTACGTT